>CALFYW010000017.1 GCA_937952265.1 uncultured bacterium
TAACACCGGCATGTGGGTTTTCAACGACAGTCGCACCTATTGTTCAATTGGGACACAAACCAGTGTTCTGTGATGTAGAACTCAATACGTACGTCCCAAGTGTTGAGAAATTGAAGAAGGTTGTCACTGAAAACACGAAGTGTCTCCTTCTTCCAAACTTGATTGGAAATACACCGGATTGGAAAGCCATTCGAGAAGCGTTTCCAAATGTAATTTTATTTGAAGATTCAGCTGACACGATCACGAAGACTGAATGTACGGATCTAAGCACCACAAGCTTCTACGCGAGTCACGTCATCACAGCTGGTGGCGTGGGTGGTATGGTTATGTTTAATGATGATGAACACCTCAAAAGGGCTCTCATGTACAGAGATCGGGGTAGAATCGGTGATAACATCGAGGAACCGAGCGAAAGGTTCAATCACTCCGTAGACGGTATTCCGTATGATTGGAAATTTCTATATGGTGTCGCTGGGTATCATCTAAAGGCGTGCGAAATGAACGCCGCGTTTGGTCTCGTACAACTTGATAAGCTCGAGGGTTTCCTCAAGAAGAGGCGTACCATGATTGAACGATATCTCGAAAACCTTAAGGACACCGAGTATTATACACTCCCAGACGATTCAAGAAAACCAAACCGGCTTGAGATTCCGTTACAATGTCCGGATAGTCTCGAATTGGTCAAGTACCTCGAAGAAAACGATGTTCAAACGCGTGTGACGTTTGCTGGTAACATCACGAGACACCCGGCGTTCAGAGAATATCTCCAAGATTTCGAAAATGCGGATAAGATTATGAAGGACGGATTCCTTCTAGGAGCACATCATGGTTTGGAAATTGAAGATGTGGATAGAGTGTGTGAACTATTAAAAAATTTCAAATAGCTTAAAACAACTAATTTCTAATATTTAAATGCCTACCGCTCTCGTCACGGGAGGATGTGGGTTCATTGCGTCCAATTTTATCAACCGGATGAAAGATAAATACCCGGATATTGATTTTGTAACCGTTGATAAAATGGATTATTGTTCAAATCCTAAAAACATACACGAAGGAAAAGCGGTTATTATTAAAGGAAATGTGGGTAACGCTGAACTTATAGAACACCTCATACACGAGTATAAGTTTGATTACGTGTTTCACTTCGCTGCACAAAGTCATGTGGATAACTCATTTGAAAGTTCACTCACGTTTACTAAAGATAATGTATACGGTACACACGTTCTCATAGAGGCGTGTAGACATTACCTACCAAATGTTGAGTTCATTCATTTCAGCACAGACGAAGTTTACGGCGAAAGTGTCACTGATGTACCATTCAATGAAAGTGAAACCGTTCTTAAACCAACAAACCCATACTCGGCATCTAAAGCGGCGGCCGAAATGGTCATTCGTTCATATATAGAATCATTCAATATGAATATAAAAATCATTAGGTGTAACAATGTATATGGTCCAAATCAATACCCGGAAAAGCTCATTCCTAAATTCAAGAAACTTCTCAAAGAAAACAGAAAATGTACCATTCACGGTACAAAGAGTGCACACGTAAAAAGAGCATTTATACACGTTGATGATGTGGTTGATGCTGTGGATGTGGTTTGGAAGAAGGGTGGAAATGGTGAAATATACAATATAGC
>CALFYW010000018.1 GCA_937952265.1 uncultured bacterium
CTGCGAAGACTGCGAAGACTGCGAAGACTGCGAAGACTGCGAAGACTGCGAAGACTGCGAAGACACCTGGCGCTAAAACGGCCGCGAATTTATTGAATTTGGCTCAGAGTAGATCCCGATCCGCAGTGTAATACGTCTTTCCTTTCATCACAAAACTATGCACTCTCGCATACGCCCACGCCTGTGGAGAAGCGCCCGGTCGGTGCCCGGTTCTCCACGCAGCGAGTCCTCGATCGTACACGGTTCTCAATGTCTTCAATGGTATCTTCGTCGCTTTCGCAATTTCGGGGAGGGATTTCGCGTTCGGGTACTTTTCGCGGAATCGTTTCGTGTACGAAGAGGTGCGGGTTTTCACACCTTTATCAGTTGAAAATTTCGTGTATGTTTTCGTTTTCATTTTTACATATCTCTTTTCTACGTCTCTGAGCGTCTTCAACCCTCTGAAATATTTAAGGGGTGCGTATACTGGACCCTTTGTTTTTCGCAACTCGCGAATCTTCTTAGATATTTCCTGATCAGTGAGGGTCATCTTAATTATTACATATAATTTAATCAAACCAATCATAATCATCTGTACTATCCATCTTAATACGACAACCGTCACATCTCCGACATTTCACATATTTATCTTCCACTGGTGAATATATTTCGCATTTGTCCTTGCACACATAACAGTTGTATATAACTTTGGCCATTTCTTTGCTTTTAGCCTTTCGTGGATGTTTCGTCCTAGAATCTGTATGCAAGTCCAGACCTTTCCAAATAAGGAAACTCCCGGTGATGATCTTCGTCATACTTTATCTTCCGAAAAATTTAATCGCGTCCGTGATGCTATCGAAAATTCTATTTTCAAAACACACCTTTCCTGACTTTTGAAAATAGACGCCTTCCCTCCCCTTGTAAGAAGCCTTGTGAATCATGTCTGATTTACGATGCTCTACATTTTGACTTAGTTAAACAAAAGAGGCTAAAATCGTATAAGATGAGTCTCGAAATAATCATAGGTAACATGTTCTCGGGTAAGACGTCGGAGCTCATCCGACGTCTGAAGAGGTACAAAGTCCTCGGTAAACGTATATCCGTGATAAACTCGTCGAAAGATACGCGGTCAGAAAAAGAAGTCATACACAGTCACGATGGCGTCGATTTCGAATGTCTGAAAGTGAGCAAACTCGCGGATACGTTGCTGGATGAGAATTTCTGTGAGTCGGATGTCGTCGCTGTGGATGAAGCGCAGTTTTTTGATAACCTAAAAGGTTTTGTGCAAATGTGTCTGTTTCTAAAAAAGACGGTCATACTCGCGGGACTCGATGCCGATTACAAACAGGAAAAATTTGGTGAAATTTTAGACTGTATACCCGTCGCAGATAGCGTGACCAAGTTATCAGCGTTGTGCATGAGGTGTAATGATGGAACACCCGGTCCGTTTACGAAGCGTATCGTAGACACGAAAGAATTAGAACTCGTGGGTGGGTGTGAGGCATATGAAGCCGTGTGTAGACATCATCTCATAATTTAGAATCTTTTAACATCAAGTATTAATACAATTCTTCTATCATCCGTGGTCTTCTTAACCGTGTGATATCTCGAATGATCGAATAATAAATCTTCGCCTGGTTTGTGTTCGTGTGTTTCGTATTCTGTATCAAGCGTACTCGTACCCTCAAGTGTGAGGTGGTATCTGAGATATAAGTTGTGTTCCGCTCGGTGAGGTGGTATGGTCATTGGTCCTTCCATCACGGATATCACTCCGCCAACGACGCGTGGTATCTTGTCTATGCGTCTCTTTATGAGTGGGAAATCCTCGATTTTGTAATAGTAGTAATTCTCGTTCTTTTCAAACCATGAATCATCGTCGTGAAAGTAGTACTTTTTAGCATCCTTCATACCCGACAATACAGCGTCTCTTAGTTCTCTGTAGTACAATCGAATGATCCACAAATCACTGTAATCTTTTGGGTAATAAAATGGTTTATGACAAAACATGTCTATGAGTGTGTTTCGTATACCCACGAGTGGTCTGAGAGGTCTGCTGAAATACAGGCGGTCTATTGGATTTTTAAAATAATCGAACGCCACTAAGACAACCGAGCCTAAGAGATATTTCAATATTTTCTTCATATATAATAAATGCCAGGTTATAAAGGAAAGGAATACTACGCGCCAGAACCAACCGATGAAGTCGACACCCTCGATAAGCGTTTCTTCATGGGTCTCACTAGAACGCAGACCGGTTTGATCGCACCACCAGTGCTTTACTTCACCATGGTTCTTTTCGCCGTCGCCATGGCGCTTCCAGCCGTGTACAAAAAGCGCCCAACCTTGTTGATACCACTCGCCATTGGTTTGTACATCAATGGTATTCACTTGTACCACCACTACCTCCTCTTGAAAAAGTAAATTATTTTAGACGTGTATATTAATAGAATGTTCCTATCAAAGGTGTTCGCAAACTTGATATTTCAGTCACTCGTGACATACGGCTTTGCGAAGGCTACCATAGAAGATCCAAAAATGAGTAAGGCTGTCGCCGAAAATGCGCTCACGTACATGGTCGCGTGGTTCGTCGCGATTCTCATGTTTGCGTTTACGAAGAACATCATCACGCGGTTCATGCTTTTCACAGCTTTGTCTGCCGTCGCGGGTATGTTCTTGGGTACGCGAGGTAAGAGAGACGTAAAGGAGGCTTTGCTCGATGCGGTCACTATTTTCATCACTATGTTTGTGTTAGGTGTCATCACGCACATGCTCGGGTATGACCTCAGGATGCTCGGGTCGATTTTGTTCGTGTGTCTCATAGGTTTGATTTTGGTAAGGCTATTCACGGGTAAGAGGTATTCTCAGATAATCGTACCACTGTTTGCTCTCTTCGTCATCTACGATACCAATAACATACTGAGACGAAACTACGAAGGTAATTTTGTGGGTGCGTCATTCGACTACTTTGCCGATATCCTTAATTTGTTAAGTGGTCTCCTCTAAAATGAATGAATAACATACTTTTTCAAAAATGAAAATCGAAAAAAAAATAATTTTTTTTTCACTTTCTTTTAAAAGAAAAAAGTTTCAAAAATAAAAAAAATATTTTTTTAAAAATTTTCAAATGTTAATAATAATGAAAGTCACTCTCAAGAAAAGTCCGATCCGTGATAAGAAGTACAGAGTGATATTTCCGGACGGTGACCATGTAGACTTTGGGGGCAAAGGATACACGGACTATACCATACACAAGAACCCAATGCGCATGCGTCTCTACGTGTTACGACACGGTGGCGGAGACACGCGTAAATTCAGTGATCCACAGAAGGTACACGAGCGCATGTTACGGGTGACGAAGAGCAAACTCGAGGATTGGGGAATCTCGGGTTTGAAGACGGCGGGGTTTTGGTCTAGATGGCTTCTATGGAGTGAACCAAGTCTAGGCGACGCTATGAAACACATGAAAACGAGATTCGGGTTAGATATTTCCAAAAGTACCAGTTAGAGAATTCATCGTAATGATACAAAATGATAACACCTCTTCGTGCGAGAATAATCGCAAGACCACATTTACCTAAACGTACACGAACCGTAACGTGTGCCTCTACTAGACCGGAAATCACACCAGCTAAAGTCATCGAAGCCGTCGCCGGTAAGAGTGCCGTGTATGGAGTGACGCTAGGAACCGCTAACTGGATTGTATCCGGTGCGAACCCAATCGAACAATATCACCGTCCCGAATTCGCGTGTTTGGGTGTGTTATGTTCCGCCATATCCATGTATTCGGTAGACAGGTGTGTCGCACAGTCAAAGAGTGTCGAGGAATTTGATAAAGTTTCTTACGTTGAAACCGGTCGCTTGGCCATGGTCATATTTGCGTCAATGCTGATTGGCTGTAGCATTTAAACCCGAGTCACATACAGAATAAAATATATATAAATAATAAATTATGACTGACTGGCGATGTAACACAGTATCGCTTACCGCGACGTTATGCTGGCTTTTACTCTTATATATGTTTTATAAACCATTTGGGATGACGAGGGAGACATTAAAAGCCGCGCATATACCCGTACCATTTAACGTCACGATAATGTGGTGCTTATTGTGTTGCTGCATGAGCTCGAGCAGTGTCAATCTCGTAGATTGCGGTCTTCAGTACGCTGGACTCAAGGGTAAATTGGAAGAGATCGTCGCGAACGCGAGAACGGTGGGTCCGAGTAACACAGAAGAATAACGCGTTCACGTCATGAACGACTCTCCACACCCACAACTAGATTTTGCGTTTGGATTCTCAAACGTGAATTCACTCTTCAAGCGATCACTCACATAATCCATCTTTGTCCCGATGATACTCATCAGCGCGTTCGTGTCGACGACGATCTTAGCTCCGTCTTCCGTCTCCACTAACTCGTCAAACTTTTTGCGCTCGCTCTTATCCATGTAATTCATCGTATACATCATACCACTACACCCTCTCGTCTTTACCCCGATCTTTAGGTATTCCTTATCATTCGCCAGTAATAATTCTTTTATTTTTCTAGACGCAATCGGTGTCACCTCCATCACCTGTTTCAATCGCATCCTTTATTTATATAGAGACTAAAAGAAATTGTCGGTTCGGTACAACTTCGCCGAAAAGTCACCCGATTGACCGAGAATGTTTACGGTCTCATTACCATA
>CALFYW010000019.1 GCA_937952265.1 uncultured bacterium
TTGTGTTGATAGTAGTTGCCGCAGCCTTGGCGTGGCTTCTAACGCAGATTGTGTAATGCGCCGCAGTTCGGTACATAGTTATTCGGGCTTATGGGCGGCGATGGTTTTTGTGTCGATTATGCTTGTGCTGAAGCACTTTGGAATTGATGAGCGAAAAGGAAAAATACATCAGAAAGCACTACCTGAAAGTCCACGGGTTGATACAGTCGATCACAGACCACTCGTGGGGGATTCGATTGGTACTGACCAAGGGCAGTGGCAAGAAGAAGCGTCACATGGCGTTTTCCGTTCCTTTTAGCCTCAAAGACGCCCTTTCCAAGCATAAGATTGCTGACCGTATCCGAGTGGACTTCGTTATTGAGAGCAAGCAATATGGAGAGCGGTGGTACACAAACTTGTTAGCCAAAGACATTCGTCCGTACGTAAAGAGAAAGCCCCGACCGCAGGAACCAAAAAACGATCGGGAGCCAAACTCCACGTTGAATATGTTCTCAAACGACCATCCATTTGATCAATTTTTCGAAGAGTAGGGTGTTATATTAGAAAATAACCCTATATTGCGACCGTTAACCGAAAATCCAAAAACGAAACGAGTATGGACACAAAGATTTACAGGGCTTCAGGGTCTATTGAAAACGCATCTCCCAAGGACGGTCAACAGTTTAGCCTTGAGGAGCTTCAAAAAATTGTAGACGGGTACATCGAACTTGTCCGATTGAGCGATGGGCGGGTGATGGTGTGTAATGAAGACGGGAAGAGCAGGAATCTTCCAATGAACCAAAACGCGACCACAGTAATGCGTAGCGATCGCCCGACAACCGATTACTTGGTTGGGGACGTACTTGTGTGTCCTTCAGATATGGTTGCGTGATGAGAGGGGCTTTAAAAAGACGGGTGCGCCGTTTTCTGCCTCAGAAAAGCAGGGTGTTGCACCGTATGCATGTGCTCATTGGTGAAAAGGATGGTGTTCGTCGTCCGCTTGCCATGGGCTACAGTAGATATTCACTTGTTTTGTTCGCCCGTAGTAACAACTTACGGGGATCAGCAGTGGAAAAGGAATACCCATTGTACTTGATCAAGTACATGCATGCCAATGGGGTTGTTGTGTTGACCTAAAATCGTACTCAATATGGCAGAGAATTATACAGTCGGCGAGGGCTACTACGTGACTCCGCGTGCAATTGTGCAGGGTGAATTCATTGAGTTCATGGAGCATATACCCTACTCAGGCGAAACGTCCGTCCGTATTCCACACAACGCGGTCTCGATGTTTTTTCGTCCGCACTACAAGCTAGAATTTAAGCGAATAGAAAACCCTCGGTTTTTGGTGACTTCTAAGAGTGCGGCAAAGGCGTTGTACGAGAAGGTTTACAGGGAGGAGTTATTGAGGATAGGTAAGGCGGTGAAAGAGTTGCAAAAAGAAAAAACGAGGCTGATCCCGCCTTCTGAAATGAAAATTACCTAAGCACAATGTCGCTCGACAGGGATGAAATAATAAAGCCTTTAGCAGACAATCAAATGGATAATCTTGTGGGTTTGATCCAATCAGTTCCGCTGTCTTTGGAGAACGAGAAGATAATGCAGAGAGAGTTACAGTCTGTGCTCGACTCAAAGTTTGACGGAACAGTTTTATCTGAATTTCAACTCTCCAAGTTGGATCGAGTTGATTTTTACCTTGCTCCCCAAGGCATTGCTATTGAATGCAAACGCGACCGTGATGCTTCACCGAGAAGCATTTACAGGCAGCTTTCTAGGTACGCTGAGTCGCCTTTAGTGGCGGGTATAGTGCTTGTCACATGGAAATCAATGGCACTCCCTGAAACGATCAACAAAAAACCCGCTCGGGTGATACAATGCGCAAGAGCATGGCTTTAAAGCGGACGTACGGACATATCTATTTGGACAGGAGCGACAAGCGGTGGGTCATTGATGAGTTGGAGCCACACGTAGCTATACGGTTGAAGCAACTTTTTACAGGGATTGCCCGATCTCAGATAGTTCCTTTCTATTTTGACGACACCCCGAGGATGGCGACTGATTTGGACTGGTTTATGAGTCGGTACCCACTTTCCATTTCAACAAAAGATCAGGGACGTTTGAAGCGTCAACGAAGGTCGCATCATCAGAGCATTGACAAAATAGAGCACTTTTTTTCAAAGGACTACGTGCCACCGAAGATTGAATTCAAGCAGGGTTTGGCGGCTCGGGACTATCAGTCGAGGGGCAAGCAGATCATTTTGAACAAGAAGCGAATATTCTGTGGGGATGAATTGGGCATTGGAAAGACGGTGCAAGCAATTAGCTGTTTTACTGATCCAAGCACTCTTCCTGCGTTGATTGTGGTACAAACGCACTTACCCGAGCAGTGGCGAGATGAAATAGAGCGGTTTACCACTTTGCGAGTTCACCTGATCAACGGTCGTCAACCCTATCGATTACCTGAGTCGGACATTTACATTGCCAAATACAGCATCTTGAGCGGGTGGGTGGATGTGTTCGTGCGTCAAAACCCCATTCGGATGGTTGTTTTCGATGAAATGCAGGAGTTAAGAAGACATCAGTCGCAGAAATATAAGGCAGCAAAGCAAATTACCGCAGAAACGGAGTATGTACTTGGCTTGTCTCACAGTCCCATTTACAACTACGGAGAGGAGATATTCAATATTATGAAGTTGATAAACCCCGATGTGTTGGGAGATCGAACGGCGTTTGAGAGAGAGTGGTGCAAATATGGAAAAATGGTGAAAGACCCGAAAGCCCTTGGAACGTACTTACGCGAGCAACACGTTTTCTTTCGGCGAACGCGAGCGGACGTTGGTCGGGAACTACCTCCGATCAATCAGATTGTTCATACGGTACCCCATGACCATCAGGCAGTCGAGCAAGAGCAAGATTTGCGCCGCAGCCTTGCTATGCAGGTTTTGGAGGGCAATTTTCACGAATCAGGACAAGCGGCTCGGGAATTTGATATGCGCTTGCGTCAGATCACGGGGGTGGGTAAGGCACGGGCGGTTGCTGAGTATGTGAAGCTACTGCTTGATTCAGGCGAGCCTGTTTTGCTTTCAGGGTGGCATAGGGAGGTCTATACCATTTGGCTTGAAGAACTTGGCAAATATTACCCCGCAATGTACACAGGCAGTGAGTCAGCGGTACAAAAGCGAGAGTCCAAACGGCGGTTCATTGAGGGGGAGACGAATTTGATGATTATTTCGAACCGATCAGGCATTGGAATCGACGGGTTACAGAAGCGATGTCGGTACGTTGTCATTGGTGAGCTTGATTGGTCACCAAAGGTTCACGAACAGCTTATTGGTCGGGTAGATCGTGACGGTCAACCTGATCAGGTAACCGCACTTTATCTAGTGACAGACTACGGTTCTGATCCGCACATATTGGACATGTTAGGACTGAAACAAGCACAATCCCATGGGATTGTTGATCCGTTGAATGCCCCAAAAATGAAGGAAAACGACATTTCGCGCATTAAGAAAATGGCGCAGGATTACTTGAACAAAATTTAACAGTTATGGAAAACCCTTTCAAAGAATTGTACTGTTTGCAACCTGCTGAACTGAATTGGCTCCACCTTCACGGCTTCAAGACCCCAAAGGAGTTCAATCACCTTGAAAAAACCCACCTTGGAAAAGTCGAGTTTGAGGGTCGCGGAACCGTAGAAATATGGTGTGAGATGGCTCCTGCAACATTTTGGATATTCAAAATTTACTCCATCGACGCAGATAAGACTTACTTGATCGAAACGGGGTCGGGCGAATTACAAAAGTATTGGGCACAAGTTGAATCCTTTTTGGACGGAATGCTTGACGTTGAAGTATTGGAAAACACCAAAAAGAAGTGAGATACAGCCGTTTCATATCTCAGTTTTTCAAGCCCCTGATCATTAAGGCGATTGTCCGAAGGATAAACCCACCAAACCTGAAGTGCCGAAAATGTAAACGCCGTTCTATTCACCGAAGGCTTATAGAAGAAAATGGGGTGGTGTTTTGCGAGTTCTGCGGAGCGGATTACAACGTAGTGCGTACGTTGCTTGGGCGTCTTTCTCTTCGACGTTGTAAGCATTGGGAAGATGAGAGCATTATAGAGCGCGAGGATTGGTGTCGAAAAATGATTCCTGAGATAGATCGGGATGAACTGAATTTTGAGATCAGGCTTCATCATGAACTTCATCATGTCCTTCCTGACTATCGTTTTGATGAATATGAACGCTATTTGAAGGTGCTTTATATTCAGGCGGGTTATTTTCCTCAGGTGGGCGATTTGGTGGAAGCTGAATCCTACCGTATCCCGAATCAAGGGCGGCAGGAGTTGTCATATCCCGATTACAAAGACTTTGTGATCATTAGCCGTCAATTTGGAGTGGATGACTACAGTACGCTGTCTCTATTTGTTGTACCTGAGTGCGCATACAGGTTACCATGGGACAGGACGGTTAATTTACGGTCAATAGTGCCAAAAAAAGCAAACTCGATAGAAACCATAGACCAATGAAACAGCAACGTCAACAACCCATGGAGCCAATGACTGTCGTGCAGTACGCGGAGATTTTGGAGTTCATCCAGAAATATTGTCGCTTTGGCAGGTTCATGTCGGATGCTGAGTTCAGGGAAGCTCGACGCAAGTACCCGAAGATTTATCGTCACCGCACATGGAAGTATGTGGATGCTCAGTATAATACAGTGGATGGTAGGGTTTGGTCAATCTCGTTACTAGGTGGATCAGTGGACGTGACCTTTTCAACAGACCACTTCAACGAACTACGCCCGATGCCTTCTTCTTGGAAGTACAAAACCCTTTACGGGTGGGTGTCGGCATACCTGAAGGGAGAGTATGATCCTACAGGTAGAAACTTGAATGCGATAACAACAAAACATACAATGAGAGATGAAATACTTTTTTGACACGGAATTCATCGAATGGGCGGGAGGCATAGACCTTGTGTCGATCGGGATTGTAGCTGAAGATGGAAGCACCTTTTACGCGGA
>CALFYW010000020.1 GCA_937952265.1 uncultured bacterium
CCACCCTTGGCATACAACCCGTAGTACGGCTCGACTTCTCTTGCTTCACTATAAGCAATGGCAACTGCCTGATTGCGGTCAGTGACCTTTTTGCCGCTTCCTCCGCTCTTGAGGGTTCCCTGACGGAATTCACGCATTACCTGACGGAATTTTTCCGCACCCTTTGAACCCGTAGTGCCTCCCTTGGCAAAATCTTCTCTTTTTTCTGCTAATATCTCCATGATTCTCTTGAAATGTTCATCGTTGCTACGTGTATAGACTCGATAATCATAGTCTGAGTCGCCTCCAATGGCTCCTCGCTCATGATCGGAAAAACGTATTTCAATCAGATCGTCCTCGCCCGAGGGGTGTTCACGGCTGAAATCCAAATAATGACTGCGGCTAACCGATGATTTGCTTACGGAGTCCAATTCAAAGCCTTTAGACGCCATAAATCGCACAAACTCATCCATAGACTCATAGAACCTGTGATCCTCCACCGCATCCGCATCGTCGTCAACATAAACGCGACGCTCGTACTCATCAAGTGGCTCCTTTATGTACATTTCATACATCAGGTTGTCCTCAAGAGAAATTTCACCCCCGCTACCCAACTCCTCCACAGCTTCTTCAATGGCACCTTTTGCGTTTTCGGTGAATATGTTCGGTTCTTCTTTCATTACTCTAATGTTTCAATGCGCGATTCAAGATCATCAAGAGAGTCGTCGGTTGCCTCGTCAATGGCACCTCCTCGCTCCAACTTGTCAATCTCATCAATCAAGCTTTCAATTTCACCCCCTCGAGCAAGTTCATCAATGTCATAAATCAACTTATCAATCTCACCCCCATCTGCAAACTCACTCGCTAAAGCCACTTGAGAGACCCGAGCGTTAGGCGGGGCGTCCTGCTCGGCTAAACGACGTGCCTCCTCAATGCTACTTGCGTTGAATATCTCTGGTGGGTTGCTCCCAAACCCGAAGTACTCATCGTACTCGTTTGAATCCGAACTGTACCTGACAAAGTAACGGTTGGTCTCACCTCCTCGAGCGTACCTGAAACCATCTACATTGCCACCGCGACGCATATATTGGGTCTTCGGGTAAACCTCCCACACAGGCTTGTCAGGAGTTGGCTCCTCACCTTCATAGACCAAAATCCGTTTTGGATGCCCTTTTTTGGTATAAGACACATACAATCCTCCAACCTGCTTCTTCCATTCCTCCATCTCGGGGGCAAGTCGGTCAAGCACCGCATATACGCTCGGACGATTGTTTACCAACTGAAACGTAGCGGGGATGTCTTTGATGCGGTCAATCTTAGTCACCACTCCTCCCTGAGCCATCACCTCAAGTACATATCCGTAATTGTCCCTCAAAAATTTCTTAACGATCGCCTCATCGGTAAACACAAGCAGGTTTTTAGCTGCCGCAACAGGATTGCCCTGCTCGTCCTCCTCAATCAATGTCATGTCCGCGTGAAACACGCCTCCTGTTTGCGTGAGCACAATTGTCCACGCACCCAAATTCTTTGCCTGACGAGCAAGAAACAAATCGCGACCCTTCAAAAGCATTTGATAGTAGGTCTCCACCAATTCATTCATCTCAGGGTCGGTGGCTACAATCACCTCGATGAAACGATCATTTGCAAAAGAGTACACATTGAAGAGCGTCATGCGCTCATCCTCCTGAATGCAGTCGATCAGTTCAAGGGATTCAGCGTTTGATATGCTCGGGTTGAGTTTAATCAGGTAGTGTGAATCACCCTTGTCAATAACCACCCCCTCAATATCACCCATACACTGCATCATCAGTTTGTAGACCAAGGTCTTTTTAACCTCGTTGGGCGAGTCTACCTCACCTCCCTGCTCCATCACCCGAGGCTTCGAAATCGAAACAGGTGGCTCACTGATTATAGACTCCTCCAAATAAGGTGCTTCATGGTATGCCATGGTCACGTGAGAGTGGGGATGAGCAAGACGTATTTTGTGGAACCTGTCCACAGCCTCCTCCCATGACTCTAACTCATAGCGTTCGGTGTGATCCTCCAAACGATATTCGTAGGTCAAGGCTTCATAATTGGGACGCATGTGCTCGTATCTTTTCATCTTTTCGCTGCTTACCGTGTGAAATACTTTGAATTGGGATTGTTGCGCTGACCCCCAAGTTCATAATCGAAAATTGGGTTGTAACCAAAAACAGCCTGAGCATCAGCAGGAGTAAGTCCACGCTCTGCCAACAAGTCCATAAGTTCCTGACGGATTTGCTGAACCTTCCTGCGGCTCAAAGTGCCATGCCTGACTTTCGCCCGCCAATTAATTGTCGGCAACTCCCCGCCCTTGCGAAGCAATACACCGCCTTTCTCAAACGACTCAGGAACGTAAAACAAATCACCCTCATACTCAAAGCCAATAGCCTCCTGACCCCACTTTTTTGCCCACTTGGACAACTGCTTCAGTAGTTTGTCTTTGGCAGCAGCAAACTTCTCGCCCTGAGCAAATGCCGTCACCTTCACCACCTCTTCATTGACCAAATTACCCTTGCTGTCCACAAATCCACCCACGGTCTCAGAGGCAGTATAACCGCCAAAAAGATTTGCGAGGTACCGCTTTACCTCATTGACCCGATCTTCCATCTGATCAAGGCTAATGACCTGATCCACGTCCTGCGTACTTGGTACATACACAGCAGTCTCCTGTGGTAAGTGAAATAGCTTGTCTGCATGCTTGCCACCAAAAACCTTCTCAGGGGCTATTTCACCCCCAACCTGAAGAGAGGTCTCCCCGCGATAGTTTAACCTCTCGCGATACTCTTGCGGAGTTGCACCTGATATGTCAGAGAAGTCCGTCATACTCGTCTTTTGAAATTGGTGTCCATGAGCCGTCCTCCAATTGCTTTTGGTAGACCCACTCAATTGGTTTTTTCCTTACAACAACCCCGCTGCTCGATTCAAAAACTTCGCCCCCTTGCTCTGCCTTTTGAATATCGCCACCTTGCCCATACTGCTCACCTTCAACTGAGGCACACGAAAAAGCTACTCCATCACCCTTTTGCTGATTCAAATGGCTGACAATCTCACAAGTGGTCATTTTCTTGCCTTCAAAATCATATTGCTCCTCGCTTGCCATGGAGTGCTTGTTAACAACTCCCTCTCCACCCTCAAGTTCTACATGCTGACCCGTACTCTTTACAACCATTGGAATTCCCCCTTCCTCGTGAGACGCCCCTTTAGTTAACCCACCGACCTTCATTTCTTTTTCTCGCTCGCGGGCTGATCGGGCTTTTTCGGAATCAACTTCCCTGTTGTACACCAAATGCTCCTTGGTCTGTGTTGTGGCATCTGAATCGCCCAAGTAATACAGCTTGAACTCTCCGTCTTCAACCTCCCACACCAAGTCCACAGAGTAGGCAAGTTCACCATCCAAGTTGTTTTCCTCTAAAAACCGCTCCATTGCCCTTGGAGGGAAACCTGAGGTTAACAAGCTGTCAGGGGCAAGCCCAAAAGCTCTCTGCAACCTGATTTCGGTCAAATCTGTGATATATGGACGTGCTCCTGTCATTGCTGCTGTAACTTCCACGAAGCCGCTTTTCGATATCGAGGAGACAGGGAGGAGTCTTGCCCCAAGCGAATTAGTCTGCCAACTTCCTCTCTTCCCGCACTGTCCATTTTGCGCTTTGCCTCTGCCTTTGCGCCCTTTAAGGTTTTGCCATCTGCGAGTTTTTGACCCGTGGTTTCTTCGTAAATGAAGTAGCCCCCTGCCTGTTTGACATAAAATGCCCTGATGTCTTCATAGTCAGGAATTACCGCCTTTCTCGCATCTTCTGCCTTGCGATGCGTGCGCTCCACATAGTCATACACGTAAAAGTCTTCACCCTTGTTTTTTACTACCCCCATGTAGAACCATGGCTTCTTGCGCTTAGTACCACCCGAAGGCTTTTTCGTGGACTTCTTTTTCTTCTTCGGTGAAGGCTTTTTGCTCCTTAAAGCCTCCATGAGTTGCTTTAGACCCACCTTAAAAGAAGCCTCGTCACTCAACTCATGCAGGGTTGATTCGTCGATGTTTGACGTAGCATTATCCCATGCGCTAGGATGATCAGAAGCAAGCTTGCCCAATAAAGTATCAGCACGTTCTGTTGTCTTTTTATCAACAGACCCATAGATGCCCCTTGTTTTTAGGTTGAGTAAGTCTACTGAAAAAGATGGGCGTTCTCCCTCATTCTTTGCTACAAACATTTGGATTTGATACGGGGTGCCGTCTTTGGTTTTCCACGCAACCACCTCAGAGCGTAAATACACATGGCTTGATTTATTTTCAACACTCCACCTTTGATATGGATCAAGCATTTCAATTATGGGCTTTTGGAAAGCAACCCCACTGTCGATCCACTGATCAACCTTCTTTCTATGTGCATCTATGACCGCCTGTCTGCCATGCTCTGTAAGGCGTACATCGGTGGTTCCCGAAATAAGTTGAAGGTTTCGTAAGGAATCTAAATGCTCGGCACTCGTGTTTTTTAACTGACTCACATGAATGCTCGCCCCTTTCACCCCATAAGGAGGCTCGGTTGCCCTTTCAAGTTCATGCTCAGAAATTTGCTTCAGCACATCCAAGTTATTCTGATCAAACGACTTCGGGGCTTGCTCATCCAACTCTTCAATTTCATCGAGTAAATCGTCAAGTTCATCATCGCCCTCTTCCTCTTTGGATGGCTCAGACGGTGCTTGGTCATAAGACTTCCATAATTCGATCACATCGCTTCCTAACTCGTCCTCCACGTGCGCCATCAGCGCGTTTGGACTATGAAAATCCCTTACCGCCTGAGATTCTTCAACCACGTCGCCCCAATGACCGTCTTTTAAAAGCCTTGAAGCCGTCTCTACAGCACGCATTGCCTGAGAATAGCTGACCTCTCCATCATATTTTTTCCATCCTTCGACCCATCCCTCGTGAATCGGGACATATCGCTTTTTGTCAGCATCATTGCCAAACTTGGCAAGCAGCAATGCAAATAAATATTGTATCAAAAACGTATCCCCAAAAATGTTGTCGCTCTCAAAAGGATTTTCATCCCTGTAACCAATGTCAATTCTCAGTAAATTTTTTTTGTCGTTAGGGTATTTATACGTAAAACCATGCTTGATATAACCACCCTCTTTTGTGCTTTCAAAGTCCTCCCTGTCAATGTTCTCACGTATCCACCGCGTCATCTCCCTGAATGATCCAAGGGTTTTTGGAATCTGATCATCATAGAACTGTTCCGCCCAATCAAGCGTCACACTTTCCACTTTGATGAACTTCAATGGCTTTTTCTTCTTCTGCGGGAGTTTTGTTCCCCGTAAATACGCCCCATAGACATAGCGATAGAGTGCCTTGGCTTGCTCAGGCTTGCCCTTGATGCGTAATTGCGTAGCAGTGTTGATCG
>CALFYW010000021.1 GCA_937952265.1 uncultured bacterium
CACCTCTCAAAACATTTGCATTGGATTGAATGTCATTCCGAAGAGTCACCGTGTTCGCCGCCATTTCACCTCTCAAAACATTTACATTGGATTGAATGTCGTTCCTAAGAGTCACAGTATTCGCAGCCATTTCGCCTCTCAAAACATTTGCATTGGATTGAATGTCATTCCGAAGAGTCACCGTGTTTGCGGCCATTTCACCCCTTATAACCGTCAAATTCGCTTCAAGATCTGTATCTTGGATAACATTTGATAAGAATGAACCATCTCCTATGAAGCTATTCGCGGTCACGTCACCATAGACGCGCATTTGGATGAGATTGGACGCATCGGGTGTGATGTACGTGTCTGAGGCTGAGTTTTGTGTGTAGCCTATGATATATTCATTACTGGATTCTATGTAAGACGCCGTAACGTTTGAACCTGGTCTAGTCATAATGAGACCTAAATCAAATACAAAATCACCATCTGTGTTATTTTCACCCAATTCGACAATCGCATCCTTTACGCGAAGATTCTCACTTGAAATTGCGGTTGTTTCTCCAACTACTGTAAGGTTTCCTTCTACGTATACATCACCGCCAACAGAAAGTTCGTGTTGTGGATTTGCATTGGCTATACCGACATTAGACGTGGTGACGAACCCTGTTGTGTTGTTCGTAAATTGTACGGTTTCTGTAGTCGAGTTACCCACTTCAGTTAATCCCTGAAGTGTCAATGGCGTCCCACTATCCACGACTTCATTAGTTGTAATATCATAACACATTACATTGGAATTCATGGCCTCGTTTACACGGATTGGCGCCAGGTAAAACCCTTCCTGTGGCGCCTCTATCACATTCGACGATGCATTAATTATTATGGTGTTTACAGCTTGTTCGTTTGGAACATGCTTACCTATCCTGACCCTCTCGGATCTATCGATAGTGCTAAGGTTTTTCACCATTTATATTAGAGGTCATTTTAATTTAACATACAACGGTCCATCCAGATTTTTTGTATACACACAATGCGTCTTTATCTGTGTCATATATCATGAGACCTATCGCAGGGTTCTTTATGTCTTCTAATTCAGTTGTTTTCATTCGAGGTGGGAGAAATCCGCATGTATTCGATTCAAATGTAGCTATCGCAGAAGGATGACTCTTACTTGTTCCCACGGCTAATTTTCCATTACCATCTATGGTCGCACGCGGGGACACTTTACCGTCGGCACCTCTCGTCTTGAAAACAATGCCACCCGTATTACCCGCAGTCGTACCATTATTTGATTTCGTATACGCATTTATTTCGGCAAACGAACTCATTGCGAATGACTTTATTTCACCCAGTCTTGATGTCATGGTTGGTGTACCTTCTATATAAAATCCACGTGCTGTAACGTCCCCCCGTGTTTTTATAGAAGCATCTGTTTCGTTACAACACGAGAGTACATGCGAAAGTGAGATGTTTGAAATGAGCGCACCATCTCCTTCGAGGGGTGCGGTTTCTAATGTAGACAAACGAGTTCTCAATTCCGGGAGGTCGGATACGCCTTCGAGTGTGTTTTCACACTTTTCCATACGCATTTCAATTGGATCTATTCTCGTAAGTTCGGAATACACGTATTTAAATCTAGTGAGTTCATTTTTTATTGGGTCTATATCACGTAATTTAATTATTTTCTTTTCAATGTCACCGATTCTCTTTTCATTG
>CALFYW010000022.1 GCA_937952265.1 uncultured bacterium
CGGTTTTTTGGATGAAGCTTGCACCATCCCATCAGCTTGATCTCTCCGCGAACCTGACTGCAAATCACTTTTCCATCCACCACGCGGCGATAAGCAAACGGACAGTTCGCGCAGTTTTGATCATCGATCTTTGAGCGATCAGTGTATGCAGCAGTGTTCATCGGCATCTTATACGCCATCGTACCACCCCCGAGCAAGAAATACAACAAGACTGTATCCTGCTTGATGGACTCAGGTAGGGTCGCAAAACGCTTGATCTCCACGCGCACTCCCGAACCACTGTTCTTGCCCGCCTTTGGATAGCCCTTGATTCCATGCCATTGCTTTGGAGTTTGCTCAAGACCACCATGGGCATCCATCATACGTTCTGCATCGTTCATCGTTTGCGCTTTTTCTTTTGAAGCTGTTTGATTCGTGACTCACCAAGCCTTTTGGTGGCTTTCTTTCCCGCCATAGCTTGCTTGCGTGTTTTCAACAAGACCCCCCGAAGATCGCGTTTCCATGCAGGGGAGAAGGTCAGGGTGTAGAGGTATGCGCTTTGACGCATATAACGCTCGATCGCCGACTTGCTCTTGGCTTTTTTGATTTTGTTCAAGATCATGCGATTGATCTTGAGTATATCTTTCGGGCCGTCCACATGCCCGTACTTAACCTTTGCCATTTTTCTTCGATTTTGACGCGTTACGATCCACATTCACTCTCCGAGACACAGGACGAACAAACACTCCATACTTGTAAGTCACCCCTCCTTGCTTAATTGGCTTGTCAAGTTTGGCAACCACCGCATCACGGGTGCCCCCTTTCACGAGCCTTTTTTTCAAAGCATCAGCATCCTTTTTTTTCTCCTTGATGCTATGGCGTGTATAGAGTTTGTTTTTCTTGGTCAGTGTCTTCATTATGCTGATTTTGGAAGATTCATCCACATCTCAACAATGCGTGGATCAGGTGGAATGTCCGTACGCAAATTCGCACTCACATAAGAGTTGTGGGTAAACACACCCTTTTCAAACTCTAAAGCACGCGTGCAGACATCAAATTCATCCCCGTAGTAATTCAGCGGAATAGAGAACTGATTACTCAAGCCGATCAACAATTGCTTAACGCCCTCCACCTGAATTACAGGGAACACCTCATACCACTCATGCCCGCGATGCTTGACAAGGTAGTGCTGCGCCAAATCACGGTCAATCTGATTGCCATAGGCAGTGGTGAAAATCTTCTTTTTCTTGTCGTACTTCAAGTACCCGTAATTGTCGATCTCAATTCCAATGGAATGCTGATCATACAACGAACCGTTTTGCTTATACTTTAACAGTACCTTGTTGTCGCGTAGACCCACACCCAAATGATACGCCCACTTGGTTGGCTCAAAAACCTCATGGATCACACCGTTCCTATCTACAATGAATGCCGTGGCAATGCGTGAGGCAGTCTTGCGCCAATGGTGCAAATCACCATATACCTCTGCTCCCGAAGCGGTATAATGCAGTACAATCTGCTTTTTTTCATAAGTCTCATGACGGTATTGCGTAGAAGGAAAATCAACCCTCTCCACGGGAACCGTCAATGTCTGTCTGTAAATCATTTGGTTTGTGTTTATGCGTTAATTGAAACACCAATGGGCGACCCCACGGGTGTCGATGTAATACCATTTTCCTGTTACCTCATCAACAAGTACAGGATATGCTCGGCTTGTCTCATCAAAGTACATGCGCTCATCTGTTCTCTTGTCCACAAAAACGCCAATGGGACGGAACTGATCCAATTTCAACTCGTTTGCGTGCTTCTGCAATACTTTTACTGAACTGTCCAAATAATTGATGCGGTCAGTGAAGTGATCGTGCGTGTAGCCGCTCTCAGACTCCATCTCCTCAATTTTTTCCTCAATTGCCTGTCGAAGTTCCTCTCGCTGCTTTGGAGTGTCGGCTAAGTGGTCAGGAATAATGAAATCCCTTAGTACAGGAATCAAAAATTGCAAGGCAGCTATCACCGCCACAAGCAAAGTGAGTTTACTGTTGGTGGAATGCAGAAATGACCAAAAGCTTTTTTGCTTACGCAACTCATCCAATTCTGACTCAAGTTCCTTTATTTTTTCGTGGTCGTTCATCGTCTTTTGATTTACAGGCTTTCAGGTCGATTGATACTCGCGGGGTGAAAGCCACTTTTTTTTCCTTTGTAAAACAACACCCACTCATAATCCCCATGGCACTGATCAGCAAGTTCCTGTGGAGTATCCTCATACCACCGCTCAAACTTTCCTGCCAAGGTGTTCCAAAACTTACCATCCAACTCGCTACAGTAATACTTCGCGTCCGCCTGACCGTGATCGGTTTTTCCCGTCCACCTGACCTTCTTACTCGGATCGCCAAATAGCCTGTGGAAAAACAGCTTGATGTTGTGCCACCCCTGCTGAATAATGGTGCCGTTGAAATCATACTTTAACCTTGCATCTACCCATCTATTCCAAATGGTCAACGCCCGCGCGGGACTATAGTCAAAATCAGGCACCCACACCTGAATGTAAGTGTCCTTGTCGCGCCACGAAGTATATGGAGTCTCCTTTACCCCCTTTACGGTGGCTTCCAAAACCATTCCATCAGACCGCATAAGCGCACTGTGGTTCCATTTGCCCCTGCTGAAAAAACGGATCAGCATGAAAATCCACCTCCATGGCTTCCAAATCGAAAAGCGATCATGGACATCGCAGCGCATATATTTCAATCCGTGGCTCATCCTGTCTGAAGTGAGAGTTTTAAAAAGGGCATCAACCCATACATTGCCTGTAGCAACTGAGGTTCACTGAATTTCTTGTCAATGTAGTTGGTCTTTTCCGCACCCTTTTTCACAGGCGTTAAATTCTTTGCAAGTTCAGGGTTGTCGCTGATTACAATCTTCGGTATCCACGCCAAATGCCTGTTCTTGTGCAGAAACTTGACAATGAAACCTCCCCTGATCTTCGGTAAGTTGCGATTGACAATGATCAAATCAGGGATCATCGATTGACTGTACTCACCCTCACGCTCTAAAAACTTCAAGGCGTCCTGACCATTGTCAATGACCTGCATCATGAATTTTACATTGTGCTTGTCGAGGATGTCCCGTACACGCTCCACTTCGGACAAATCATGGTCAATCATCAGTATCTTATACTGCTTGCCATCCAAGGTTTGATGCTCATCGTTGGAAATGACCATGTTCAATCGGTTCAACTTCTCATGAACCGTATCACGAAGAGCATCTGAATAATCTGAGTGCGCTTTTTCTGTACACATTATGTCTGACCTTTTATACGTTCAATGAGCTTATCAAGAGTGGTGTTCAAAGTAATCATGACCTCTGTATTCTGTTGGTTTTGATCACGTACATAGTCAGAATGCTCACGTAAAATCTGCTCCTTCTCCCCCTCCAACTTCTCACAACGCTTTGCCGTACGTCGCCATTCTTTGTAAAGAAAATAGATGACAAACGCCATAACAAGGAACACAAGCCCCGCTTCCAAAAATTCCTTTGCTAGTTCGTCTAAACTCATCACCCACTACCATTTGCCATCAATCACATCAATGCACTCATCAGCGGTGGTGTCCGCCGTATGAGGCGAGTTGAATGAATATGTAAGATTTCTAAAGCCATTGGTCGCAAATGGAGTACCCGCCTCACTATTTAAATAATCACGAAGGGCTGCAACTCCATCGTCTGCCTCACTTTCTAACCCTGCCACATACAACCGTGTTAAAGGGCGTAGACGCACCTTGTTGTTCAAGACCTTGGACACATCATCAAAGTCAAGCAAAGTATCCTTAGAAATTTGATTCATATCGGCAAGTACCTGCTTGGCTTCATCAAGCACCGCCATGCGCTTCATGACAATGGACTCAATGAACTCAAGACGCTGTTGCCTCACCTCGTTTGTCCATTTGCGATACTTCTGCCCCTCGCAAATCCAATAGGTATCATCGTTTTTTACCTCGTTCTGAAAATCAGCTTTGCCCACTAAAAACCAATGAACAGCAATGCTTTTTTCTTCATCGGTCAACAAGTTCCACTTGGCAGGGTCTTCGGTGTCAGCAGGAGTCACCACCCCCATCTTGGTGTAGACAAGGGTTTTTAAGCGATCTCTAACCGCCTTTCTATCGCGCCACCCTATTGTTTGAAGATTTACTAATTTCAATCCGACATTCTCAGTAGTCACAATATCTGTCACCTCTTCTTCATTACCCGCAGGTGTATAGGCGTCCTGTTCCACGAAGTAGTGGATTGAAGTCGTCTGCTTATCTCTTACAAAAATTTTCATGTCAGAAGTCCTAAATAGTTGTACACCCTACCGTTTTTGTTTGGATGAGCATCAATAGAGTCATCTCCCACTGTAAACCCATCGGAATCTAGTGATACAACGCGGTTGTCCTTAAACCTAAAAGCATCAGAATCGCTTTTTCGGATAGAACCACCACCCGCGATGTCACCAATAATTTCGGTCGTCGTTTCAAAGATGAAAAGCGCACTCGTATCGGTGGTTTTTTGCTCCCAAATACGAAGATACTTAGGAGTGCCTCCAAGACCTGTAATTGCTTGACTTGTGGTGCCATCCCCCGTGTAGGTGCCTGACACGATACCCGCAGGAGTATTAGAGGTTGACAGTTGCAACCAAACAGCCGAACCGACAGAAGCATCAATACACTGATAAATAATGTTGGCGGTGGTATCAAGCCAAA
>CALFYW010000023.1 GCA_937952265.1 uncultured bacterium
CGTCACACGGTGTTCAATTATGAGAAGATCGCGGACTATTACGCTCATGCAAGCCCTGAGATGCAAGAACTGATGGAAAATAGCGGTCTAGTCATCATTGACTTTAAGAAAGCCGTAGAAAGGGGGTATGTGCGTGTGTGCGAAGAAATCCGAGATCAGTTCTTAACTGAGTATGGACAAGGGGATGAGGGATGACTTTTGCATATTCATTTTGACCCATGGTCGCCCTGATCGGGTGCTGACCTTAAAGACTCTTGAAAAGTGCAATTACAAAGGGAGGGTGTACTTGGTGGTGGACAATGAGGACGACACAATTGAGCAGTACTTTCAAAAGTATGGGCTTGATCAGGTACTTGTGTTTGACAAAAAGGCGATGGCTGATAAGGTAGATGAGGGAAACAACTTTGATGAGAGGCAAACCATCACTCATGCGCGTAATTACTGTTTTGAGGCTGCAAAGAAGATTGGGGTGAGGTACTTTTTGCAGCTTGACGATGACTTCCATGAACTGAACTACAAATTTGTCGAGTCCTCAGGTATTGTAATGCCGAAAGACATTGATCTGCTGATCGACAAAATCATTGAGTTTTATGAGCAAAGTGGGTGTTTGAGTGTGGCGTTGGCGCAGACAGGAGATTTTATAGGTGGGATTGACAATGGAAAGGGTGCGTACCGTTTCAACAAGCGCAAATGCATGAACTCTTTTTTCTGTTCCACCGATCGCCCGTTTCAGTTTGTCGGAGCCATGAATGAGGATGTCAACACTTATACGACCCTTGCTAGTCGCGGGAGGTTGTTTTTGACCATCCCTGTGCTTGCGATCAATCAAAGGGACAGCCAAAGTCAAAAGGGTGGGATTACCGAGATGTATTTGAGGTATGGCACTTATTGCAAAGCGTTTACTACAGTGATGATGCATCCTAGTGCAGTGAGGGTGTCCATAATGAACTCAAAGCACCCCCGAATTCACCATTTGATTGATTGGAACGCGACTGCTCCGAAAATCATCAGTGAAAACCACCAAAAGCCACGATGAATGCCCTCTTTGTTCGATGAATATGACCATGGGTGGCAAAAAGAGTGGGTGGGTATGCCTGAATATGTAATTCCTACTCGTAATACCAAAAAGCGGAACGCGGTGGACGTGTCAGATGTAGAGGCACTTGCACAGAACCCCACCAAACTCTTCCCCAAATATCCTATTTACGTAATCTCCAAGGGACGATGGGATTGCTTGCAGACTCCTTCAGCGTTGGATCGGTTGGGGCTTTCCTACAAGGTTGTGATCGAGCCTGTGGAGTTGGATCATTATTCAGCGGTGATTGATAGTGACAAAATTTTAGTGTTGCCGTTCAGTGATTTAGGGAAAGGCTCTATTCCTGCACGCAATTGGGTGATGGAGCATTCAGCCTCGCGTGGTGAAAAACGCCATTGGATTTTGGATGACAACATTAGCGGTTTTGGGTATCAAAAGGGTGGTCGGAGGGTGAACTCAGTCTGCAACGGGGATTTCTTTCGTCGGTGTGAAGATTTTGTAGACAGGTATGAAAATATTGCCATGGCAGGGATCAGGTATAGGTTCCATCACAATTATGTGAAGTCTCCATTTTTCTTAAATACCCGTATCTACTCATGCATTCTCTTGGACAATTCACTTGACCTGCGATGGCGGGGAAGGTTCAATGAGGATACGGACTTGAGTCTTCGGATATTGAAAAAGGATTTGTGTACTTTATTATTCACTTGGTGCTATTGCAATAAGGCTGCATCAATGACCATGAAGGGCGGTAATACGGACACTCTTTACGTGCATACTGATGATCGCAAAGAGTTTGCTCAGTCATTGGTTGATCAACACCCTGATGTAGTTCGTATGGTACGCAGGTACAACAGGTGGCACCACGAGGTGAATTACGAACCTTTTCGAAAGAACCGATTGAAGAAAATTGAATGTGAACCATGAAAGAATCTAGCAAAACAACCACAGCGATTGCAAAAGTCGATGAGAGTCAAATGGAAGGACTCGAGCCAAGCGTAAGGAAGCAGTTTAAAGTCATGCGTGAGCACCAAACGGTTGCTAAGATGATCAAGGAAGGCACGAGTCACAATGAGATTGCAGCGGCGGTAAAAGCGTTGGTGGTAAAGACCATTTTCGAATCAGGTCAGAACATGGAGCCTGATGAGCAAGCTGAGACGGTCAACGGAGTGACGAGGGACATCTTTACTGATTTTGTCGGTTACCGCATCCCTGAGATTGCTGAGGCTTTCAGGTTGGGTGTGCGTGGCGAATTGGGCGAGTATTATGGAGTCAGCGTAAAAAGCTTTCATCAGTGGCTCAGAACATACAGGGATGAGCATTTGAATGATTTGAAATCCAAGGTGCTTGGAAGTCTACCTGAGCCGACTGAATTAACTGAGGAGCAAAAGGCGAAGATCAAGGCTGAATGGATTGAAAACCACCTGAGGTTGTTTGAGGAGTACAGGGATGGGGAGATTGAGTTTGATCAGATTCGTTTCGCAGCCCACTTTTGGGAGCATTTACGCAAAGAAGGGTTGGTGACCACCGATGAGCAAGCCCGTGAGGAGTTTGTAGGGGAGGCGATGAATCAGATCAAGCGAGAGAAGAAAAAGCAGCGTTTTGAAGCCCCACAGTTTCTTCGACCGAGCATTGACAAGTTCATTGAGTCGCTTGAAAAGGGTGAGCAGGGTCGTGCGCTTGTACTCAACAGGGCGCGTGGATTGGCTTTAAAGTCCACCTACGATTATTTGATCGCCAACAAGACAGATTTACGGGATTGGTTAAAAATAGAAAGCGAACGCTCCCGTCCGCTTTCTGTTAACCTAAAATCTCAGAGCCTCGAGGTATCTCCCGAAGGAGAGTGAGGCACTAGATTAGAGCCGTAAATATACTGAAAAAATTACAGTAAATCGAAGTACCCGTGTTCGGGATAGCATTTTTCTGCTGCCCCTACCTTGATAACCAATCGAGCGAGTTTTGGGTTTTCAGGATGCTTTTCGAGTTCCGACTGCATAGAATGCTGATGCTCTTGCAGTTTCGCTCTCAGGTCGCTTTCTCGGATTGGACGGAAATGGTTCTCGATGATGCCTTGGAACATGGCACAAAACTGTGCTGCTTGTTGTCGTTCCCTGACCGAAGCAGGGTCTTCGGTTGTACCTTTGACTGTTTCGGGCTTTGGAGGCTTTGGCTGTGCAGCGGGTGCCTTTGGTACTTTGGAAAGCAACTCCTCGGCATTTTCTGAAGATGGTTTTGGAGCGGTCTCCTTCTTTTTCTTTGAGTCCGACTTCTTTTTTGTCGATTTCTTTTTCGCCGCAGGTTTCTTTGCACCCGACTTTTTCTCGCCCTCTTTCTTTGCGGGCTTTTCAGCGGCAGGAGCTTTCTCCTTTGCCTTTGAACCCACTTGAGTCCAAAGGGCTTCAGCAAGCTCCTTTTTCTTCATGCGTGAGTAGTTCGTGATTTTGTGCTTTTTGCCGAGCGCACGAAGCTCGGTCGAACTCATTTTATCAAGTTTCGACTTGGATGTGATTTCAGACATTGTTGTATGATTTGATTTATGAATTTTGCTCTTGGTTCTCGAGCGGATCGATCTCAACGTAGTTATCTCCCATGATACCCTTGAGGTTCACTTCGATTTCCCTCAGCTTCCGCTGTTGCCTTTTCCTCATTTCTTTCAAGGCTTTTTCTTCTTTACGAAGTTTGGCGAAACGATAGATTTGGATAGCTGCGGTTGTAATACCAAGAATGGTCGCCCACATGGTAAGGGTCTTGAGGTCTTTGGTGCTTACGATCTGATCACTCATGATTTGCTCGATAGTTGCTCTCAAAATTAGGCAAATGCCGTACTGTCACCAAAAACCGAGATAAAATACAAGCCGATTTAAGACCATCGAAGCAAAAACCTACGGGCTAACAGGCTGATTAGCAACGCACAGAGGCGGTTAGAACGCAACGCAAAACGTTGTAACGCAGAGGCTTACAAATGAAAAAGGATTAAAAAAACGGTCAAAAAAACGCTAAATTTGTCAGGGACAAAGCCTTTGATATGCCAAAAAGAACAGTCTTCAAAACCCTTGAAAAGTCGGGAATACCTGCCTACAAGCATACCGATGGAACTTTTTATGTGTGGATCAATCAGCGTGACTACAAGAAGGCTCAGGTTACAAAATCAGCCTTGGAGGATGCTTTTAAGAAACTGATCGGATCAGTAAAGGCACAGGGGCGATGGAGCAAGAGTGGATACAACTACAACCTGTATGAGATATATCAGGTGGGGGTGTTGGATGAAATTGACACGGTGCTCGCCAACCTTGGGATTAAGTCTACGGGCGGTGGTTCTACTGTGAGGCGAGTTGACTTCTCAAAGCTTCAAAAGCGTGGTGTCTGTGAGGCAGGGGGATATCCGATCTACCTTGACGACAAAAATGACCGCTTTGACTTTTACTTTGTGGACTTGTCTAAAGCGATGAAGGGTAAAGACCGACTGCCGAAGGACAAGTGGAAGGAAATGACCTCTGAGATTCGCTCCAAGGCAAAAGGTTGGAAATATATACGGGGAGGAGCCTTTAGGATCAGCACCAAAAAGGGAGACACTTTACGGTTTGATCAAAGTATCGACGAGCTATGTGAAATTCTGTTCAAGTACATTGGCAAGTCCAAAGAGCCATCGAAGAAAGAGCCGAAAGAGCCTTCAAAAAAACCATCCCCGAAACAGGATTGGAAAAAAAGACTTGATGCGGTCGTTGATCACATGGAGCGTGATGGTCACGTTGTAGAAGCCCCTTCAGGAGATTTTAGGTATGCCCTCTTAAAAAACCCCGTAGAATTAGCCACTTATTTGCGTTCAGAAGGAACAATACATGCTTTTGATTTTCCACTGTGCGGTTCCTATCAAATTATGCACTCGACTTTTGGTCGCCCTA
>CALFYW010000024.1 GCA_937952265.1 uncultured bacterium
TTTTACGGGTAGAGTGGAGTTTGGCGAAGAAATACGGTGTGTTATACCACAAAATCAAGGTGACTTATTGAAAGGTTTGAGTGTGAAAATCACACTCGGGTCTATAGATCAAGACCTGTCGTCGTCTTACAATGTCACATATTGCGAATCGATCGCTCAAGCCATGATAGAGTACGCAGAATTATACATAGGTGGCACTCTCGTCCAAAGAATACCATCCGATATGTTAGCCATTTATTCCGAGATATCCGTGACACAATCAAAACAGGCTGCGCTCAGAAAACTGGTCGGTAAACCTAACCAGATATTCTCCACATATACGGATAAATACAAGGGTATACGCGACGATAGAGCGTCGGCGTCTCAAGAAGACACATCTTACAGAGTAGATCTTCCATTTTATTTTCACGAACACCCGGAACTTGCCATACCTTTGCATGCTATCACTAAACAGGAAGTCGAGATAGCGATACGTTTCAGAAAAGCCGAAGACTGTATATTTGCTGTGAATTTGAATCCTCCAAGTGGTAATGAGGCATCCACCTATTACCTCGGTCAAAATCCAACTGGACTCATAAAAAGCGTTCAACTTTCAACCGAAATGGTAAGCTTACAAGATAAGACATTTCCCAAACGAGTGGACTATCTCATAACACAGACACAAACGAATACATTTGAACTCGACCGAGCCGACGCCAAAATTGACACAGTTAATCAATGTAATGTACACGAGGTTAGACTCAATATGCTAAATGCCGTCAAAGAATTGTTTTTTGTGGTACAGGATAAGTTTGACAACGACCCGACCGTAGAGAACGATTTCGCCACACCGTATCAATACTGTTCAAATGTTAATGTAGATCAATACGGACTTTTCACGAGTTCAGAACAGGTAAAACAGATCGAACTTGAGTTTGACGGAGAAACCATACTGGATGAAGTTACTGGAAATATTGTTCATTTGAGAGCGATTCAGCCAGCAAAACATCACTCGAGGACGACCGTTTACAGGAGATTTTATATGTATAGTTTTGCTCTCGAACCCGAAAGCATACAACCTTCAGGTCAACTCAATTTCTCCTATGTAAAAAACCAAATAGCGCGTGTGGGGCTGTTTAACTATCCAGTTAACACGGACAAACAAAAGCAACTTAGAGTTTATGCCCAAAGTTATAACATACTCCGGGTGGAGAACGGAATCTGTACTTTACTATTTGATACATAATGAAAACAGGTTTTGATTTAACGAACAATGAAGATACGCAAGTGGATCAATATATGGAAACGATGTCGAATATATTGATACCAGTGATTGAAAGGGCGATGTTACTCGCATGTGAATACTCCAAGGCATGTGGGAGAGACGCAATTCTCATGAAGGACGTCGAGTACGCCATGAAATATTGTGCGAGATATGAAGTTGGACAGAAGATTGGTTCTTACTTCCCAGAAATTTACGAAGGTGATGACGATACACCTGATATGGAGGTACTCGAAGAACAGGATGGTGATTTTACGAGATACACAGGAGATGATGAGGGTATGAATAAGATAAACGAGGCATACGATACTTGGGACGCATGGGTTCCAACGAATCCGTCCGAGGAGATTTTAAAAAATGCGATTGATAGTAATGGACACCGAGGAGCCTGAAGGATGGACGGATACGGAATATAAAACATTCAGGGTTGGTGAATCAGACTCTGATTCAGAGACTGATTCTGATTCCGAGTCCGAGTCCGAAGAACCAAAGACAAAGGGTTACCAGGCCAAAAAATACAAGAAGATATTAGTCGTGGAGGAGTTGGTCCCAGAATAAATTTTCTAATGGTACTATATACCATGTCCGCCGCTGAAACTGTTACTCTTATCAGCCAAGAGCTCGAATCGCAATCCTTGAACGCCGTCGTCGCCGGTTTCTCCTTCGCGGCTGCCCTCTCGTGGATGGACCTCGTCCGCTGGCTGGTGAACCAAGGCGTCAAGGTCAACAAGAATGGTAGTATTAACTACACGCGCACCTCGTTGTTCACCACCTTGTTGTCCATCGTCGTCTACCTCGCGATCTCTCGCGTGTCTACCCGTGTCAGAAAGCCAACTCAACCATTGTACGCGGTCACCCGCTAAGTGGTTGGTTTCCTCTTTGGAATTAAAAGTAGGACAAATCCGACTAAAACTATAAAAATTATAGATATGATAGCATTCCACCTATCCACGTCTTCGGCTTTATTTTCCGTTCCGTGAATAGTGTATTTTTCAACTTTAGAGTCAGACTCCTCTTCCTCTTCCTCTTTCTCTTCCTCGTCTATCGGTATCTTTACTTTCGGTATATTTTCAAGTTTATCAGTTGAACAAGATAACGCAAATTTTAACACGTGGTTTGCGTTTCTAAAGTCGTATGGGATGAGACGTCCATTGCTACTGTAAAAAAATTGAACGCGTATGGACGATATAGTTTGCTGTTTACCCGAATGAAATTCGTGTTCAAGCACATCATCCGCTCCAGAATAATTTACAACATCACCACACGTGAGTATTTTACCGGTGTAAAAGGGTGTATTAAAGTAGATGGATTTGTTAAATTCATCGGAACCACTACTTAACTTTAAAACAAATGCATCTACACCCTGTAAATTGAGACTACCCGTTTTCAAAGAATTGGACGTAGAGTGTACATTGTTTGGTGGAAGACCTAATACATCGTGTGGTGTCGTATTAGATGCATCTGATATGTATCCATTCTCTCCTCCATAAAACGCGAATGTGAAATCATTTGTTAGGTTACTTATGTTTATATCATTCGTGGTGGTTAAATACGTGGCACTATCTATGATATCGGAGTGTTGTACAAGATTACTCGCCAATTCCTCGCCGTCATAGTTGCCATTTGGTAAAGTGATGGTTTCACTGTACGTCGCCGTATTCATCGTAAACGTGTTATTTCTGTCGTGTATGAGCAATTGACTATTATGTATACGAGCCGATATAAGTTTTATTTTCGATACATTGTACACGGGATTCTTTAAGAAAACTGTGTAATCACCTGAATCGGGGTAAAGTATGGGGTCTCTATCACCACTATCTATATCTAAGGTATGGACCTTCATTAAAATATGCGTATAATATTTTAATGAGTGTATTACTCTAAATAAATTGGATTTAGCACAAGTGGTGCGCGTATGGGTTGTTCATGAGCTGTCTCTTCGCGACACCCAAACTGCCCTGAGATGCGTGTGGGTTTTGCTGACCCTTGTACGCATTGAGACAGTGGTATGAGC
>CALFYW010000025.1 GCA_937952265.1 uncultured bacterium
ATATAATTAGTAATCGATTACAATAGAATTTTTTACATGTTTTTCTAATGAAAGTGGTTTATCCTGTTGAAGCTTCACACACAAAGAGGAACCCTTCTTCAGTATAGCCTTCACACCATTGTTTAGTACAAGCCGAATTCTCAAATTTTTACTCCCGGGTATCACACACGACGTGTTTGTTTTAACTGGTTCTACATATTCTTCACACGACCCAAAGATTTCTGTCAACTCACTTTTGTGGAACATGACGAAATGCTTCTTTTTTACGAAATTTATGCATATGTAATCGCAATCGTACCCATCTAACACGTAATTTACATATGTTTTTACATTCATAAACTTGAGGAGCATATTGGACAATTTGTTAATCATGTACCTGGTATCTTTTTCATCTCCGTGTGTCTTGTAGTACTGTTTTATATCACTGAGTAGATCTCTACTTCCATCACTTTCGTGTACATAAGATTTGTTGAGCCAATCGAACGACCCACTGTTACTGTTTTTGGTTTTTATAGAGATGCGAAATCCTCGTTCACTCACGGCATCGGCAGTATTTTTAGTTCATCCTTGGTGTTCAAGCTTTCCAAGTTTTTCTCGCACACATGAAAATTTGGGATCTGTATTTATCATGTGTATGAGAGAATGCTCTCCACTCACGCCGTCGTGGTGGCTACTCCCGTCGATTCTGAACCCCATTTTATAGTAAATACTAACACACACTTTATTTAACTTAAGTACCATTTATTCATCTTCCGAACCTAACATTCGTTTCACCTCATCATATACAACACTCAAGAGTGCCACTTTATACGCGAGAAATCCAACAAATGTAGCCCCGTAATCAAAATCAAACGCGAAAGGTGCGCTATTCCACATGGTTTCAAATACAACAGTACATATAGGAGCCAGTATCTTTTTTTGAGATAGCGATTATTCAATGTTATCGACGTGTTTCTCCAATAGGGATATATACGCGAATGAAGACAACACACCCAAAGATGCAGAAACTCCCTGTTCAGCACCTTGTGTGATGAAATACATGGTCGTAAGTGCGCTACCATATCCAAGTGTCGCGCGATTTATCCTCTTTTTGAGTTTACCGTAATCTGTTTTTGGTTCAGATGTAGCTCTCACGACCGCATTATGAATAACCCACATTTATTAGGTTACCGCACGTATTCCTTAACCGACATAAAGATTATGTTCCCCTTATAACTAAAATGACTGAACTTCAAGTCAAAAGATTTGTTCAACATGCTATTGTTCCAACTCGGGGTTCTGCTCATGCTGCTGGATATGATTTATATAGTGTGGAAGATTGCAGTATTCCACATGGTGGTCGCCTTCTTGTCGGGACAGGGATCGCAGTTGTTTTGCCAATGAAGGTCTATGGACGCGTTGCCCCGAGATCTGGTCTCACTGTGAAGCATGGCATCCACGTGGGTGCGGGTGTGATTGACACGGATTATACGGGTGAAATTAAGGTCGCTCTTTTTAATCTCGGTGATGCGCCGTTTGAGATTAAGAAGGGAGACAGAATCGCACAACTCATCTTGGAAAGGTGTGAAACGCCGTATGTTAGGGAAATCACCGAAATATCGGAGACGGAACGTGGTTCTGGGGGTTTTGGGTCTACGGGTGTTTAATATTTACTGTGCTCGTCAAAAAACCACATCATCTCTTCGGTGGGCATGAACAGAATATTTTTTTGCATCGTCATCCATAACTGTGCTTGGTTTATATTTGGGTAACTCCAAAGAAGCCATCTTTCCCAGTACCCCGCACGAAAGGGATCTTCCCAGTTCTCTTCCGTGCTGGTAACCGCGTAGAGCATACCCCTGTGTATTTCATAAGGATCTGTTTCTAGTCGTACTTCTCTTTGCATTAGCGCCCCCTTCTCAAGAAGATGTGTACGCATTACGCACGGATCTCTATGATCTGTGTAATCTGGAGACTCGGGAGACCCTATGTCGAATGTCTTCTTATTTGGGAGCTTCACTCTATATTTACGTGTTGCTACCGGACTCTGTGTGACAACGACGTGCATATACCATAGTTAATTATTAGTTTCTCGTTTTTTTAACACGATATTTTTCCTAAGTCGCGTGGATTGGTCTTGATATTAAGTTAAAATGCTGAATCTCATTAAACATAGTGTCGGTACGAATGGCCCCCTGTTGGTAGAACACAATGGGCGCGTTCTATCCGAACCGTGTATGATCATAACAGAAAAGCATACGAATAATATGATTAAAAGACTTGAAAATCTTAAAATCAATCATATAGAACAGACATCAGATAGTTCGTTTTCTGTATCCTTCAAGTAATGTAATCCATATAAAAATACATCCCGTATATTTGCCATGTACTCGTATAGATCTCTCGACGACATTCTCATCAAAGTGGGTGAGAATGCAAAAGAAAACGACGCGCTCACGCAATCGAGTTTCCCAAATGAATGGTGGATCCATGTCGATGGAGAGGCAGGTTCACATGTTATCGTATGTTGTGAAGATAACATCTTACCACGCGAAACCAAAAGAGATGCAGCAATGCTCGCGGTGTTCCATAGTAAAATGACCAAATCACGCATCGCACGCGTGAATATAGTGCGAGTGAATCAAGTATTGAAGTGTGATAGAATTAAGAATCACGGTCAGGTGTATCTCGATGGACAGGTAAATCAACTCACAGTGTTCCCGAACAAAGAAAAACCCCGCTTAGAGAGACTACGAGCAAATAGAAATAAGAATGGACAGAATTAAGAAAATAAACGATCACGTAAATCCACGTAATTTGTCACTCGATGAAATAGCGAAGCATAACATAGAAAAGGACTGTTGGGTCATAATACGAGACAAGGTATACGACCTAACTACATTTTTACCCGATCACCCCGGTGGTAAGAAGGCTATCATGTTATTTGCCGGTAAGGATGCCACGGAAGAGTTCGATATGCTCCACCCTCCAAATGTTCTCACAAAGTATCTGTCTCCAGATGTAGTTCTCGGCCCGGTTAAAAAATAGACGCGATATTTCACAATGGGAAACATATGGAAATTGGTACGTAATCCTGATAGATCCATATGTTTGGCGCACATATACGAAGAAGAACCGACAATCATAGAAATAACACCGACACGCCGTGTATTAAATGAATTGATATGGGGGTTCATAAAAATGTTGTTTGTGGTGCAACTTTTGGTCGTTATGGCATTTGCAGAAACAATCGTGTTTCCAGTGGTTCCAATAACAACTTTGGCTTTTTCTGGAGGTGTCTTGGCTACAGGGAATGGCGAATATACACAAATAGGTGTGTTGATACATAAATTACACTCTGTGATTGTCATGATATATTCGATTATATTCAAAGATGTGTGTATGTTCTTCATATCTGCTACATATTTAGTAACCTATACCATTTACTTTATTTCATTAAGCTGTAGTTAACGTCTACCACTCGTAGATGCACGTTTACTATTCTTGCGTCTTAGTTCATTTCTGAGAGCGCTTACATCTTTTTTTAACAAGCGGTTGAGATAACGTACAATATTTGGTTTTAGTTTAGGGTAGTTGGAAGGGCATTTTAAGACATTTTCACCGGTTTTTATCCTATTATTTAATTCGTTAATCATGTTTTGCGAACATATGATGCTTAAATATT
>CALFYW010000026.1 GCA_937952265.1 uncultured bacterium
TAGACAGTATCGGGCTTTACGTTTATTTTTACTATTCTCGATGATACATAAATCATCGCCAGTAAAATAACCACCGCAAACATATTTATAATTTAGATGTTATCTTGTCTATAAGCCTGTGTTTCCTATTAGTGCATTTACAAACTTTTTGTATTTCATCTTTGAATATCGAAAAGTCTGACTGTGTGGAACACACCGGACACGTGTGATTCGTTTTCACGAGCTTCTTTTTACCTTTCATATTCTCTATAGCGTGTATTTCCAGATTATCATCTTGAATCATGTATTTTTTGATATACGCTTTAAGGTCTTCGCGTACGTCGCATTTTGGTTTTTCGACAGGTTTTTTCTTTGGGAGTGGCTTGTATTTGGTGACTTGTAATTTTTCGACTATGTTTGGGGGTAATTGGTGTGCTCGCCCCGAGAAATCCTTACAAAAACCATAGAATCGACCTCTCATCGTTTCACAACGACAGAAACATTTTTGTTTTATGGTGTCCCCTAATATATGAAACCACACGTGATTTGACCCGTGATTCCTTTTCGTGTTTTCACAATACCTGGACGTCGTGGCGATGAGGTAACTATTCTTTTCTCGGTACATATTCTTTACACGGGCATTCGTTTGACCTTCCATATGTCTACGTATGAACGTTTCGAGTAAAGCACACGTTTCGGGGTCTTTGAGTTCGTCCTTCAACTGATTTGCGGTGAATGACCCTTCTTTCCTTTTCTGTGTACCTTCGATTATTCTGGGATCGGTACATTCTGTCCGAAGAGTCGCCATATTCATGAGTTCCACAGTTGGTTCCGGTGACACCTTTTGGAACATTGCAAGAGGTCCATGTTTGTACAAAAGTATAGGAAGGTACTCACTTTGTGTCTCCTTTCCTCTATCACATTCCGAACACCCCTTACCATTACACGCTTTATGTGTGACCCATTTGTGTGAAAATGGCATTCGAAACCCACTTCCACGTGTGTTTCGTTCACTACTCCCATACACGGACAAATCGACTATTTCGTTCCAGTCTTTTGATCCATAGGCTATGTTGAGTGTGTTTATGATGTGTTCTCTGAGAGCTAACGCCGACGATCTATTTACCGGAAAATCCGGCCAGTTTATGTGTACACCCGTTTTCATGAAATCATCCACCTTCTTTGGTTTTGAAACACACACGAGCGCATCCTTACCTCCATGTTTACTCACCCTGTCGCATATGACTTTACACACGCGGTTAATTTCTTCTACCGTGAGAACGTCGTCATCTTTGTAATCGAGGTCAACGAAAAAATTATATGCATCGACTGTCTTTTGCTCTACGAGATATATCTTCTCGTTCGATTTGATGCACTCGACGTATTTTTCATAAAATTCAGTCAATCTATCAAATGGTACGGACAACACACCGCCGTCCATGAACACATGTGATGGATTGGGGTTCTTTTCAAAGAAGCCATGACTCTTGCACCACTCCTTGAACATACTTACCATTAGTTCGCGTAATTCTTTTAATCTTCTTCAAAACTTCTCCACATGGATTTCCTAAAAGATACATCCGGCTGTGTTGCTTCATCTTCTGTTAGTTTTTTCTTCAATACTAAAAGTTCATACACCTTATCTTCCTTGTGCTCTTCGATGTAATCATTCGCACGAGTCGGCGTGTATGAATGTCTATTGACGAGCAAATCGTGTATTTGCATTAAAATGTAGCTCTTCGACTTCATTATTTTATAGCAAAGGATTTTCTATTCAAAGATGTAACACACGCATAGAATTCTGGGTTTTCGAGAACGTTTTTAGTGATACGATCCCATTGCTTTTTCATCCTGAATTCCTGGAGTGTATCGAACGACATGAAATCATTTTCGTCGTGCGTACGCTTAATAGGTTGTTTTTGTATTTTTTTAGCTATCGTCTTTTGTTTTTCATCGTTGAACTTTTTAACGAGATCAACTTGTTCGGGTTTCGTGTAATTCACGAAAAACACAAAGACGTTATATTCCAACTCGACGGTTGGACTTTCTTTGACTATAAATTTAAATTCTGTATACTCGCCTTTCTTCAAAGAAACGACACCACGCGTTTCTTCTTCAAGTTCGCGAAGGGCGCACCGAATAGGATTGAAAATCTCTCTTCGGCGACACCCCCCGGTCACGAATATCCAGTCTTTAAAGCGCTTATCTCTCACCGTTAGGAATTTGGGTTTGTCGCTCGTAAATGTTACTGGTACCGCTATCGCTTTATATTTCTTCATTGCGCTGATCGCAAGTTATAATCCTCGGAGATGTTAATTTTCTTTGGACTCGGCAACATTATTGATCGGAACCTCTTCCTCCTCTTCATCATCGTGTTCTTGGATAACACGTTGTTGAGTGGGTGGTGGTGTGTGCGCTTGAACGATTTTATTACAGAAACCTTTGATACCTTCGATATCACTCTTAGCTTGTGTAAACTCTCTGTACATGTAAACGGTGGCCGCAATGCACAAAATAACAGCTACAATAGTCAGAGTCTCTCTATCGAACGAGATCATACTTTTGTGTAATAGAAACGTTGAATTTTTTTAAGTAGCTTCCTCCTGATTAATGGGGGAAATGAATTTTTCGAGTGTCCTGGATTTTGGGTCGTACGTGAGTACAAACACGAATCCTAGAAGAAATAAATACTTCCAAAGCATTTGATATTAGTGTCTAATTTAATTAGAGTACATCAAACCACCCATACCGTTCTCAATACGCATAACATTATAGTTTACAGCGTACA
>CALFYW010000027.1 GCA_937952265.1 uncultured bacterium
TTATCAGCGATGTTGTCATTCGTGGCGAATGTACAAGAGTTTCCAGTTTCAAGAAATTTGTCTATCTTTTGAATGATACCCTTTCCAATACCATTCACATGAGAGATTTGTTCACCGCTGGTTATCTTTGCGGGCCACCCGTGAATCATGTTAGCGGCGTGCCGAAACGCGTGTTTCTTGTATTTGTTTTCTTCTCGGTCGGCGAGTTCATCAAAAGCCTTCACCAGGTCATAGTTGTAACAGACAAAGAAGTCGTCGTCATCATCAGTTTCATATTCAGAGTCGGTCTCGGAGTCAGTCTCAGAATCAGACAATTGCGTGTATTCATCGGGTTCAAAATCATCGTCGCTCTCTTCGGTATAAGACGCGACAGATTCATCGTCGCTCACTTGAGCGTAGTGGAGCATGCTTTCGTACTCGAGAATAGCCTTTTCTTCTTCGCATTGTTGAAGAAGCTTTCTGAGAGCGGCGTTGTCCTTTTCAAGGTTGGAAATGTAGGTAGCAATGGATTCAGCGTTCATCTTTGATTGAGTCAATTGATTATTCAGGGTGGTCGATATGACTTAGGTATTTTTTTTGTGTGTGTATTTTAAGATGTCAGTGAAGGCAAGATGTACCTCAAATGGAGAGTCACTCTATTACAATCTAAATGAAATAGGAGACATCACAGAGGGTAAGAAAATCACCAGCTTTGAATCCAAAATGCTCATAGACGTTATAAATGAAATAGAAGGTAGATGTATATCTATACACAGACAATGTAAATCACAATATCCACTCATAACACCTGAAAATTCCAAATATTGGTTAACTTCTATAGATCAAGAAAACAGGATATCACTCGCACACACGATAGAAAAGTCAAACATACCCGTACTTTATAACACACCGAGAATGTGTGATCCGGGTGTCACTATATCCAAAAATTGGAGTCTTCGTAATTACATAGAAAGTCGCCTTTACCTGTTTAACAGGGTTTATAACAGGGCTCAATCTATAAATAAAAGAAAACGAGATTTGTGTTACCCGAGCGTAGTTTTCGATTTTAGACCATTCGTGTACGCCATGACAATGGAAGGAAAAACTATATACGTGTCTCAATACATAGTTCCAACGTCAAAAACTAAACTTGGTTACGTACCCATCAGTTCAATAACTCCTAATCAGCCCTCCACAAAATCAAAATCAACGCTTGATATATTTAAGACCATGGTTTTAAACGTTGCCTCGAGTAAAGCAAATGCGGGTATAGCGGGTAACAATTACAACGTTAAAATGAACTCCGGAAACATGGAAGCGTTCATCAAATTTATAAGAGAGTACGATGGAGTTGAGTTTGTCGGTAACTCAAATTCAAATAGTTCATTTTTTCCAAAACAAAACACAACTGGTATACCAACCATACCCCTCACAGATGATATAATAAGAGTATTCTATTATGATTTACTCCATGATAAAGTAACAAAGGGTACAACATTCAAATATTTTAAACAGTTATTTACCAAAGAATTTTTAAGCTTTAACAAATCTGTCACATTTAATAAACATGTGGGAGCGTCGATAGCGGCCAAGTCGTTTTCAAACTACAAAAGCATACTTTCCATGAAAGATGTAGTGAAAACGGCGTTCAGGGGACGTGGCAATAAAAGAAAGGAAGTAGACATCCCACAATATCCAGCCATGTTCAAGACTATAGGAGACTTGTCACAGTTCATATACGCGGGTAAATATAACACGATAGTGGCGAGTGGTGATAGAATGGGTATAGCTACGGGTTTATACGTAAACGCAAAGATGAACGTGGCTGTCAAGACGATGATAGAAGATGGTATAACGGGGTTTGTTGTATACACGGGTAAGAGTAATGTTAAATTCCAATCTAGATCGTCGTGCGTAAACATAAAAGGTAGTGCATGTATGTTAAATAACTCAGTAAAGATATCAAAAGAACGTTTTGAAGCAGAATCTAAAAAATATATGCCACAGAACATCCGGGAAGGAATAAATAAAATAGAAAAAACCAAACCAAAGCTACCAAGAGGTTTCAAAAGTTTGGCTCAGTTAATAAACAAAAATTCATACAAATCACTCACACCAACCACAAAAGCGAACTTGAAAAAGAAACTCATCCAGTTTGCTGATTATTTACCGGATGAAGTAGATAGATATATGAACATAATAAGTCCAGAAAACAGGGGTAAACTCGCGGCGGCCACTGGTAGAGGTCTCACTACTAGGGCCGGTGTAAAACGTGGTAGAAACAATACACCAAGTCCACCTGGTCAGGTCAAGCGCTCTAAAACTACAGGTAAAGGTGTCACCTGGGCACCAAACGTAAACAGTAAACCGAAGACTGCGAATACACCCGGTGCTAAAACGGCCGCGAATTTATTGAATTTGGCTAGAAAATCTAAAAGCACAAAGACTGCGAAGACTGCGAAGACTGCGAAGACTGCGAAGACTGCGAAGACTGCGA
>CALFYW010000028.1 GCA_937952265.1 uncultured bacterium
AGCAAAGCACTCGAACTCATCAGTGAGAATTGGGGTGAAGATGCTCCTAAAAAGATTGGACCGAGTACATACGGGTGTATAAACCTATTGATTGACTATGACGAACCAGTGAAGATGCAATCCGACTTACACATAGGAATGAATACAGAACTCAGACTACAGCCGGTAGTACTTTCAAACGGTACCACAGTCTCGTGTGTCATATGTGATCTCACGGACGATGTGTTAGCCATGGACCCGGACACACTCAAAGCTGCGGTCATCGAACAACTCAATCTTCCCGAACCACTGAGAGTTCGAATAGGATGGGGTACGGAGTGGAAAGAGGGAAAATGGGTGTTCGAACAATCATCGGGTGTTTTGAGTCTTCATGGACAAGTACCATTCTTCGGTAAAAGTAACAAGGTAGCCATGTGTGGCATGATGTCACCTAGAAACACACCGTATTCGAGCATAGAAGCCGCCATAGAAGTTGGACGTGCATTTTGTCATCAAGAATTTGGTACGCGCAAACCTCACCAACCCATTCGAATCACACTCGTGTTATTCGTGCTTATAGCTTTGATTCTAATAATTATATATACTAGAAAATCATGATTCCAATAGATGGTCACGTGTACGAACCCATGTATGAATATAACGACAAACGATACATACGCATAACCGTCAACGACAGGACCCGTGATTACATACACGGACTTCAGGAATCAAAATCAAGATTTATCATGAATAGACAAAACATGGATGACCCACTCCAAGGAAATGTTTTGACCATAAAAGTACCATACAGATACAGACGTGTGATGTGTACCGTCGAAGGTGACACACCCGTACAATCTCTAGCTAAGGGTGACTCAGTCAAAATAATAGCAAATTTTAGTGGCGCTTGGAATGTCGCCAATCACAGTGGATACGCATGGGTAATTAAGCAGATTCAGACTCCTTCTCTTCCTCCTTCTTCTCTGGAATCTCAATTTCCTTGAGACCATTTTCTTGGAAACCCAAGAAAACACGGAGACTTCCTTGGAGCCTGTGAAGCTCTTGATACGTAGCTTCGATGGCTTCTTGGATCTTCTTGATGTTCTCTTCAACGTTCACAGATGGCATGGTTATTGTACTCTATTAAAGTTTGCAATCTTTAATACAGTAGAATGCTCACGAGAAGTGGATACATAGTGAACAATCCACCTCCCGAATTAAAAAAAGAGCTGACGGTAAGAGCCATAGTCAATGACGACTTTGGTTTTCCTCCACCACCTTTTAAGGTATTCAGACCAACTAAGAATGGAATCTGCGTTCCAAGATACTACGGAGTTAGTAAACTGGGAGAGCCAACGGAGGATAAGAGACCTGAACCCACTCGAACTCGTGTCAAATTTCACGGAACCTTGCGAGACGCCACCCATCAGAACGCCGCACTTGCTGCGGCTATTGACGCAGGTCACGGGGTCCTCAGCTTACCGTGCGGCTTCGGGAAAACCACCGTTTCATTGGCGATAGCGTGTAAACTGGGATACAGAACCATGATCATCGTACACAAGGAATTCCTCGCAAATCAGTGGGAAGAGCGAATCAAACAGTTTTGTCCAGGTGCGACAATCGGACGAGTTCAACAAAACAAAAAGGACGTCGAGTGTGATTACACCATCGCCATGTTACAATCACTTTCTCTCAAAGAGTACACATTCGGTGATTTTGATAGCATAGGAACACTGATCGTAGACGAAGCCCATCACATATGCGCAAAGGTGTTTAGTCAATCCCTGTTTAAGATGTGCCCAAAACACATATTTGGCCTGTCTGCGACCCCAAATAGAAAAGATGGACTCACGAAGGTCCTTCACTGGTTCATGGGACCAACGTTTTTTGCCGTAGAACGAGAAAACCAACAAGACGTGGAGGTATTTCCCATCGAGTTTGAGTGTCAGAGATTCAGGGATCCACCACCATGTACGAGATTCGGTAAACTATCCCTGTCCACAATGATTACGGAACTCACGGAGAATAGGGAACGAAACTCCATGCTCGTGGGACTGATTAGTCGTATCGCGAAATCCACGAGACAAATACTCGTGTTAAGTGATAGACGCCAACACTGTATGATGCTTCATCAGTGTTTCCCAAAAAGGTCGGGTCTCTACATGGGTGGTATGAAAGAAGCCGATCTCGCGGAATCGAGTACAAAAAAGATAATTTTTGCCACTTTTAGCCAAGCGCATGAGGGTTTGGATATACCTTCTCTGGATACGGTCATTCTCGCGACACCTAAATCAGATATCGTCCAATCAATAGGTCGCATCATGAGGGAAACAAAGGGTAAGAAGAATAACCCCAACATATACGACATATTTGACCAATGGTCTGTGTGTCATGCCATGTACAACAAACGACTCCGTGTATACAAACAGGGTGGTTTCAAAATG
>CALFYW010000029.1 GCA_937952265.1 uncultured bacterium
GGTTCTGGTTTTGGACACGGAACATTACACGCCCCACCCTTCGTCATGGGACACTTACCTTTACCAACCGCTGGTTTGTAATCTGGTGCTGTCGTATCGAGATTGAGTTCTGTTATACCTTCACCACATTTACCCTCTGTACCATCTAATACAATCTTTTTCATGTTGCCTCTCGTGTCATACTCTTTTCGAATACATTTCCCGGTATCTTTCCATGTGTCACCCTCACATGGCTTTGGGCACTCCACACTACATTCCCTCTCCTGTGGCTCGCACTTACCATCACCGGTGGCTGGTTTAAAATCTGAGTGAGTCTGGTCCAGAATCCAAATTTCCTTACCCGGTCCACAGCTACCCTCTGTCCCATCCATAGGTTTGCCATTGAGAGAACACTCCTGTTGTTTAATCCACTGTGTACCTTCACAATCCTTTGATTCTATAGGGATTACATTATCCGGAAACTGAAACTCACCCTTTTCTATGGCCTGTTTCATAGCTGAATCTATGGCGAACTGAAATTGTCCATCTTCAGTCTCTATTACTTCAATCATTTGTGAGGCCGCATATGCTATTCCAATTAATATGACCGCCACTTTGATCATTTATATTAAATGAGAATTTATTTGAATATGAGATACAGTACAACTAAGGTGAATACTATGAGAGAGGCATAAATGTACATATTTTCAGATTGTCTCTCTGCTTCTCTATCTTTTTTACGTTCTTCCAATTCTAACTTTCTGAGAGCAACTTTATCTTTGTGCTCTTGTTTGAGTCTTTCTATATCATCGGCTTCATCTTCTTCAAAATCAAGTTCCCATGGATCAACACCCATAAAATTTTCATTTATCTCACATTTACTAAATACTTCTGTGTCTACAGCTGTATCTACTTCTGTATTCTGTAAACATATATTAAGATTGAACCCACATGGAGACGTCTTTCTCAAATCATCCATGATAGGAGGTTTGAACTTATCTTGTCCAACACATACTTTACCTGGGCAATACAATCTACGCATGAGTTCTAAACGAGCGACAGCTTTATGAGGCTCACCTGTATCGGGTATATTTGAAAGGGTGTCTTCTACATATTTGAGACCCTCTTTACACCCTGGTATAGTGGGGTCTTCTTCGCAGTTACGCTCTATGACGTTATAACATGAACATCTTTCGTCCATTTTATTTTCATCATTCGCACAATACGCCTCACTCACCGCTGATGACATCCTATAAATACTAAACATTTAAAATTCCGACCACAACAAGTATACCTGCTCCGAGACCTAGCAACATCAAGTTTCTTTGTGTGTCAGCCCTTTCTTCTCGCGCTATACCAATTTCTTCTATTCTCTTGATCCGTTCGTTGTCCCCCGCCATCTTATCCGCGAGTTCCTGTGCTCTCCTACGTCTATCTTGAGCTCTGAGCTTCAATTTATGCCTTTTATTTTCGGCCGCGATGAGACTCGCATTTTCAGCTGTTCTTAAACCGAGAATAGCTTGTACACTCGCATCCTGGGCATATACAGCGTCAAGATCCGAGAATTTTACATTATTGAGTGTACAATCTCTAAAATATTTACTGTTTATGGTTTCACCGACCTGTACATCCGAAGCACACAAATCAAGTTTAAAATCGCATCTACCCAACTGTACGTAATCGTCGTATTCGGGTGGTCTATATTTATCTTCACCACAAATATCAGCTCCACAGTGGTATCTCAGCGCTATTTCTCTCGAAGCGAGGGCCTTTTGCGTACCAAATTTCGGGTGATCTGGTACAGAATCCAGTATAGATTTTTCCCATTCTTTGCCTTCCTTACACCCGGGTATGTCTGGTTTCGCGTCACAGTCTTCGAATATAACATTATAACACGAGCACCTTGGGTCGTTGGGATTTTCAATGCACCCAGCTTCGTCAATAGACATCTTACATATACTTGATATTTTTTTGAATGGTAATTTTAAATGTACAAACTTGCTAAGATCGTCTCTTCTGCTGGGTTAGGATTTTCTGTTGGATGGTTTTTACCTAGTATAGTATCAAAGGATATATCCAAAACAAAAATAGATATACCACATTGGCCGGTGTAAATAATTTATATGTACATAGTAAGATGTCTCTCTTAGAGAAGGCTATACAGGGTAAAATACCGATATACTTTGTGTTGGCGCACGGCAAGGACTACTCAAAGAGAGAGCAGGCTATTTCGAGTGTACCCAGAAACAAAACACTCATATTACCCGTGAGCCTCGGTGAACACTTGAGCTATGAGGCAGCTCAGGAACTCGTTAAACGGTTTTCATCCAGGGAAAAATTGTCCAATTTTCTCAGGACTCTACCCAGTCGATTCAAAGTATTGAATTATCGTGATCAGTTTTCAGACACGACACTCAAATTCTACGACCCAAACTTTTGGACGGGTATACAGCGATTACCTTACAAGAAATTTGAATTTGGAATTGACAAGCGTGTACACTCCGTGAAAGATACACACATGAAAGGTACGTCTCCAACCGTATCTCCTAGGAAAAATGTCTCCACATTCCTCAATGAACTTCCCGAGGAAGAAGAAGCGTTATACATAATAGCATCGTGTAAGGGTGTAAAGAGTGTCCCATCTAATCAAGTTAGGTCTACCGTGACCATCCCCGCACAAAGAACGGCTGCGCAGATAAAGAAGTTGGAAAGTGCAAAACGAGAAGCTGAGCGAAAATCTAAAAAGCGCTACACACCTCCATCCGGTGCGACCCAAAAGAGTTCAAAGAAGCGTAAGGTCGAACCGAGTAGAAAAAGAAAGCGAACACCGAGCGAGAGTTCTAGAAAGAAACAGAAAACAAAGGAATCACCGGTAGGTTCGTTGACCAAAAAGATGAAATCTCTAAAAATTTAATTACAAAACCTTTCAAATGAATCCCTGACGAATCAAATGGATTTCCTCACCTATTTTAACACAACGCAGGTTTAAATTACGTCTATACATTGATTTAAACCTGTTTTGCATTTCCATATATGATCTACATATGTTCATTAATTGATCTCTCGTGCCCACCATGGCTTCAAAAGTCTCTGCTGTATAATCATCTAGGTATATGAAGTGTACTTCATAATGATGTTTAATGGCTTCGCGCATTATAGCTGGGGTCATTCTACGTAACATTTTGATACCCCGTATTTTTTTGTCTAACAGCTTGATCTCATCTTCTTTGAGCTGTATGTCTGTAGATCGCATCATGTTCTCACAATCGGTATAGTAATGTAAGCGTGTCTCGTTATCTACGGCTATGTCTTCTAAAGTCGGACCCTCGGGAAACAAACTCCGAGCTGAAATGGACTCAGTCTCGTCATCGGCCTCAGCCCTATACATATCACGCATGATATTACACAACTCGAGATAATCGCCGTCAGGCATCTTATCTGAGTGTTTGTCTATGATTCGCATCGCATTTTTGAGATCATCTTCCATACTTATATGATACACGCGTCATTTCGTTAGTTAATCTACAGTTAAGTGCGGTGCTTCTGTTCCGCGCTCTAATGCATAGACATGGTCTTTTTGGGTGGGTCTCACTATCACTACTCTACATGTTCTCACTCCCATCATCATAACATCTCGTGCCTGTGGTGATGGGGGTGGGAGTATCATTGGTTGACATAAAAGGGAGTACATTTACTTTTTGGCAGATTTTTTATTGGCAGATTTAGGCTTGGAGCGCGCACTGGTGGCTGTACTCTTTTTACGGGTTGAGTATCGAGTCGTCGAACCGGAATTGGAGTTTTTACTCTTTTCTTTCCGTCGCCCCAGGCTTTCAGATGGAGGGGCCTTGAAACTCTCAACTATGGCATTGGTTCGATTCTGAGCCAACTCATTTAGTTGTTTCCGCAATTCCTTGATTTCGTTACTCATCTTATTCATGAGTTTATTGTTTATGAATTGATTTTTATTGGATGACATTTACTATAGCCATATAAAAAAATGTGATTGACTGTGTTTACTTGTTGTTGGACTTTTTATTAGGGGATTTAGGCTTGGAAAACTTGCCATCGGCTGCTCGTAGTCGCGTGTCCGCACTCTTTTTACGGGATGGGTATCGAATAGTCCCACTAGCACTGGGTCTTTTACGCTTTTCTTTCCAACGTGCGATGCTTTCGGCACGTGTGTGTGGTGATGGTGACGGTTTAACATTATTCTTCTTAGTGGTAGTAAACTGATTCCAATTCCATATTTCATTAATTCTGTCATTCATATGCTTAATGAGTTTACTCATGTAATTGTAATTGTTGTTAGATGACATTTACTATAGCCACATAAAAAAATAGGTCTAGTGTGTTATAAGATGCTCCTTAAAGAGTTGAAAGACCACTACAAAGTGTTACAGAGTGAGGTCGCTTCACTCCCTAAAACATTCATATCAGAAATACCTCGTAAAGAAGGGGAATGGGTAGGCTCGGAACACTTGAAAAGGGTTGTTGAATTGTACACGTCTGGTAAACATGGGTGGCTCAAGGGAGGACAAGACCACGTCGCCGAGGACTGGATCAGTTGGCCACTCATATGGGATGGACAACCCGTCATGGGTAACTGTGAACTGTGTCCAAAGACGTTTGAGTTACTTTCATCGATAGAAGGCATCAAGGTCGCTGGATTTTCATTGATGAAGGGGGGTGTAAAACTAAAATCACACACTGACGACGTAGGTCCTAACTATAAATTTACATATCATCTAGGTCTAATTGTACCATACGGATACTGTATTCTACACCACTCAAAGAGTGGGGACGTCATAGAAGAAAATGGGAAACATATTGTTCTAGACGCGAGGCAACCTCATTGGGCAGAAAACTTATCCGATGAGGATAGGATTATTTTATATATGGAGATTAACTAATTCAAGCTCTCACACCCCGTCTGTGAACATCCATGAGAAGATTGCATAGTTCAAGGTACTTTCCCTCTTGAATATCACATTCTTCAATGATCGCCAAT
>CALFYW010000030.1 GCA_937952265.1 uncultured bacterium
TCAAGCATTCTTACGTTCGTGTGGGTTTGCCGAGGTAAAAGACGAAGACGACCTGCGGTTTTGAACATCAACCAAAACGAGAACAATGAGAAGAATGTCGTTCGCTTTAACTAAAGAGCAGATTTTGAACCAGACCAAGACCGTCACCCGCCGCAATGGATGGAAGCACATCAAGGTTGGCGACCTGATTCAACCCGTCGAGAAGTGTATGGGCTTGAAGAAAGGTGAAAAGCAAGTCAAACTTGGTTGTCCAATTCGAGTGGTGGATGTGAGGCGCGAACCGTTAAATGAAATCACTGAGCAAGAGGTTGTCATGGAGGGGTTCCCTCATTGGTATCCTGATCGTTTTATGGAACTTTATATGAAGGCCAACGGTGGGGATAACGGTCAAGAGGTCACCCGAATTGAGTTTGAATACACCGAACCACTCTTAAACAATAGTCATGGAGATTAAAGGACGTGTGTGGGATGCTATGAGAGGGCAAATGTCTTATGACATAACAGATTTATTGGTGGCTATTAAAAACCAACAGGCATGTGATGCGTCAGGGAACAAAATTTTCTTTCCACAACTAGCCACAGGAATGGAAGATGCCCAAGGGAAAATGATCTATGAAGGGGACATCTGTGATGGTGAGTATGCAGGTAGTTCCGTTGGAATTTACCGTAATGCGATCCGTTGGTCTGAAACAGAGCATGGATTTAGCTTTGCAGGTTCCCCGCTATGGTGTTGGGACTACCTGAAAGTAGTTGGAAACATCTATGAAAATCCTGAACTTTTGAAATCCCTATCATGAGCAAAAAGCCTGACTATATCGACCGAACCATTCTCAAACTCAGGCGGGAATATGGCAAGGATGAGTTGGTAGCGGCTTTGGGACGTCAAATCGATGAAAAGGACATTCAAATAGGTCAGCTTCTTTCAGAAATTCAACACCTCGAGCATGAGGTTAAAAGGAAAGAAGATTTCATTCAGCGGCTTCGGGCAATGAAGGAAATCACAAAAGAGGCTAAGAAAGAGTTGAAGAAAGAAGAGTTGTACAACCACCTGAAAGCAGCGAATCAGACGTTGAGAAAAAAGGTGCGAAGCCTTCGGGAAAAAAACAAAGAACTAATCGGAAAGATGGCTCGAATTCAAGGCAACCATTAAAACTATGGGAATCTACACGGTCAAGTGCAAAAGATGTCTTCGATCATTTGAGTGGTGGAGTGGAACAATGCTTCAGCTTTGCCCTCAATGCGTCAAAGAAGATGGTGGAGGTCACCATCGACTGTTTGTCAAGGCTGAATCCAAGAAAACGACCGCCTATGCGGGTTCATGGGTGTTTGTCTCATACAATAAAGCAAAAAGCCTTGAGGAAGCCATTGATTTTCTTGTCAACAAAGGAATTGATCGCGATCGAATAACAACCGATCGGGATGGAACTGAATTTTAACTCAAAAACAAGTCACATGGTCAATACAACTGAAATGTTTCTAAAGGGTGTGCAGCAGCACATCGACGAAGAGCGAAAAAAAAGATTTGCCGAGTCAAACCAATTGAGCCTTGGGCAGATCATCGAAAAATTGGAAGTGCTTGCCGAGAAATCGAAAGAGCAAGAAGAAGAGAGGGACGAGCCAATGCAGGTGGATTACGATTTCGGAACCTGTATCCCCACCAAACTCGCCTCGTGGAGAGGTAATTATTCTGAGCTTGCCCTTGGATATATGTTGTCAGGATACGACAACGACAAAGATCACTTTGCCAAAACAACAGTACATGAACTTTTGGCTGAAATGAAATCGGCAATGGGCAAAGTATTCGACGGATGGAAAGGAGGTGAGTTTATGATGGGTGAAAACACTCCTGTATGGGTAGATAATCAAGGTAACGCTTCGAATACAGCCATTATCGACATTGTGGATGATGGTTGGCGCGTATTGATTATGACTCAATACCATGAATGGTAAGATGGAAGAAGATGTTAAAGACATAGCTGATCGTTTTCGCTACGAAACCCTGCGTCAAGTACGCTTAGGCAACCTACACCCCTCCAAGGCAATTCACGACCTTGAATATGTGCGGGATAAAGCAGAAGAATCCATTGAGGAACTAAAACTCTATGAGGAGCAGCATGATTTTGTTGAGCACATCATTGACAGTGTATGTGCATACTACACCGTTGAGCGAAACAAAGTGTTCTCTGCAAGTAGAAAGCCTTATCTTACCCTCCCGCGACATACCATCGCTTATCTTCTTCGAAAGCACACCAATATGACCTTAGAGCAAATCCGAATGCGTTTAGGGCGTCACAGAAACCATAGCACCTTGTCAGTTCAAAATAAAGCGTGCAAGAAACGGATTGAAGAAGACAAGCATTATGCAAATGATATTGAGAAAATTGAGAAATTGCTGAAACAAACAACTTGACATGGACAAATCGAAAATCAACAAAGACAATCCAAATTGGGAGGCGGTTAACCTCAACTTCATTCAATGGATATGGAAATTCAGTAAAGGGGAAATGATCTTTCTGAATCTGTTTTTTCTACTATTCACCCTTGGGGCTGCAATCCTTGGTGGTGACCTTAACCCGTTGACACCAATGATAACCTCAGCACTTTGGGCACTCATGTGGCTAAGGTGGTATCTGCTCTACCGAAAAAACGTGCACCTGTACCATTATTGGGAAGCCACGTACGCTGACAAGCTCAAAGACTGACCATGACTGCTCTTTTGATAGCCGCCCTTATACTATCCATCGCCTTCGCCGCCATGTGCAATGCGGTGATGGATACCTTGGTGCACCATTGGGAAGACAGCATCTTTAACAACCCCGATGCATACGATGAGCAATTTTGGAATCCTCAACTCAGCGACCTCAACAAATACAAAAACCGTGATCCCGAGCAAGGTGAAAAGTTTTGGGGTTCTACAACCTTCTTTGTTTGGACTACCGACGCATGGCACCGCTTTCAGTTTTATATGCTCTCAGGGATTGGAAGTGCCCTGATTTGCGCCATGGGAATAGGACAAACCCCGTGGTGGGGCTACGTGACGATGTTTGTTGGATTTCGAGTCCTTTGGGGATTGGTCTTTGAACTCTTCTACAAATACCTGTTAATCAAAAAATCAGAGCGATGAACAAGAGCACATGCCGAATTTGTGGACGGGAACTGACCAATGAAACAAGTGTTGATCTCGCAATCGGGCCTGTCTGTAGAGCCAAAAAACTCAAAGAAGCAGAACAAGCCGATCGCAACCAACGACCACTATACTCGGTGGAGTTCATCGAAGATTACGATATCTGCCTGATCCATGAAACCTACGATCCTGATGAGCCACGCATCAGCCTGACCAACTCCATTGAGTTTGTCATCAACGACATTGTAAAACAACACGGGGTATGCACCAACAGATACACCTTCATTCAGCATTCAACAGGAAGACGCAACCCCACGTTTTTCTGCAAGGATGAATTCTACCATGAATATGACCTTGTGATCGTGGATGAAGCACGGATCAGGTGGCGGTACCTGTGGCATAACGAAAATGAACAAGAGCAAGCCGAATTCAGCAACGACCTACTCGTGGAGCGTGTGGCAAAAATCAAGCTTGATCTTCAGCTAGACCAAATCAAAAACCAAAAATAATGAGCACCAAAAAAATTTACCGCACCAAAATTAAAGTCTTCACAGATTCTCACGGGCAACGCAAGTTTGTGCCTATGGTAAAACTTGCGTGGTACAAACCATGGATGTACCTCAAAGTACCTGTAGAAGTAATTGACCGCATTCATAACCATTGTATGTTTCATTTTGATCGAGTTCAATTGGTCAAGCATCAAGTTATTGGGACAAACTACAACAGCTTGGACGATGCAGAAAAGGCTATTCTAAGCTACTATGAGTCGGCAAAAAGAGCCAATGTTCTTCCGAACGAATTTACCTTAAAAGTGAAGCCCGTAAAGAATGTGTTAGGGAGGGCTTGTCTTGACACTGTGAGCGATCAGGACAACCATAGATTGCTGAAATTGAAACAGGAAATTGCCGATAAAAAGAAACTTCAAGAGGAGAAGGGGCAGTCGTACACTTTGACAAAAAAAGGACTAGAGATCACATTTGCAGGAGATATAAGTGTGGGGATTTTTTCTCAAAATTGGACACTGCAAGGTGAGTTTGACTTTCTTTCAGAGAGCGATAGTCATCGATTTCTCAGTTTTCTCAAAGAGGCTTTTGAATATGTCTGTGGTGAAAGAGTGGGCGTAAAGACCTTAGAGGAGGTTGAAAAACGGGAAAAAATGTTTGAGGAGGTACATTCGAAACACAATCCCGATGAAGATATCGCCGCAGGAGAAGAAACCCTCGAGAGTCAGTTTGATAATTCACAAGAGGAAAAACGGAAATCATCCGACTAACCATCAACACCACTTTAAAGAATCAGAGCAAATGGCAATAAATAGCAAAATTCAATGGACAAAAGCCACGTGGAACCCGTGGCACGGATGCAAGAAAGTTTCCGAAGGATGCAAGTACTGTTACATGTACCGCGATAAGGATCGCTATGGACACGACCCCACAGAAGTGCTTCGCTCAAAGACCAAGTTCAATGCACCACTTAAATGGGCTGAAGCCTCACTGATCTTTACATGCAGTTGGAGCGACTTCTTTATCCAAGAAGCTGATCTGTGGCGCGATGAAGCATGGGACATCATCAGGCGCACTCCGCGACATACCTACCAAATCCTCACCAAACGTCCTGAGCGCATAGCTGAGTGCTTGCCTGAGGATTGGGGAGAGGAAGGCTATCCAAATGTGTGGATGGGCATTTCAGCAGAAACGCAGCAGAACTTGGATCGTAGACTTCCGCATTTGCTTAATGTACCCGCGCAGGTGAGGTTCATCTCCGCAGAACCCTTGCTCGAATATGTCAACCTCCTTGATGCAGCGATAGTCGCTGATTCACCCTTAAATGACCGTCCTTTGGTCGATTGGGTGATCATTGGAGGAGAGAGTGGAAACGATACGGGTAAATGGAAATATCGCCCCTGTGAGGCAGAATGGATACAAAACATGGTCATGGACTGTCAAGCCTTGGATATCCCTTACTTTATCAAACAACTTGGCACCCACCTCGCAACAAAGGTCTATCACTTATCTGACCGACATGGAGGTGATCTCAAGGAGTGGCCCACCATTTTAACCGATCCATCCGCCATTGGCAACCCACGACAAATGCCAAAAATCTATCAA
>CALFYW010000031.1 GCA_937952265.1 uncultured bacterium
ATGGCTCCGTGCGGGGGGGGGGTGAAAAAATAGGATAGCCCAAACCCTTTTGGTATATTTGGTCAACCTTGGTTTTTTTTAGTAAGGGTGTGTGAGATGCCTAACCAAGAACCACTGACCTAGAATCTATAGAGTAGTATGGCCAAGAAAAAAAAGTTGGGCAAGAAAAAATCTGCCGCGAAGGGTGGATCGAAAAAACGATCGACTTCCAAGAAAAAATCGAGCGAAAAAAGCAAGTCGTCCAAGTCCACGAAGCGCAAGTCAAATGTCCGTCGTGGTAAGGAGGAAGTGTGTGCCGAACTCCGTCGTAAACGGAAGAACCTTCAGAACAAAAAGTACAGGCTGAGGAAGAAACTCAAGGGGCTTTCGGGTAAGAAAAAAGAAGATGCCGAGTCCAAGGTCTCCGCTATCGAGAAGCGGGTTGAAAAACTGAATTCCAAGATTTTCAAATGCACCGTTCAGTATGATCGTCTCAAGACGGAGCGTGCCCGTACCAAGCGTAAGATGTACTATCGTCGAAAGAAGATGAGGAAAGACGATTTAACCAATCAGGAGATGTCCAAGCTACAGCGTGAGCAAAAAGACTTACTCATGCGCTTAAATATGCTTGATGAAGCCATGGGTAAGGACTTGAAAATGGAGAAGGGTGTGATCGAGCGAGCTAATATTTTGGATGAAGACCGCATTCGTGAGGTGGAGCCTGTATGGCAAGCCAAAGGCATTATTGAAAATGCCATGCTCGGAGGTCGTTTTGAGATTCTGGATGTGTTGGGTGAAAAATTTTCCATCTCCACAGATTTTGCAGGTTCGATGTGGGCACTTGATCAATTCATAGCTGATGTGATGAGTCGTCAGCATAAGACCACGACGCCCATGGTTCAAATTGTATATGATTATGAGCGATCGACCATCGAGGTCTCTACATTCTTTCTCAACGCATAAACGATGAAAAGACAGCTTAGTATTTCTTCAGCCAAGCCCAACCTTTTGGTTAGTTTTTCAGGCGGGGAAACATCAGCTTACATGGCTCAGTGGCTATGGAATAATCGACGTGACCAATTCGGAGAGATGGTATTTGTGTTCGCAAATACAGGGCAAGAGAATGAAGAGACGTTGGTGTTTGTGGATAAATGTTCTCAACACTTTGGTTTTCCTATTGTTTGGGTAGAGGCAGTTGTACCTGAAGAGTATGGGGTTGGCACCACGTTCAAGGAGGTGGATTTTGAAAGTGCAAGTCGTGATGGTCAGCCCTTTGAGGAATTGATCCGAAAGCACGGCATTCCTAATCGAAACGCACCAATATGTACGAGGGAGCTGAAACAAACTCCTATATCGAAGTATGGTAAATCGCTTGGATGGTCAGAGTATTACACAGCTATTGGTATCCGTATTGATGAAGCTGATCGTATGAACAGTAAGTACAAAGAAAAACGTTTGATATATCCTCTTATCACAGACAACCCCTCAACCAAACCCAAGATCAACCATTGGTGGTCACAGCAACCATTCAGACTTGAACTGAAGGGGTATCAAGGCAACTGTAAGTGGTGTTGGAAAAAGTCCCTACCGAAATTGAAGCAGATTGCAAAAGAAAATCCGAGTGCGTTCGATTTTCCAGAGCGAATGGAGGGGCAATATGGTAATTATTTGCACCCGAAACGCATTGAAAAAATGCGAGCAAAAGGGAAGGAGCCTGTATTTCCTATTCGTTTTTTTAGAGAGAATCGTTCAGCAAAAGAAATAAAGGAGTTGTCGTTGCAGCCCTTCAAAGCACCTAAAGACGATAGTCAGGACGTTAATTTTCAAAGTACCGTGTTTGATGGAGAGGACGAGAGTTGTGAGGTGTTTTCGAACTGCGGCGACGAATAAGCCATTTTAAGAGCATAAACGATGAAAAGACAGCATACCATCAAGGAAATCATAGATACTGCCGCATTCATGGCGAAAAGAGGCGAGGAGTGGCAATTACGAAGCGTTAACAGCAATTATGAGCTAATTACGCCCTCTCAGACCCTTCGACACCTCAAACGCAAGGATTTGACCCCACGAGAGCTTGGATTCATTCGTAGGGTGAAGAATTACGTGATCAAGAATGAGATTCATTGCAAGTTCACCGAAATATACATGCCGAGTGATGTGAAGTACGTGTGGGTGAATAGACAGGAACCAAATACGGTGATGGATGATGTGTTGGAGATTGACATTGATGAGGCGTATTGGCAGACGGCTTACTTGCTCGGCGTGATTCCTGAGGGCTTATACAATGAGGGAAGGAAAGAAAATGGTCAGATATCTAAAGTAGCTCGATTGGTAGCCTTGGGATCATTGGCGAAGAAAACGAGTTTGTATGAGTTCAAGGGCAATAAAATCGTCAAGCGTAAGGTAGAACGCATGGAATTGACCGAAAACGTCTGGTACACCATCTGTAAGCGCGTAAGCGATGTGATGGGGGAAGCTATGATGGCAGCGGGCAAAGATTTTTTATTCTATTGGGTTGATGGCATCTACATGCGCAACACTCCTGAGGCGATGAGTAGGGTGGCTAAGGTCTTCACTGATTGGGGCTATCAATGGAAGGTTCGCCCGATTCAAAAGATTGAATTTGAAGTAAAGGGGTTCAAGGTGTATGACATCGGGGTGAGTGAACCACGCCCATTTTTTTATCCACGCAAGCGAAAAAGAACCGACCATGGTCTTGATGAGGAGTACAATCTTCATGAGTTGTGCAACGATGTACTCAAGGGTCGAGT
>CALFYW010000032.1 GCA_937952265.1 uncultured bacterium
GTTCTGGAAGCTTGCCAATATTTGTTGTGAGTTTGGTCATTTCCGCGTGAGATAAGGCAAGTCGCTTTTTATTTAAGGCTACCGTAATTATGGAATTTTTAGTTGTTATCACCACTTCGTCGGACATACTATTGATAGAGATTTAATTATTGGGTTATACTAAATGAGTAGGTCGTATGCTAACGCCCTTGGGGGAGTTCAGAAAAAAACATTCAGGGAGTTTGCTGATATGGTAGCCGCGAAGCCAAATCGATTGGTCATAAATGTGGAACGTTTACGAAAATGGTATGATTGGTATTCGAGATCGTCGCTCACCAATAACAAAAAGCATGCCATGATAAATCGAGCGCTCAAAGAACAGGCGCACATGAAATTGTTACCGAGTATGATGAGCCAGACGGACGCTGAATTTGTTACAAAAATTACAAATTATTATAGACCAGATAATGCTGATATACGCAAGATAAAGGGTATGCTCATTGGTCAAAGTCCGGGTACTCGCTCGAGAATAGAAAATGTTATGCGTTCGAACGCGACAAATAAAGATGATAGAATATTTTTATTACTGAAATCGAGAAATACACGCGAGCGCTTGTTAAATGGGAGTTCGACCGGGCTTACGAATGACCAACTAAACCAAAAACTACTCGATCAAGGTAGACCACTCAAAAAATACAAGAGAAACAGGGTTCATACACAGGTTCTTATACATGGCGGAAACGGTGGTAATGGTGGTAATAGTGGGATGAACGGTAAAGTTGGAAAACCCATAGGAGTTTCTATATCCGGAACGGGTATGCATAATACGGTACCAAAGTATGTAAATAACAATTCGAAGAGAAGTGAACGCAACGTTGTTCGTAAGATAAACATACGAGGTGGTATGGGTGGTAAAGGTGGTTCAGTCGGTATGGGTGGGGAAGGTGGAGAATCCGCTAACATAAGACTTACCTAAGTCAATTGCACTTATACTAAAAATCAAAACAAAAAGAAACATGCCTTACGCTCCAGTTTACGATTACAGATGGGGATCCGGAACTAATATGGTGACGGATCGCTCTATTTTATATAGCGCACGTAAATTCTTAATCGTACATGGGAGAAAGCGCGAAATTGACCACATTCCTAGACTTGGTGACCATGGTATTCACTGTGGTGTGTTACAGATCATGCGCGGACAACGGGTCATCATCTATCATTAGACGTATTAAAATCTAAGTGTAAT
>CALFYW010000033.1 GCA_937952265.1 uncultured bacterium
TGGATGAAGCGGGAGAGCACCCAGATGTTTTTGGAGAAAATGTGCGCGTCTTTCCTTCGCCTATGCACGAAGAGCCTTTACTTTTGATTCCTGTAGAGATGCGCGAGAAATTTTGTGATGAAATTAATCGTGGTTCTAAAGATGATTTCCGTGTGAAAATTGAAGGTGAATTGTGTCCGCCCAGTCGGTTTATATTTAAAAAATTGCTTGATAAATACCATGGAGATATTTCGCGCGTTTTTGAGCATGTTCGTGTGCGAAGGTTGGTGTTGAGCGAAGCAGATCGGATAGGTATAGGAACTTTTCAGCCTAAGGATGAAAAGAACCAAGACAGCACGGAACTTACGGGAGATATGAACTATCGCAAGATTGCTGAGTATGGTTCAGACTCTGACCCGAGGGCATTTAATTTTGATGGGGAATTTAATATTGCTAACCGTGGGATGATTGAGTTTGTTGAGGTGTTAAAGCTCGATGTGGCGTTCCTTTATGATCTTCTTGGTGCTTCGCAAGAACATAGAGTGAAGCCAAAGAAGTTTGCACAAACGTTTATTGACGAGGTGATTATTGGACACACTAACGAACCAGAATATCGCAAACTTCAAGATAATGAATTTATGGAGGCTTTGCGCGATCGAACGGTAAAAATTGATATACCTTATATAACCAAACTAGAAGAAGAAATGCGTATTTATGAAAAAGATTTTAACTCACGAGTTTTACGTGGTGTAAGTATAGCTCCGCACACTCTCGAAGTTGCAGCCATGTGGGGAGTGCTTTCGCGCCTAGAGAAACCTAAAAAGGCTAATCTCACGCGCATGCAGAAGTTAAAATTATATAATGGCAAGACTTTGCCCAATTATACAGAGGATAATATTAAAGAGTTGCGTAAGGAAGCTCGCCGTGAAGGTATGGATGGAGTTTCACCGCGCTATATTCAAGATAAAATTTCAAATGCCATTGTTATGGCTCAACAAAATAATAAGGGATCAGTTAATCCATTTATGGTCTTAAATGAACTGGAGTCGGGTTTAAAGCATCACTCTTTAATTTCAAATGAGGAGTTGCGAGCAGACTATCGTGAGTTACTGGGAGTGGTTCGGCAAGAATATGAAGAAATTATTAAGGCTGAGGTTCAACGTGCCATTAGTGCGGATGAGAGTGCATTAGCGCGTCTATGTGGTAATTACATCGATAATGTTAAAGCCTATACGCAAAAAGAGCGAGTGAGAAACCCTTTCACTGGTAAAGATGAGGAGCCCGACGAGCGCATCATGAGGTCCATTGAAGAAAAAATTGAAATTCCTGAGTCGCGCAAAGATGATTTTCGAAGAGAAATCATGAACTATATTGGTGCTATTTCTCTTGAGGGTAAAAAGTTTGATTATAAGACAAATGAGCGGCTGCACAAAGCTTTAGAGCGTAAGCTTTTCGAAG
>CALFYW010000034.1 GCA_937952265.1 uncultured bacterium
ATCAAACCACCCATACCGTTCTCAATACGCATAACATTATAGTTTACAGCGTACACGTCTTGTCCAGCGGTAAAGGTACCACCGGTGGAGACGAGGCGCGCCGAGTCGAGACGACTGAAATTGAGCGAACCAGTTGGCTGAAGCTTCGCGGTCTCGAGGCAGAATGGATACAAGAAGTAGTTACCCGCATCATCCTCAACGGACGAAGACGTCGTGTGGTAATACAAGGACGCCTCGGTGTAGTGTGGGACGGTTGGCTTGGAATCGGTAACATCGGTACCGTTGATTTGGAGCTTCATGGAACCGGTGGCAATACCGAGTTGAGTACCGTCAAATACATTGGACGACGCCAAGAGCTTGACTGGGTGGTTAAAGTTGAGCTCTTGCATGGCGTTACCCGACGCGATAGACTTTTGCGTTTGGGTGATGATCATGTTTTGTGGAGTACCCGCCAAAGTGGTGCGTTCATCGGTATCCAAGTAGATGTATTGCGCGTGGACTTCATAATCATTGACCAATGGGGTGTCCCAGGTAATACGCAATTCAACATCGTGGTACTGAAGCGCAATCAATGGGATCGCAGATTGCCAGTTTTCACAGAAAGAGAATCGAAGTGGGTAGATTCGAGTTTCGGAAGTAGAAGAGCGATCTGGACCCTTGCTCGTGTTTTGGGCGAGGATAGTTGGGGCGATGTACTGAGAAAAGTGAGACGTTTGTTCGTCGATGACCTGGCCACCGACCAACCACTCGACCTTCTTAATTCGGGAAGCCCATTCAGACTTGTTGAGAGGGGCTGGGGCGCGTCGCGTGATGTAGCAGTATCCGAGGAGATCCCCCTTGCGTTCGAAACGAACGGTGGAGATACCACCATCAGCTGGAACGCCCTGGAGCACTTGGCGTTCTACGGTTTGGGCAAAATTTGTGTGACGTCGATAGTTAGATCTGAAAAAGCTGACTTCAGGCTGGCCGACGAGGTGGGCATCCTGGGCGCCGACGGCGACGAGTTGGGCAATACCACCAGACATTTTATATATATTGAGGTTATTTTTTTAAATGGCTATCTTTACATGATGGTGCTACATCATGTAAAGATAACGAGAAGTTGTTTCGATCAACTGACTTTCGGGTTATGAGCCCGACACGCTTCCACTGCGTCATCCCGTTTGTTGCACCCGACGCGATTTGAACGCGCGATCTCCTCCTTACTAAGGAGGCGCATTAACCACTATGCTACGGGTGCATTCTCTCCACCTCTGGGTTTCGATCCCAGTACCCCACGGTTAACAGCCGTGTGCTCTTCCAATTGAGCTAAGGAGGAATGGTCCGGCCTACCCGATTCGAACGGGTGACCCGCTGATAACAATTTTTACATTGTAAATTTAGTATTGTGTACTACAGTCAGCTGCTCTTCCATCTGAGCTAAGGCCGGATAAGCTCCTACCTGGACTCGAACCAGGGTTATTGGATTCAAAGTCCAAGGTGATGACCACTACACTATAAGAGCTTATATGAAGAAGGGATTATACCCCCACTTCATTAATAGTACTTTCTTTTTCTTTAACCTCCTTTGTATATTTAAAGTGATACATCACTAACGAAAACAATCCCGCAGATACATTCGTGATAGTCATAGGAACTACGTCATAATACACGGAATATACGAGTGCAAACGCACTCGCGAGAAGATTAAGATGTAAAAAGGAGTAATTTATAGCTTTCGCGTCCTGATTACGATACACATGTATGACTTCTCGGATGAACATGAGTGTTATGAGTATTGAACTCGCAAACCCCAATATATCTACAACATTCATTTTGACTTCTTTAATTCATCAATTTCTGATTTAAGCTCCTTTATAGCTTCAATGAGAAGACCGACCATATTACCATAGGCTACCGAATACACCGTTTCTTCAGAACCATGTACAACCTCTGGAAGGACTTTAATGACTTCCTGTGCGATAACACCCGTGTGTTTCCTTTCATCTCCCGTGTCCGTTCGCTTGTATGTATACCCACTCACCAAGCACACCTTTTCGAGTGCGTTATCAATTTTAGATATATCGGTCTTTATCCTTTTATCTGAGTATGCCGTTACGTTACCACTTGCCGTGAGGTTATAACTGCTATCAAGTTTCATAGCGAGTGCACCACCACTACCCGCGTCATTGGTATCATTATCGTGGGATCCTCCTTTAAACCACGCGAACCCACCAGCAGTTCTATAATATTGAGTAGAATTCTGTACGCCTATGCCGTATGAGGTACTCCATAAATTTATCATTTGACGCACAGAACTACCAAAGCTCACTGTACCACTGAAGTCCCCATCCGAGGTGTCTATGGGTCGGGTGATGTCACCAGCAGTAATCTTACTCGCGTTCAAGCTGGGGATATCACTCGCACTCAAACTCAGTCTAGCAGAACTAACAGTTCCGGACACCAAGTTAGATGCATTCAAACTCGAGAGAGCTTCTCCATTCGCGTCGATCACCCCCGCACTAAAATCTCCACTCGCGTCTCTTACGACAATAGCACTGCCAGTGTTACCGCTATCCGCTGTAATCGTAGCAGAGTTTGCGAGACCGAGGGATGCTCTCATACCAGCGGCTGTATTTTTTCGTACAATATCATCATCTGAAGAATAAAATATGGTGTCGCTGGTTCTCGCAGTCGCATTATGCGACAAAGCTAGGTTCGTTGAATTAAGTTTAGTAGCCCATACACCACCGTTGCCGTCTCGTGACACAATCGAATGATTAGTAACGGTGGTCGATACCGCGTTACCGGACAAAAATTCTGCGTGTACGCTATCTATCTTCATCTGTAATGTAGATATATTTTATTATCATTCATCTGGCCACGTCATATTGTGTTTAATTAACGAGACCATTCCTTCTAGTTCCGCGATTCGACTCTCAAGTGCGTCGTTTCGCACTTTCTCGACTTGGAGTTGTCTGTCCACCTCTTGAAGGGCCGCGGTGGCGACGGTGAATATAGATTCCTTTTTGAGGAAGAGGAAATCATCCACTAGTTCGCCGTGTATGTATAGACGAGTATCATCTTCATGTAACATCTCGGTGAGATCTTCTTCGACTCTGATTGAATGTTCGTCTATTATTTCTGAAATCGTAAGGTCTTTGTTTTCACCTTTGAATAATTGTGCCTGAATAATTGTCGTATTACTCAATAAATCATTAGTGTTAAAATTTGTAAATGTGACCACATTTGACTGTGTCACGTTTACCATTTCACGTATTGATGGTAGGTATTCTGACAAAGTTTTAGTTGCGTATGGGAGAACTTCCTGTACTTGTTGGGCGATAAAT
>CALFYW010000035.1 GCA_937952265.1 uncultured bacterium
CTCAACTCGAGAACCATCTCTGATAACAGTGGCTATGGGGGTAGCTTTAATAATAATAGCGCTAGAAATTTTAGAGTATAAAAAATTATTGTATTTTGAAAACATTTTTTCTAAAAAAGAGTGAAAACTATTTTTTAGAAACGATATTTCAGTTAAAGTTTAAAATCCAGGAAATTATAAGACATGATCGAAGTGTATACAGACGGGAGTTGTCTAGGCAATCCGGGACCGGGTGGATGGGCGGCAAAGTGTTACGACCCAGAATTCGTGGTCGAAGGTGGGCACCACACGTCGACAAATAATATCATGGAAATGACGGCCGTGATTAAGGCGCTCGAAAAGTGTTTGGAGCTAGATGAAAAGGACGTCACGGTATACACGGATAGTAAATACGTGAAACTCGGTATCACCGAATGGTCAAAGAAATGGCACGCGAACGGGTGGAAGACGAGTACAGGTAAGGATGTCGCAAACAAGGAGTTGTGGGTGCGTATTTTTGAATTGATTGAACTCATGAGTACAGTCACGATCGAATGGGTGAGAGCGCATTCCACGAATGAAAAGAATAATGAGGTCGACGAACTTGCTCGGCGTCAGGCGCATATTTTCTCTGCGTAAAATAATGAACACCGGTGTTTCTGTCTGCACAAATGGGTGGTGTGAGCGCGAGGAACGCCTTCTCCGCAGGTGGGCGGAAAAGGCCGCGGGGTACAGGTGGTTACATAACCATGCGAGGTTACATTATAAATGGTTAACCGACGCACTCACATATCCATGTATTATCATATCATCCATTACAGGTGTTGGTGGTTTCGCCGTACTGAATCCAAGTGATGATAATGTTTCACCGGAGATGAAGAGAAACATTATCATTTTTCAATATACATTTGCCGTGTTAAACGTGTTAGCCGGCATACTCACGTCCATTTCAAAATTCAGTAATAGTTCATCCATGATGGAGGCGCATTCGACCATGTGTATTCAATACTCAAAGTTTTATAGGAATATAGACATGGAACTTTCTTTAGAAGTAGAACATAGAAGCGATGATGCCATGGATTTCGTTAGAAAGCACAGTGAAGAATATGATCGATTATTCAGAGAAGATCCGGATATACTTTATAAGACCATACACGCATTTAACCGCGAATTTCCAGATAAAGACAATAAACCGGATGTGTGTAATGGTCTAAGTGTCATAGATGAAACTGTCCAAACAAAGGATACTAGAATGAGAGATGCGGTGGCTCGTTGGATGTCACGCTCACGGTCGAGGTCTCGCAGTAGAAGTTCAAAAGAATTAGATAGAGTGTGATTACTCGTGCCATCGAAAGTACACTACGAGGCCAAAACTCACTAGTACGACCACGACGATCATTACGTGTGCAAAATTATTACAAGGAACTTCGTTTTCTGGTATTGGTCTTTGACGACCCCAATTTTCCATACTCCTTCTTTATGTTAGACATAGTTTTTATGATGCCCTCCTGTAAAAAACTAAATACTAAATGCATACGAGCCTTATCAAAGAAACGCCTCGTGACAAGCCACAAGCGCATGTTAGAATAAAACGCGAAAATAGTCCTAAGTGATACCTCATTGACCCATTCAGTAATACAAAATGGAACTCCAACACGCTATCATCCACGGCGACCTCAACAGGCTTCGAAAGCTTGAACACCAAATCCTTGAACACGCAAATCACGTGTACGAAGATGCTGGAAATGGAAACGACAATTATGAAAACTTGAGTATTTATTGGATTGCGATCAAAGAGGACAAGGAGCTCGCACTCGAGATGTTTATGACGTTTATTAACACGTGCCAAACCGCACTCGGTAACTTTTTTCACGCATACATGGAGGTCATGGCGTATCCGGGTCTTGTCGGAGCTGTGTGCAGCGGTAATGAAGCCATCGTGGATATTCTTAAAACGTTCGTTGATGAAGACGCATACATGG
>CALFYW010000036.1 GCA_937952265.1 uncultured bacterium
CTTGGAGCGCTTTGACGTCTTGGCCTTCAGAGCCAATGGTAAGGTCGCGGGTGAATGTCTTTGCGTTAATTGATGAAGAAGCTCCCGCGCCGACTACCGATCCATCAATTGGAGATGGTGGAAATGCTGGGTCAAGCACGAGATCATTAAATACTTCATTATCTGGATTTTCGTTGGTGGTAACATACTGCGGTTCTTCTGTTTGTGTATCACCAACATCATTGCCAGTTCCATCTCCAAGGTCTGAAGAAGTGTCTCCTGTTTCAGTCTCGGTGCTTGGTGGAGGAGTAGTTTCCTCTTCTGGTGTAATCACCGTGGTTCCACTCGGGCTCTCGTCGACAGAATAGACGGAAAATCCATTAACCGTAAAGGTAAGCGTCTTTGAGGTACGGTTGAATGAAGTAATCGTGCAGGTGGTACATGGAAATCCATCCCGAAGAATACGAGGATTGGCAACGTCAACATTGTACATAGTAATACGGGCCTTTTTATTCAATTCAGGAAGACCGGTGGTATTGATCTCAACTCGCTGTTTCGAGAGCTTGATGTGTGAATCAAGATTTAACCGTGATTCTGCTGAACCACTATCTCGGATTAGCTTCACCCTCTCTGTAAAAGTAATTCGTGCAAAAGCAGAACGTCCGATTTCAAAATTAGTAAAATCAGTGAGATTACGTCCCGTAAAGTCTGGTTTGATATCGAAGGTATCGGTGATTGGCTGCGGGCACCCAAGATCATTCACATAAATAGCAAGATGCTCTGGGGTTTTGGGGCAAATATCTTTATCGTCAGTAATACCATCTCCATCAAGGTCAGCCGCCGGGTCACCCCCTGTTTCTGGAATCACATCTGTCGGATCCTCTTCAACGACATTACTTCCATTAAGCGTAATGATGAGTGGTACTCCAGCAGTGTAACTTGCTTGATAAGTAGTAGGCCCTGTTTTCGTGAGTCGCGTATGAGTACCCCAGGTTCCCGAAGGAAGAGTGATGGTACGGGTACCACTCGCACCATGCAGTGTGATGGTCGCGGTACTACCTTGTATCACCACTTCGGTAGCTCCACCGCTCACCGTAATACCATTTCCGGCTCCTTGCGTAACCCCAAACGTGGTAAGGGTCTTTTTATTCCCATTGGTGTATGCGTAGAAAGATGGGTTTACTCGAGTTACTTCGCTGCCGTGGGAAATCACGACATCATTTCCATTCTGGGTTACTGAAAGATCACTTGGCTTTTCTCCTTTTCGATACGGAAGAATGATGGTTTGGAAAGGACCATTCCCTTTAATGCGTAAAATATGCTGGCGTTCTTCAAATCCTCTACCGTTTGCGGTTTGAAATTGACTCATTTCGCTACTACCATGCCAATCATGCCCCCAATTACCAATAAATGCCTGTTGATTTTCATTTGAGAGTGTGTATAAATCCCAATCAATACCTTTGGTTGGATGCTTATTCCATGTTTGTCCCACAAATGAGAACTTCTGCAAACCCGCCGGAACGTTAAAGACCGAGCCCGATGAAGGTTTCTCGCTCTTATTTGGAGTAATTCTCGTATAATATGAATTTTTTGTTGGAGTAACTGGTCCTCCAGGAGTTTGAACTGCTCCATCAGCCATCAAATTCAATGTTGATATTTTTGAAGTGTTTGCGTTGCTTCCGCTAAACGTATCTCTGATTAACACTACAGGTAAAGCATCGTTGGGATGAATACTCGCGACATTTCGAGTCCACGAGGAACTATTTCCCAAATCAAAGGAAGATGATGAGAAAGAACTTTGTCCGAATGAAGAGAAAGATTCTTGTTTTGATTTTGTTGAAATTCCTCCTGAAATAAATTCTGACCCATTTTGATTCCATGAATGACCAATACGAGACTCAGGAACCACGACACTGTGCATATACGATCCGTATACATGCGGAGTATAGAATGAACCCCAGTCAATAGAGAGTGGCGCGCCTAATGCGTACATTACCACATTACCCTGATCGCTATGTCGGTGGTCGCTATAATAATCTCCATTTACAATCCATATTGCGGTCTCGTATAGAGTTTCCCATCCGTTTCGTAGCACAGAGTACCAGCCAGGAAACGTAGCGTCTCCCAAACGAGGGTCTTCCTTAGATAGTGCCTCATTAATTTTTACAATGGTAGTGCCAAAAAATCCTTGGTGCGCTTTCCCCATTGCTTCCCATACCCACATCAAGCGTTTTGAAAAGGTGGTATCGCTTACCCTAAACGCGGTTGCTAATTGCCCAAGAATCCCTCCATCACTCTCAGTTGACCCATCCCCAATCGCGGGAAGTTTTCGTAGATTATTAAAACGAGGTTCTGGTGGAGTAGCAAAATTCATGTAGAATTCTGCAAATTTAGCAAGTCTCGGTTCAGTGGCAAAAAGATCAATGCCGGTTCGTTGAATCTGCTGGGCGCTGTTTAGCATTGCAGTTACACTCGCGCTGATATAGTGTGTCGAGCCAATCTCTGCACCGTAACTATTAATAATATTTCCAATACGCCCGCTGGTGCGACTTGCGACACCGCTTATCTTGTCTGTCATAAATGGATGCGTCCGGAGGAAGAGGGTATAGAAATCACGGTATCCTGTTTGTTGAATAGGCATGTTTGCAGTTCCAAGGTTCAATCCATGCTCCACAAACAACGGAACAAAATCGTCATCCCAAAGAATATTTCCAAATAATGACGCAACTCCTTTCATGGTCTTTTTATCATTCGCGGTAACGGTTGGGTCTGCGAGAATTGCATCAATGAAGACAGCGCTCTCATTCATTCGCAAACCTCCATGCCAATAAGAATACTTCTCATCATAAATACCATCTCCGTTTACATACGCATTGAGGATATTCTGCGCGAGAGTACGAATCTTGTCAGCTTCTCTTTCGGTGGTAGCACCACTACTATCAGCCCACATATCGATAAGCCCTCGAGCACTTGGTTCTTTGTTATACAAATACCCATGAATTCCTCCACCGTGAGGCCCTCCCGTATCCGCACGCAATTGCGTGATTAGGTTCCTAACGACGCTCGCGTCCATATAGAGCCCTCCATACCCTGATGCGGGATCAGGAAAATCAGGTACATATCGATGAATCTTATTGAGATTAATCCCGCCGTGCAAATTCATTTGCTTTGCCACCGGTTGAACGGTGAGTGGATTTGAGAGATCTGCCTTGGTGCTCACAAAGAACCTCCACTGGAATCGTACACGATCAAATTTACGCGCATCAGGAGAAGTTTTATTGATAGCCACGCTTAAGTTTAAATACTTCTTTTCTGTATCAGAGAAGGAAGAAAGCTCGGTCAACGCGCTATCGCCAACCTGCCATGTCCACACCTTAAGGATTCCTTCGTGCCTGCCAAAGACGACAAATTTATTCTCTGAAGCACTAAATACCACCTGCTCTCCAGAAATCCCCAGGTTGTTTGCGGAAGAAAACGCTCTCCATGCCCCATTCTCATAAATATAAAGTCTGTCACCATGGGAAATCAAGAACACGCTTTCATCTTGATTTGTTGCAATACTTCGGCGATTAAGCCCGGTGCCATGGTGCTGAACCGGAACACTTAAGTCAGTAAGCGAGGGAGTGCGAGCAAGCGCCCCTGTACTACTCGGCTCTAAAAGCATGAGATCCCCCGCATGGTTTGCAAGAAACATATTTCCTGTCTTTCCATCAATTGCGGTACCGAAGTTTAGATTGCTTCCTCCGTAATTAACTCCGTCAATAATACGGTTTAAGAGATGGAAAAAGAGGCGCTGTTGCCCGGGCGCAAAATTTCGTGCTCCGGCTTCGATCACCATTACATCGGCATACCCTCCGCTATCGGTATATGTCAGCGCAACCCTGCCATCCTGAAGCGCGGTAAACTGCGGCTTCCTTCCTTCAGACGGGTTATAGTGGGGAACCACATTTTGTTCAAACACAAAATTATTTTCTCCTAATGCACGTGAGAACAATTTTATTTGCCCATCGCCTGCAAGGATCATAAGAAAATGACGAGTCCCCGCGATAGCATGATATGGGCGATTTTCAAAATAAGTAACAGAAAGATCGTCAGCGAAAGAGACTTCCTCCCGAGTAAAACTCCCCCCTGAAAGGGTCGCCATGATAAGTTTGTTGGGAGCACTATTATCGTATGCCGCGACTACCACGGTACCATTCGATGACTGTGCAATATCTGGAGCAGAAAGACCACTTCCAATAAAAATTGGATTGCCCGCGGTCAAGTTAGCACCAAAAGCCCGATACCACAGCTCACTCCCAGCACGATATACTACGTGCGTTACTCCATTGATGCCAACGAACGTATCGAGATCGTTTATCCCTGAAGGACCTGTTGAAATTCCAATGCCACTATTTGCTGCTCCGAGCGCTCGAGATGCTTGCCCTGAAAATACACCGAGTAAATTGCTACTACTACCCGCGTCTTTATCATAAAACTGCCAGTAAGGACCGGTATCTGTTGACCACCTATCCCAAACGGAGACGCGGGGATATGAACGCGGAGAAGTAAATGTTAAATCAACAAACGCATCTTGGGCAGATCGCTCATGCATAGGATTATAAATAGTACCGTCAACCTTATATCCATTTTCAATAGAGCTCGATCGATGCCCTCGGTAGCGCGCTTGATCAGGATCAAGACCATCATAGACTCCCATAGAATAAGCTAGGTCAAGCGTTGAATCTTCCTCAAAGAGAATTGATGGCTGCCCAGCCTCAAGCGTTATTAACGAGGTATAGTATCCTCCGCCAGAGCGCTCATAGTGAACTCGAACAACAGTCTTAAGTGGGCCTCTTTCAAGAAAAGTTACGGAATGGTTCGCCACCTGAAACGACTCGTACCCTGATTGACTCCCAGTATAGTATCGCAATATACTCCCCGTTCCCGTCCATACACCATCACGATAACGTATTCCCTGCACTGGTGCGGGAGTTGCTCCATTTAGATTTCCCGAAGTAATTGCGCTTGCAGTAGGAATTCGTACTCCGGTAATACCATTAGTAATCTCGTGGTAATCTATATTATCACTCACCACCACTGCATTTGAACCACTCGGTTGTGTTGCACCATTACCCGTATAGAGAATCCATTGTTTTTCTTCGTTCGCACCTAGATTAGTACGAACCGCGACCTTCTTACCGCCCTCAAGAAGCTGAAAAGGAACATTAACTCCATCAGGTCCTGCCATTCCGTAGGTTCCGGAGAGATTTGCGGTCTGCGCTAAATCGAAGTCAATGATCTGATCAGGGTGAGAGACGCCAAAAAGCTCTTCCGTCTTAAAGCTTTGCACAATACTTGCACCTTGAGGCACAACCGGAGAAGCAAAATTCCACAACCCGTTCTTTATTAACAGATCGTTATGATTTGAGAGATAAAAGATTGAAAAAATACCAAGCACGAGGACACTTACTTTAAGAAAAACAGATTTATTACTATTCATATACAACTCTTATCATAACCAAAGCCGGATAAACGAGCAAAATACTGGTGGGGATAAAACTTACTATTACGCAGTATATTTCCCCGCTTCCGCGACATGCTGAAGAAGAGAATGGGTATACCCTGCTTCATTGTCATACCATGAGAGCACCTTTACCAAATTTCCTCCTACCACACGCGTAAAAGAAAGATCCGCAATTGCCGCAAATGGCTTCCCTAGAATATCTGATGAGACAAGCGCCTCATCCGTTACTGAAAAAATATTCTTCCACGCTTCACCTTGAGCCGCGTCCGAGAGGAGTTTATTAACCTCCTCAACGCTGGTATCACGCTTACTTACAAATGTGATGTCCGCGATAGAACCGGCAATCACCGGAACCCTGAGCGCAACACCGTCAAAATTGCCCGCGAGAGAAGTGAGCGCTTTCGTGGTTGCAATTGCGGCTCCTGTGGAAGAAGGAATAATGTTAACGGCCGCTGCTCTTCCGCGACGCATATCTTTCTCAACCGGACTATCAACCAGAGACTGGCTTGCCGTATATCCGTGCACGGTATTAAGAACAGCTTTCTCAATCCCAATTCCTTGATCGAGAATTTTCAATAACGGACTTCCCGCATTCGTGGTGCAAGAAGCGTTTGAGCTAATTTTACACGAGGCAAGTAACTCATGATTAACTCCCATTAAAACAGTAGCGCCGCCCTGATCTTCTTTTACCGGTGCGGTAATGACCACACGCTTCGCGCCAGCATTAATGTGCGCCTGTGATTTTTCAAAACTCGTAAAATGCCCTGTTGCTTCAACAATCACATCAATGTCAAGATCTTTCCAGGGGAGCTTCTCCGGATCCCGCTCTTGCAGATATTGAATACTATTTCCATCAAACTGAAATGACTGAGGAGAGGTAACTGAGATTTCTCGATCAAGCACCCCGTACGCACTATCGTACTTTAAAAGGTAGGCAATGGTGTTAATGTCAGCCAAATCATTTACCGCGACAATTTCAATTTCTTTTCGGCGATGCGCGATGCGCATGAAAGCACGTCCAATTCTTCCTGCACCATTAATTCCCACACGAATTTTTTTCATAACAACAAAATCGATTATATTTCTAATCAGCCTCAATTATAACGCTATCGTCTTGTATGCGCCAGAATAATAAAAATCATGAGAAGCTCTGCTATCGCAGCAGAGCATTAATTTTTATTCGTGTCGATGGTCCAAAGTAGCCCGTGCCTTGAGTGAGATCAACGGGAGTAAGCACCTCAGCTCGATAGGCTTCTTGGAAGCGAATAAGCGCGTCTCGAGTAAGGTTTCCGAAGAATGTCGTCTCATTTCCTTCTGACCCTGGGCCACTTGGTGCAATGACAAACCCGTTATTATTCAAGAAAACTTGAAGCGCTTTTACGTCTTGGCCTTCAGAGCCAATGGTAAGGTCGCGAGTAAAACTTTCAGACACTGATGAAGAACCTTCGCTTGGTAGAGAGATACTCCCACCCAAAAGACTGCTGATTTTTTTCCGTGTTAATGAACCGAAGTATCCAGTACCTCTTACAAAACCACCAGGAGTAAGTACTTCAGAGCGATAGGCCTCTTGGAAGCGGATGAGCGCGTCTCGAGTAAGATTGCCAAAATAAGTACTTTCATTGCCAGAAGATCCTAATCCGGTAACCGCAATCGTAAATCCTTGATTGTTAAGAAAAACTTGAAGCGCTTTTACGTCTTGGCCTTCATCACCTAATGTTAAATCTCGATCAAAGACAATATCAGGCGCAACCGAAGATCCGCTTAAACCGGTTGGGATATCGGGCTCAATTCCGAGGAGCGCACAATGGACATTCTCAACCACTTCCTGAGCAGTGTTAAATGTGCTCAATAAATTGATAATAGATTCAACTTGAGAAGCAGTGAGTGAGGAACTACGGCTTGGAGTCTTGAGAAGGCAACTCCCCTCCGCCGCTCCGGTCTCTACTGATGGAGCTTCGGGGACTCCGGTCTGGCTCGTTGCGGTTGATCCAATATCTGGTGGTAATGAATAAGATCCACCGCCACCCGATGAGAAGGACGACGGGGCACTCCCACCGCCTCCACCCCCAGCAGGAGCGCTACCGCCACCTGAACTTGATGATTCGGGTGGTGGTGTATACCCCTCAATAACTTCATAGGTTGAAAAGCCATTGACGGTAAAGGTAAGCGTGTTCGACTCAGCATCATAGACAATGTTTGAGCAGACCGTCTCTGGACATTCTTCTCCATTCCGGATAATCCGTGGGTCCGTCATCGTAACATCGAAGAAGGTCAGTGTTGCTTCTTTGTTCAGCTCTGGTAATTCGATTTCATCAATAATTATTTTTCGAGGAGTGATAATGATATTTCTATCAAAATCTAAATTCTTTTTCCGAACTTCTTCATCCTCAAGGGTGTCCCGTAAGAGAGTAAGCGAGGTGCGCCATGTAATAGTTCCGGCGGTGCTTTTGCCAAGGGTAAACTCCCGAATACTTCGCAGATCTTCTGAATGGAAATCTGGTTTGATATCGAAGGTTTCAGCGTGTGGTTTAGGGCATCCATGCTTATTTACCAGAAGGCGAAGTGAGGAAGGAGTGCGAGGACAATAATCTTTTGCATCCTCAACTCCGTCATCGTCAGTATCAGAAAATTCTGGAGGAAGTGCCATAACTGAGAACTTAATTGAGTATGGGGAAGCATTAACATTCCCGTGAGTATCCCTACAACGCACTACATAATGGTACTGTTGATCTGGTTTCAGATCTGAAATCTCAACAGTGTGTGTTGTATCATCAGTCTTTGCAAAAGAGATCATTGAATCATAAAGACTTCCAGAAGAGGTACTATATCGGCATACTGCTCTTTCGTCAGTCACCACTGAGAGTGTCGTCGAGGTTGCGGTATTAGGAAGCGTGCTATCAGGCTTCCCGAAGGACCGAACCGGAGCTAGTGTATCAACAGGAGGCAAGGACCTCGTCGTAATCGTCCCATTCTGTGAGACTGCAAGATTTCCTGCGGCATCCCTACCCCTCACGCGGAACCAGTAGGTTGATCCTGGGGTGAGGTTCGTAAGCATTTGCTCGTGTGTAGTTGAAAGTGTTTGATCTAAATTGGTAAAACTCGACACTCCATTTCCTAATCCAAATTCAATTTGCGTATCTGCGTTCTCATCAGTCTTCCAGTCTACGGTCGCTGTGGTTGTGGTAATATTACTTACCGATAACTCTAGAAATCTTGGAGCGGTAGTATCGACTGAGGGCACCTCCTCCTCGTAAAGAAGAAGATAATCTTCTGCAACCCAACCATCCTCTCCAGAATCAAAGTCAACATTCCACCACCACAAATTATTTAAATATACCGGACCAGTAATCAACGTGCCTTGAACACCATTTCCTTGTTGCCCTAAAATCGAAGTGTTTGGTGCAACTCTTACATTAAGTTTTGAGCTATCGCCGGTCTCCACCTTAATACGGTCGTTCTGAGCAAAACCAGAAACAGATGACGCAGAAATCAATGTGTGCGTGAAATTTTTAACATTCCATTTATTTACGCCCGAGCTATTGAAGAGTCCGAGGTTGTTTAACTGACTTACACCAATCTGTTCATTTCGAAATGAATAATTATCAGCAATAAGCACCGACGAGGTACCTTGCGAAGAAACTGACACACTATACGTATGCGTATCTACGTCAATCGTAACGGATACCGTATAGGTCACACCCGTACGGTATTGAATCGTGTTATCCGCTTCATATCTTCCTCCGTTTCGAGCATCAATGATACCGCTAGGAGAAAAACGAACGATAGGGCCTAGATCAGTATATGCATACGCTTCGCCATCCGACAAACCAGATACCCCATCAATATTTAATGCTAATGGGGTCACTTCATATGAAGCAATAAACTTTGACCGCTGTGGCGAACTGAGAGGAAAATTCTCCCACCCATTGTCTGGTTCTGGAGCTCCAATCACAAACTCAGCTGAAGTGATAGAACTTTTAGTTCCATCTTTAAACGCAATAGCTCTGACAATCGTATCAGCAGTGATCGTAAACGCTCCGATATATTGCCTGCTCCCTTCTGTTGGAGTAGAACCATCGATCGTGTAATAGACCGTCGAGCCAGAGGTAGGCGAGGTTATTGATACTTGGATAGGACTCAATGAATTTCTCACTCCGGGATTAATAACTGGCGCACTAATTAATGTAGGCTGAACTGGCGCTGGTTCTCCAGCAACTTTTTTATCATAGTAAGTGTCGTAGAGTTTAAACCATCGATACGCGCGATCCCCTGGTTTCGTATTCTGTAATAAAATATTTGGATATATTCGCTGTTCTAAATAGGCAAACAAAGGTGGATGATTGAAATAGTTTTCAAACCCCATAATATTTGCCAGAATTCCCGTCGTCATAATTCCCTCTCCTGCTTGGGGCCATCGATAACTTGTATTCCAGTTCCAGTTATCCCACTGAGGATTTCCCGTATGCTGAATACCCCATTCGGCCAAACCAAGTTGATTTTGAGTGTATTCAATGAGCGTATAACTTTTTCCTGGCGCAACTTCATGACTTCGATTAATATCCTCTTGGGTGATAAAGAAGGTCTGTTCTGATTCTTGATACACCACCGCATCAGCATTACCTTTAGCTAAAATAGTTGGATCACCAAGTAGGGCGCCTGCTAGGACGACCATGATTTGCCGGCCATGATTATGTCCTCCATCGGCTCTCCAATATTTACCATTAACAATAGCACCCCATTCATCAATACCAATTTGAACCAACTTAATAACCAAATCATTTTTTTCTGATTGAGAATAATTGAAGTTGATCACAGCGAGTGCATCATCAAGCCACCGCGCATAATCCCTTCCATAATGAGGGTTACTCTCTTTTGTTTGCATCCTCTGATTTTTCCATCCATTCTGAAAAGCGGTAGTTGGTTGCTCATACTCCTGGTTAAAGGAACTAATATGAGGAAAGTTACCGACTGGAGCTAGATTTCGAAGCACATTCCATTGCAATTGATCAGTAGTCCATGTCGGCTTACTCCCACCGTAAGCCTCCCCGGTACCATAGTGGGGCGGTCGAAACGCATTCTGAGGAGGGGGCGTTGATACAACCGTTAAAACTGCTACTTCTTTGGTCCACGGATCCTCATTCGCATTGAGCAAACTAACTGCAGATAGTAATGAGCGCCCATTTTGAATAGTAAGGGGAAGCCTCTTGGCCACATTGAGCGAAGGGTCATATTCAAACATTCGGCTGTCAAACCCCTGATCTGTTCCAGGATCAACACTTATCATTGAACCGTGCAGATCTGGACCTGATGATGGATCAGGGTCCTTTGGAGTAATATTTTCAACAACAACTGGCCCTACCACCCACCAATCACCATTGATAAATTGACCACACGGATAGCTTTTATCAAAGAACCACTTAATCCCTCTTTGGGAAATACTAGTACACGTATCTGATTGATTATCAGGATTGGGTGGTGGCAGAGGTTGTGAACTTCCTGAAAACTCGTATGCTCCTAAATCCCAATTTCCGTCACCGCCACGAATATTTCCCGCGCGGTCGCTGTTGTAAGGTGAACCTAAAACCTCTCCAAGCTGTGTGGCTGATTTGAGACGAAAGTCAGTATTTACGTAATCAATAAATGGGTTATTCCCCACTTGCGCGTGGGGCTCTCCAAATGAAGAACCTAATGCGGTGTCAAACCAGTTATAATCATGGCTTGAAGACCCAAAAGAGATAGCGCCAGCGCGTGCTTTAAGATCAAAGTAGATATTGTTGCGAATCACACTACCAGGGCCGCCGGTTGCTGAATGAGCCGCCCAAATACCTGCAAAAGTATTGTTATAAACAATTAGTTTTCCGAGGGTGGCCTGAGAACTCTCTTTGATCCCAGTATTACTTGCTGGTGGTTGGTTGGTAGCACTGTTCGTAAACACATTACCGTATATTTCAGAATCTCCATAAACTGCTGATCCTGTACCATCGAACCATATCAGCTGGCCATTCCAATCAATAATGTTATGACGAATAATCAACTTGTTTGATGATGATTGTACCGCAATTGCATCTGCGTGCGCGCCAGACAATGGTGTTCTATCGCTAATATGTGAGTACTCAATAACAACATCAGAGGTATTCGTAATAGCAAACGGGTCGGAAGTCACATGATGAACCCAACAATTATAAAAATGCGCTTTACCGTTTGTAAAATTAAAACCATTAACACCTCGCTGAGGTAAATCAACACCGTCCAATTCAACACCCTTAATGGTCAAATGAGAACGTGGGTTTTTACTTGTTCCCATACTTACCATATAACTTGGTGTCGATTCTGTTCCCTTAACACGAAAACCATATACTCCGATTGGGGTATTCCCATCAACCGTCCAGTGATCACTTTCAAAGCCAATACTTTTAGTGAAAATTGCTTGCCCATCACCATAAGCAGAATTCCACCCATTACTTGTCCCATGATCACTGAGAGTTGCTTTTTTAATTACAATTTCCCTAGTTCCATCCACTGGATCATCAAACGTATAGCTCCCATAAACACCATCTGCAATATAATACGTGTGCCCTCGATACAAGCTTTCCGGAAGTGATGGATAAGCATTTACCCAATCAGAACCACTTCCATTACCGGTGGCGCCGGCACGAACATAATGGGTCCCTGTTGTTTGGGGAGGGCTTGCTACCACGACAGAAAACACCGCGGTAACCGTAGTATTCGCATTCAACGTAAAGGTGCACGAACCTGCTCCTGAACATCCACCACCAGACCAACCGGTGAAGGTGGAACCTGCTTGAGGGGTGGGGGTCAAGGTAATACTTGTACCAGAGGTAATCCCTGACTGACTACAAGCTGTGCCACAGTTAATAGTACTGTTTGATCCGGTAATCGTTCCTTGTCCGGTTCCTGATTTAGAGACCGTGAGAGAGTAGGTGGTAGGAGAAGGGGTGGGAGTAACCGGAATTGGAATACTACAAGACGCATTTGTTCCACCCCCTTCACCTAAACACTGCCAGAGATAGTGAGTATTTGAGTCAGCACTATCACTCAATGAACCCTGAATACATTGATTGACCGTTTGCCCGCATTGCCCATTTAGCGGAGAGGCGCTACCCTCCTCTCCGAGAGAAAATAATGATTGAATTTCATTTAATGAAAGTGCTCGGTTATAGACCCTCACCTCATCAAGCCTTCCTGAAAATGGACGCGATTTAAGCGGCATGTTATCTCCGATCAATACCCGCTCATTGCCGGTTTGTATATTGCCCGTCACGACTCCTGATTCAGCAATCAATTCTTGGTTTTGGTAGAGTCTCATTCGGTTTCCATCATACGTGGCGACCACATGGCTCCACTGATTTAACGGGACTTTACGATTCCCGTCTAGTTGTTGCATTGGTCCGTTCCCTGTCGTAACTCTAAATTCTAGATCATCAGTTCCATCATCAACCAGCAACGTCCAATTCTGAAGATAAATGTCTGTTGATTTTGAAATGATCCGCATATCTCGACTGTGTTTAACTGGATAGATCCATGCCGAGATTGTCATCGCATTACCACTTACCGAGAACGTCCCCACATCAACATAATCATCCGTACCGTCAAAACTCAGAGAACCTCCCACCTTTCCCTCATTCCACGTAGCCCCATTTTTCAATGCACCATTGTTGTTATTACCAGAAGCATCTTGAGCGCTCGTGCCTGAAGCTTCATCAAACTTCCAATAACCAATAAGTCCTGAACCAGCGCCCTGAAGCGCCGCGACCTGGGTTTCTGGATTTAATGAGAACACGCCCGATACCTTTGAGAAGAGGCTATTTAACAGTGCACTCGTTTTTGGCCCTACCATTCCCCAACCTGTTGACTCAGGATTTCCATTGCAGACAATACCGTGCTCACACTGAAGCGCCTGAACAGCACTTGTCGTAAGGTCTCCGTAATAGCTTGTCTCATTCCCAGGAGAACCTGGTTGTGAATGACTGCCTACGGTCTGCCCTAAGGTATTTAAAAATCTTTGAAGAAATGTTACCTCCTCACTCTGATCTCCTGGCTTTAATTTATTAAACTGCGCAAAGACACTACCTGGCAGAAAGAATACGATACACAATAACAAAAGGGGTACTGTTAGAAAAAATTTCTTCATAAAAATGATAAAACTAAATACCTATTCATAGTAGTCAATATATTTTTCATACAAAAGTCCTCCTGTTGATAACCACTTATCTTCCTAGATTATAAAGTGCCTGAATTTCATCTGCGGAAAGCAATCTACCATACATCCGCACATCATCAATTTCTCCCTCCCACGGAAGGTCAAGCGCACCACTCGATAGCCTCCCGCCAATCAAGAGAGGGGTTGAGACGGTATTGAGCGCAGACGGTCCGCCCGTTCCAGAATCAGCCTTTGGAGCCGTAACCGCACTCCCGTCTACATAGAGTGTCGCCGTATCAGAAGCCACATCAACCACCGCCACCACATGCGCCATTGAACCAATACTCAACACCTCGTCATCCGAAGTCCAATGTACGAAATTTCCATTAGATGCCGGAACTAACATGCGCAACCTTAGATTACTGGTTCCCACAATAGTTGAGAAATAAAAGGCGCTATTGCTTAAATCAGTCGTCTCATATCGTGACGCGATCATGAGGGAAAGGTTGGTATCAATCGATACCCACGCACTCACCGAAAACTGCTCTAGACCATCCGTAGTTGTGGGATCTCCGGCATCGATATAGTCATCCCCTCCATCAAAATACAATCCTTGGCCGAGCACTCCAGCTACTCGCGAAGTAGAAGTGGCCATCCCCTTCATACTTCCATGGTTCCCCTCTCCTGAAATATCATTCACCGTGCCTCCGGGCATATCTTTGCCATCAAAGGTCCAGTGACCCACGAGACCTTCTGTTACACGTCTCTGTGGTGTGATCGATACTTTTTCTGAAACGCCTATCTCGTACAAACGCCTTACTTCTTCACTTGAAAGCGCGCGGTTGTAAATACGGACATCATCCATATAACCGTTGAAGGGATTAACAAGAGTGGGTTTATAAATACCTAAAGATAATTCCGCTGTACCACTATGAATAGACGTGACTGAACCAGTCTTTAATGTTGATGCTACTTCTGAACCATTGATATAAATATCAACATTATTTGCCGCATCTTGATGTGTAATGACCACATGATACCAAGTACCTGTAGATGTTATGACCGTTGAATCTGTATCCCAATCTCCGAAAGTTCCTGAGGTCCCATCATTCGAAAAAGCCCAACGGATAATTCCCGAGTTTTCGAAAACGAGCGTATAACTCCTTTGGTCGCCAGTAGGCTCATATTTATTAACTAATTGTTGAGAGCCACTTAGACTGCTAGGGTTAATCCACAAAGCAACGGTGGTATTAGTAAATCCATCCAACGTATCTCCATCAGGGATGTTAATATAGTCATCAATCCCATCAAATTTAATTCCTTGCCCCACTTTCCCGGCAATCCTTGAGGTTGAGGTCGCCATATCTACCATACTCCCGTGATTACCTTGGCTTGAGACATCCCTGACAGTACCAAGTGGCATGTCTTTACCATCAAAGGTCCAGTGGCCGACGAGGCCATTCTGGAGCGACCCTTTATTCGCACGCTTTGATACTCCGAGTGATGTAGCGCCTGCATTATACATACGCGCAATTTCACCCGCGGAAAGCGCGCGGTTGTAGATGCGGACATCGTCTATAGAGCCATCAAAGTAATTTCCTGGTGATTGGTCTTCTTGGAAACCAATATTTAAGTTATTAAATGTAGGTAAAGCTAAAGTATTAGTATTTGTCGCTTCAGAAACACCATCTACAAACAACTCACGATCTGAAGCAGATTTAAATACACCAACGATATGGTGCCATTCTGAATCGTTAATTACCGAGGTCCCAGCAAAATTTTCATTCGAAGAAGTTCCTTGGTATCTAAGATGAGCATTGGTGCCATTAACTTCAATACCAACTTTCGTATCATTAGCATTATTACCTTGAATCAGAATCGCATTGACTCCTGCATTATTTGTTTTAACCCAAGCACTAAAAGTAAAGGGGAGTGAAGACTGTAATGCTCCTGATATATCTATTGAATCATCCCCCCCATCAAATTTAAGTGCTTGCCCAATCTTACCCGCTACTCGAGAGGTGCTCGTTGCCATATTAGACATATTTCCATGATTTCCTTCTCCTGAAATATCATTCACCGTGCCTCCAGGCATGTCGTTGCCGTCGAAGGTCCAGTAACCCACGAGCCCTACGTTATTGGGAGGGCGTTGGAGTTTGTTTAAGGTGCCAGCAGCAAATGAGACCCCGGGATAAAAAGAAAGCAACAATAAGATTGCCACGACACATTCCTTATATCTTTTTTGTAATCCTAGACCTGCTTTCATGTCTTCATTTTTCAAAATTATCTACCTATATTATAGAGCCCCCTGATTTCTTCTGCGGAAAGCGCTCGACTGTACACTCGAACATCGTCAACTTTTCCTGGAAAATAATCTCCTGAAGACGTACCATCATGCCTTCCAACTACGGTTTTATCGATTTGTATTGGAAAATCAACTTCACTTGTCGCGGTACTACGACTTACTCCATCCACAAATAATTCTCGATCCGTACTACTTCGATATACCGCAACAATATGGTGCCAGATATTAACTTCTACCGTGTCACTCGTCGAGATGGTAGATTGAGGCGAGCTATATTTTAGCGTGACTGAATGTCCGGAGGAGGAAGATTGAACTCTGAAATACCTATTATTACGGCTCTCATCTCCAACCCAAAACGCGGTTCCACCAGCCTCAGAGGTGAGGCTTGTCCATACACTCAAGGTGATTGGGTATTGAGTGAGGTTAAGACCCGAAGAGATCACTAAATAATCATCGACCCCATCAAACGAAAACGCCTGCCCCATTTTTCCAATCGTCGCGGCCGAAGAAGTGGCGACACCCGTAAGCTCTCCATGATTTCCTTCACTACTTCGATCTCTCCCTCCATCGCTTCCATCGAAAGTCCAGTGCCCAATAAGATTGGCAGATAAACTGCTCATTCCTTTAGCAGTACCATTAAACGATGTGGGGGTTCCAATATTATGAAGACGCTTTATTTCTTGCGCGCTTAATACTCGGTCATAGATTCGAACATCGTCAACATGGGTTTCTTTATTAGCGCGTTGGTCACAGCTTGATCCTGAAAGGCTTCTTCCACCAAAAGCAAATCGATAACTATCGTCAAAATTAGTTGCTTCACTTGAGAGGTCGGCGCTATCTTGGAAACTAGTGTTTAAATAGCAACGAAGTATTTGTGTATCAAGATCAAAAGTAACCGTAAACATATTCCACTGATTCGCGGTTCCACCACAATCAATAGTATAATTAGGTCCATTTGAATCGCTAATCAGAAAATTAAATTCTCCTGCGGTAGCATAGAGCCCCATACCCGCGACACCACCCTTACCTTTACTCATTAAATATGTATTACTTGAATTAGAGAGTGAAGTTGGATACCACCATCCGGTAATCGTGAAAGACTTTCCTCCTAGACTAAAGCCTGGAAGCCCGTGAATACACTGGCTATTGGTGCTTCGAGCTTGCCCAATTTTTCCAATCACTTGCCTGATCGTGCCTCCGATAGAACTTAGATTGTTGCCATTTCCTGAGACATCAGCAAAGCCGTTCTTGCCGTCGAAGGTCCAGTGAGCAAGTAAATTATTATGAAGACTGTCTGCTTTAGGGCGCGTTGAGACACCAAGCTTTGAGGCTCCTGCATTATAAAGGCGAAAAATCTCATCTGCTGAAAGTCCTCGACTGTACACTCGCACATCGTCAATTCTCCCATTAAAATAATAACGTCCGCCTTTTGCGTCTGCACCAATAGAAGTATCACTGAAATTATTCCAGATTCCAGTAAAGCTTGTATTCTGACTAGATCCAATGAGTCCCCCATCTTTGTATAACGACAAAGTTGTGCCATCCCAAGCTAACACCATATACTGCCATTCATTTAGCGAAACACTTCCTGCAACATTTACGGTAATCAAATTAGTTCCATCAGAGATCTCTCCTTCCCATCGATTGCCATCTGAGGTATGTTTCGCAAGATAATAGACGTGATTACTTGCTGAACTATGCACCCCTCCTCGAGAAAAAATTGCAAAATCTGGATCAGTTGTAGAGGGTAATACCCACGCAGCAATCGTAAATGAATTTTCTTGACTAAAATCGAAATCAGTATAACCATCTAGGATGATCTCGTCATCTGCTCCATCAAATTCAAACGCCTGCCCAATTTTTCCAATGGTCACCACTGAAGAGGTGGCAGATCCAGAAAGTTTCCCGTGGTTTCCTTGGCCACTTTGGTCTCTCCCATCGTCTTTGCCGTCGAAGGTCCAGTACCCTACAAGCCCTACATTATTGGGAGGGCGTTGAAGTGAGTTGATTGTCCCTGCATGAAGCACGCTTGGGTAACTAAGGGAGAAGGCGAAAATGAAAAGAAAGCCATAGAAAACTCTATTTTTTATACTCTGCTTTTTTATTATCTCCATGTGAAGCTTCATAACAATTTTTTATCGTTCGTGCTTAGAAAAATCTAAAACTTTGAAGCACAGCGCTTATCAGAGGATCCAAATCAGCAAAACCTGAAATCTGATACAGATAACCATTCAAGATAAACCAGACCTCTCGAATATACTCACCATTTTCATGCGGAGTAATAAATGCTAAACCGCTATTGCCTCCCCCTAGAGAAATTGGTTGTGGGTCAATTACTTCCATATCGGGGATGTCGCGCGCAAGGAGTTGAGGAGTGATACTGGTATCCTCGCCGCTAAAGCCCACGACATACACTTGAAAACCACTCCCTTTATTTGTATCCTGCACCACAATACTCTCCCCTTCTCCTTCAGCAAAACTCGTCGCTGTAAAATTGATCGGGTGGCGAAATGAAAAACCATACTCATGCTCATATTTCCCTTCAAGCATCAATTCATCTTGAGTAACCGCCCGCTCTTCCTTTCGAGCTTCAACTGTGGCCTGTTGTTCTGGAGAAACCTCTGGAAGAGAAGTAAGTACTGAAGATGCTGGAGCAAAATGAAGCGGGACTTCTGGATCGACACGATCCTCGGCAAACTGAAATACCATATATCCTGCAACCACCAAAAAGAGTGTGGTAATGATTGCTTGTAGATATGTTTTTTTCATTGATGTCTCTTTCATGTGGTTATATAGATTAGCTCTTATTCAATATCGGCTGGCGTAGTTGTTGCTTTTTCTGTCTCTCTCAATACCTCTATCTCATCTTTGTCTTCTTCGACTACTGGATCCTCTAGTGTAGCATCAATTGGTTCGTCTTGAGGAATAGGTTCTAGGTCACTCTCTCCCGATTCAGTGCTGGTTGCCGTAGATGCTTCAGGCTCTGGGGTTTCAATTACTGCTCCTTCTGGATCACTTGGAGGAAGCGCGTTCTCTTCACGCGGGTCAAAGACAATCACCTGACGCGTGCTGGTTGCGGTATTCCCCGCTTGATCCGTTGCGGTATAGATAACTACATGCTCACCTGGAATACTGGTATCAATATGTGCTCCCGTGGTTTGAATTCCCAAATTATTATTTACATTATCAGTTACCATGGCGCCGAGATCAGTGTATGACTGCCCAACTTCAACGCGCGAAGGATTCTTTCCGTTAATGGTAATGACGGGGGCTTCAGTATCTTCACCTGAGGTACCAGATGGAGATCCTGCTTTCGCGCATGATCCTGGAGTGGTTTGAGGATTTCCGTTTACGATTTTCAAACAGTACGGCTCGCCAGTAACTTCATCAAAGAGGGTAATGCCCGATGGCTTCTCTTTGGTTCCAACGGTGAGCGCGGATGCCATAAGGTTTCGCATTTCCGCAACACCGTTTGAAATTTTTACTCCGAGTGATGCGAGCCCTTCAAGAGTTGCCTTGAGGTTTAAGCCACCTCCTTTTCCTTGCGCAATGAGCTCTTCCACCTCAGCAAGACGCACTTCAATATTTTCCAAACGCATTTCGTGCTCCTGCACACCAACCAAGATTAAGGTTGAAAGCTGATAAATATCAACCCCCTTGCCATCAACTGAAAGAATCTCTTCGGGTGAATCTTCAGCAATAAGGCCGATGCGCTCCGGGCCACTATCTCCTTCTGATACATAGCGATAATTCGCCACTTTAATATCACGAATCTTCTCTGTGATACTGCGTGTATCTTCTTCGGTGAAATAGGTGATGTCTTTCTTTGAAGATTTTGTTGAGACATTGATGAACGCATTCGCGGCAACCTCACCTACGACATGAAGCTCGTAGCTTGGCGTGGTGGTGCCGATGCCAACATTTCCAGTAAGTGAATCAATGCTAAATTGATGTGGCGCAATATACTGATTCAAATCAACAAACACTTCAATCCGATCTACCGTTGAGGTAGCGCTAAAGCCCTCGAGCGCCGTACCAACTGATAAGCCTGTAGTTGTTGCTTTCATTCCTACGCCGGGAATGGTTGAGAGCGCGATGCGGTCCCCAACACGAATCTCGCCGCCATCGAGATTAACTTGGAGAGGCACACGCCCGGAGAGCGCGATAGGAAGAGTGTGCTCTCCTTCAAAAATTTCATCATTATAACCTCCAAGATAGAAACCTGGTTTGGTAGAAACGATACCAATAATCGGCGTTCCTGTTGCACTCCGCGCGGCACGAGAGACAAAGAAGTTATTATCACCATCGAGTGAGACAATCTCTCCGGCGGAAAGTGTGGCGTCTTTGGTTCCATATTTTTCCGCAAGGTCAAGCGTCGCAGAGAGCGCGCTCACTGAATAAATAGTACCGTCCGCGCGAGGTGCGTTAGCACATGTTGGAGTATTGTCATCCACACAGAGAGAACCAAGAACGTTAAGGGTTGCTCCTGGGGTGGTGGTGCCGATACCAACGCGGCGAAGTTCTGTACCACCCGATCCATTTGACTCGCCATACACCGTTAAGATGGGGTTGTTGTCAATTTGTGCTGAATAGCTATGTCGAGTACTTGATGCTGATGCTGAAGTAACCGGCAAATCAACCCATGACACGACACCCGCGTTTGTATCAAAGGAAAGCGCGCCGAGCTCTAAACTGTCGATTGCGGTGATACCTGATGAGTGGGTGTAGCGGAATGCACCGTTGTCAATTTCGAATCCTCCGGTGAATGATGAGGTTGCTTTGGTATTAGTAAGCGAAGTATCGATTCTAAAGATTGGTGATGCGGTGGTTGAAGTGGCAATGGTGTAGGCATACTTTTGAGAGAGTGGGATGGTTGAGGTTGCAGCAGTTCGGTAATTTAAGGTGAGCGTTGAAGCTGAAGAAGAAGCAAAGTCAATCACACGTGAATCAAGAGCGGTGTTGCCATTTACTGACAGCCGAGCATATGGGGTGGTGGTGCCGATGCCAAGGCGGCTATTCGTAATATCCGTTGCCAAGAAGCTTGCTGAGTCAAGCGTGGTGGCACCAGAGTAGTATGAGAGACGGTTGGTGGTGCCTGAGTTAATGGTGCCAGAGCCTCCACCGCCTCCGGTCACACAGGTTCCGTTGACTGAGAAACAACCTGCGGTAATGTTGAATCCATTGTTTGAGGTTGAGGTGGCGCTTGAGGTGATGAGGAGGTTACCTCCTGAGATGGTGAGGCCGTTTGAAGAGCGGAGTCCTCCGGCTAAGAGACCGTGGGTAATCGTTGATGTAGCGGTCGTTGAGGTTGCAGAGAAGGTGTCGAAGGTGGCATATCCTGGTACGGCAAGGTTTGCCACTTCAATACCTCCATAGAAGGTTGAGGTGGCGGTGCTCTCTACCAAGAGTGGTACGGTGGTGGTTGGTGCCAATGCGGAGACACCCCATTTGTCCGTTCCGAGTTCGAAGGTTTTGCCGAAGGAGGAGCCGCATCCAGCACCACTGGTGGTAACCGTACCATCACTGTTTACCTGAAGACATGATTCGCTTCCTGCAAGCGTTGCAACTTTAAGTCCACCACTCGTAATGGCAAGACCTGCAAAGGTTGAGGTGGCAGTCGTTGAGGTTGCGTTAAAAGCTCCGGCGGTAACACCTCCATAGAAGGTTGAGGTGCCGGTAGTGAAGTTGCCTACTCCTTGGACTGAGAGGATGGTGCCGGGGGTGGTGGTGCCGATGCCGACGTTGCCGGTAAACCGATGTTGCGCGAGGCCTTTGTGGTGTTCATAGGCATAATTGATTGAGTACGTGCGAAGACCTCCCGTATAGTTCGCAAGGTAGACAAACTTCCCATCGCCCCAAACACCCCATGCTTGATCGCCTTGATCATCGGAGTCGATGCGGGTGAGATTTCCTGAAGCATCCACGGAATAGGTATGCAATCCACCTGAATGGTTTGCGAGATAAATGAATTTTCCATCGCCCCAAACACCGAACGCAAAATCACCCGGATCGTCGGAGTCGATATAGGTTAGATTTCCAGCATTATCAACCGAGTAGGTACGCAGACCACCGGTGTCATTGGTTACGTAAATAAAGTCTCCATCACCCCAAACTCCTAGCGCAAGATCTCCTTGGTCATCGGAGTCGATATATCTTAAGTTCCCGTTGGCATCAACTGAATAGGAAAGCAATCCTTGCGTACCATTAGCTAAATAGATAAAGTCGCCGTCGCCCCATACATCTCGTGCTTCTCCACCTTGATCGTCAGAGTCGATATTGGATAGGTTTCCGTTGGCGTCAACTGAGTAGGAATAGAGACCATCAGAATTATTCGCGGTGTAAATAAACTTCCCGTCGCCCCATACATTTTCAACCGTACCAACAGAGCCGAGTGTATCGATGTGGGTAACCACCCCAGAACTTGCAACCGAGTACGACAGAAGTCCGGTCGTATTATTCGCTAAATAGATAAAATTACCATCACCCCACACATCCTCAGCAATACCCCCTTGATCATCGGAGTCAACGTGAGTGAGATTTCCATTCGTATCAACTGAATACACATGTAAACCTGCAGTACCATTTGCCAAATATACAAACTTTCCATCACCCCACACATTTCGTGCTTCGCCACCCTGATCATCAGAGTCAACACTCGTGAGATTACCATTGGTCACATTTGAAACGTCACGCGAATAAACATACTCTCGTGTAGCCAGAGACTGCGGATAAATACCGAGCTGTGCCGCACTTAAATAACTTGCATTACCCGATAGGACTAAATCGTTCCATACGTGCAGTCCAGAAAATGGGTGCACGGTTCCGACGCCCACATTTCCACTATTTGCGACAAGGAAGTCTGTTTTTGTTGATGAACCAACTGCAAACGACGGGCCGGTTATACCATCAGGGTTTACCGAAAGAAGAGCCCATGGCGAGGTCGTACCAACACCCGCTCTACCCCCCGAATCAATAACAAACTTAGTGGTGGATGCAATCTTTACGTCAAGAATGGAAGCGGTTTGTCCAGAGGGAGCATCGAGTGCGAGGAGTGTTTCGGTAACCGCATTGTTTCCAATAGAGAGTTTGGCATAGGGTGATGAGGTGGAAATACCAAATCTTCGATTCGTAATATCCGTTGCCAAGAAGCTTGCTGAGTCAAGCGTGGTGGCACCAGAGTAGTATGAGAGACGGTTGGTGGTGCCTGAGTTAATGGTGCCAGAGCCTCCACCGCCTCCGGTCACACAGGTTCCGTTGACTGAGAAACAACCTGCGGTAATGTTGAATCCATTGTTTGAGGTTGAGGTGGCGCTTGAGGTGATGAGGAGGTTACCTCCTGAGATGGTGAGGCCGTTTGAAGAGCGGAGTCCTCCGGCTAAGAGACCGTGGGTAATCGTTGATGTAGCGGTCGTTGAGGTTGCAGAGAAGGTGTCGAAGGTGGCATATCCTGGTACGGCAAGGTTTGCCACTTCAATACCTCCATAGAAGGTTGAGGTGGCGGTGCTCTCTACCAAGAGTGGTACGGTGGTGGTTGGTGCCAATGCGGAGACACCCCATTTGTCCGTTCCGAGTTCGAAGGTTTTGCCGAAGGAGGAGCCGCCACCACCTCCACCTCCACTGTCATCATCTGAGCAAATTACATTTCCATTAGCATCAGTTGAAAGCGCACCTCCATTTCCAAACCCGGTACAATTGAGTGTTGAAATTTTTATTCCTCCGCTCACACTCAAACCTCCTGAGAATGTTGAGGTTGAATTTAGATTAGTAGTATTTAGTGTTCCAAGATCAAGACCTCCCGCAATCGTTGAAGTTCCGGATCCAGAAACATCTAAAAGCCCGCTTGTTCCCAGGCTTGGAAAATTGATATTAGATAATCTTGCACCCGAAATAGTTCCTCCCGTGATATCTGAATTACTGATATCTATTCCACTCAACTGATCAATCTTATTCGTTAAGGTAACGGTTCTTGAGAGACCAGAAATTCTTGTGGTATTACTCGAGGAAGCATCGACGATAGTATAGATACTTGAACGAATCTCATTACCAAGTTCTTGGAAACGGCGTTCAAATTCTTCGGATGAGATTCCAGAGATAACAATCGGTTCACGGATGCGCTCAACGATTGATATGGAAGGGGGGGCTGGATCTCGAACAGGAACCTCTCGTTCAATAACCACCACGCGAGAGTCTATTGGTGCGCCTCTCTCTTCTACAGCCGGAGGTCCCTTACTATTTGTTTCGACTTCAGGGAGAGTTACTAAGGACTTTTCGGTATCCTGACTCGAAGGAGTAAAAATCCCTACAATCTTTTTTAGAACACTTCGAAAACCGCTTTCAAGTGCATCATAAACATTCGCACTTTGATACTGATTCACAATTTGAGAACCTGCCCCTTTTAAAGAAACTGCTACTGCGCGGGTTCCCGTTTCGACAGAATCAATACCCTCTTTAATAAATGTGGTAAGGAAGTTTTTCCTGGTGGAGAAATTTCTCTGCACGCGTTCGGTAGCAAATGCTAAGACATCTCTCCATTCTTCTCCCGAGAAAGCACTCATTAAAGCCACATCTCGGTTAATCGAGGATAGGAGTGTTTTTGTTCGATCCTTTCCATTTAAAAATCTTTTTGCAAATGCTTGCGGAAGTGATTGCACTGAATCAAAGACCATTGTTGAGGCACGTGTAATACGAGACGCATCACTTATCCATAAACCGCCGGCTACCATTAAAAGCGAGAGTGCTCCAGCAAGTGCCTTTTGATGAAGTGGTGAGGAGAGAAGTGTATGTGAAGATGGTGATGTTTCTTCTTGAGGAGGGTTATTCTCCTTAGATTGAGAGTGAGAAGATTCCTTAGATAAAGGCTCGGTAACATCTTTCTCTGTAAGTGGAATAAGGGGATGTCCATCCTCCTCACTTGCAAAGCTTTGGTAGAGGCCAGAAACATTATGCTGGTGAACTCCTTCTGAAGAAGGCAGAGCAACTTGTGCTTGGCGAGCGTGGAGTTTGTTTGCGAGTGATTGAAACTGCTCTTCTCGAACTGCTTCAATGGCATCTTGGTATTCAAGTAATGAGTCCGCTTCAACGTACCAGGACCTCCCAACCATCTTTGCATTTACTTTTCCACCACGGCAAAGTTGGCCGACATAGTCAGCGGAATATTTGGTTATCTCGGCAGCACGTCTGGCCGAGATAAAACGTTTTCCGTTTATTTCGAGCTCACCACTCATTCCCAACCATTATAAAAAGAAAATGATGTTCTCGTGAACTCATAAATGTGGATAACAAAAATATCGTTACACCACGAAATTAAAAAACACTCTTTTAGTAAGAAAATATACCCACACCTTGTCACAAAAAATAATAAAAATATTTCAGGGTGTTCAATAAAAACAAACGAGTGTCAACGAACCGTAATGTATCATGACCTTCGCAACACCTAAGCTAAAATTATGTACATGCCATAT
>CALFYW010000037.1 GCA_937952265.1 uncultured bacterium
CCGTGATGAGCTTTTTCGTCGTGTCAAATTTGCTCCCAATTTCCTGTGGTTTAAGCGTACATTCGGATTTGACCTGAGTACTGAATGTCGGATTCACGAGTGTTGCTCGTACGAATACCATGAATGAGTTCTTCACTTGTTGCGGTTTGAGTTTGATCTTCTTTGCCATCTCATCGATGATATTCGATGCAAGGATACCCGCCACGTGATCCACATGACTTCCATCATTCGTTGTACAGATACCATTCACGAAAGACACTTGTTCAAACCCATCTTCTGATGGTACGACGCACACAGACCATCTATCCGACATACATAAGCAAACCTCGTCAGATTTCGTGTGCATTCTGGCATAGTCACTGAACGCAGTTTTTGGAAGCGCTTCGCCTTGGAACTTGATTTTACATCCATGTGTGGTACAGATGTTCGCATCATAGACCCGCTTTTCAAAGATTTTGAAAATGTGATCGTCCATCGCAGACATACCAAATCTCGACCAGTCAGGTGTGAATGTGATGCAGACACTCGAGGTTGCCCCCGCGTAACTACGCATCTTCGGCTTTCCACACGTCTTCATGTTATTCGACCATTCTTGTGTATATGTCGTCTTGTTTTCGGAATCCTTGATTTTGATGGAGAATTTGCTTGAATACACATTCGTCAGCTTTGCACCGTACCCATTTCTACCACCCACAACACGCTGTTGTGAATCATCGTAGTTGGTACTCGTGAGAAGATGCCCAAACGTGAGTTCTGGATTCCAAATCTTCTCCTTTTCGTGTTCCTTTACTTCGATGCCCCCGAGAGGTCCATTGTTCTCAATGCTGATTTCACCCTTCTCTCGGTCGATTTTTACAGAGATTGACGTTACCTGTTTCGGATAGAGCGAATTACGGTCGATCGCATTAACAAGAATTTCGTCAAAAATCTTGAGAAGTGCTGGCGCATAGATGACAGTCTTCTTTTCAAAACCATCGCCTTCTTTGACCCAATATTGCTCACCAACACGAGACACAGGGCCAACATAGGAGTCAGGTCTCTTCAAGATATGTTCCACGTGTGTGAGTTTCTGAATACTTTCGCTCATTGTCCTTAC
>CALFYW010000038.1 GCA_937952265.1 uncultured bacterium
AATAACCCTCGATAGTATACGTATAACCTCGGGGCAATCCCTTCAATACGTGACTAATTATGGGAATACAACTTCTAATACAATCCAATTCACAAATTCGGCGACGGGTTTCGTGACGACGGCGAACGCGGGTATTGCGAATTCGAACCCAATACACAATCTCGATGTGGGCTCAAATCTTTGGGTAGAGGATACGGGATCGAATGTCTTATACGTGAACGGAAACATTCACGCGACCGATGCATTAAGTGTGGGGTCTAATTTACACATAGAAGACACGAATTCCAATGTTCTTGTAATAGACGTGAACGCATCTATAAACGATACACTCTTTCTCAGTGCCGTTGAACTTGACGTGGTAACATCAAACACCTCCTCTGATACTACTCAGTTCACAAACGCAAACGTTGGTGCTATCTTCACCGGAGGCATCGTCATCAATGACGGGTCGTACAAGTGTAAACACTACGCGTATAGTAACGTGAGCGTACCAACTAATTTCGCAAACGTGGCGATGACGTTCGCATCTAACGTGTTTCACGCGAAAATCACGGCACAACTCACACATGGAAATGAGGAAGTGAGCACAATGATTCTCGACGTTCAGGGTGGCACGAGAGATGGTACGACCTCTTCGCTCAATATAGCATCCGGTCCTGGATCCGTGTTTGGACACAATAATACAAAACCATGGAGTATGAGCGTGGGCACAACACCCACAAAGGTCATATTAGAACCAAGCTCAGCAGGTACGTCGGCGTATGGCGTAGACGTATACATAGAATACAAGTCTTCATCAACAGAAGGTAAGTTAGAATCAATTAGTATAGGTACAGATACCGTAAAATCTTTTGTATATTAATAGTAATGCAGAGCGCGTCAACAAATATAACTACTTTTCCCGGAAAAGTAGGTATTTCAAACGCAAATCCTACACATACACTTGCTATCGGCTCAAATGTATATGTAGACGATACAGGCTCTAATAAACTCACTGTAACGGGGGTAATCTCGGGTGATGGTTTGGGTGTCAGTAATATCCAAACGGCGAATGTATTGGGACTGACTGATAACGTGTCGAGAATCACAACTTTGGAAACTGATTTGGACAACAATTCGTCTCGGATCTCGACTGTTTCTACTGATTTGGCAGACAATTCGTCTCGGATCTCGACTGTTTCTACTGATTTGGCCGACAATTCGTCTCGGATCACGACAGTTTCTAATGATTTGGCCGACAATTCGTCTCGGATCACAACAGTTTCTAGTGATTTGGCTGACAATTCGTCTCGGATCGATAGTCTTGGAGACGGTGCGCACACGTTTACCGGTGTAAAAACATTCCAAGATGATATCATTTTGGAATCGAATCTTCGAGTGAACGGAGACCTCACATATGCGAATACCGTGAATATGATCGTTTCGGATCCAATCATAGAACTCGGGGCAAATAATCAACACACGAACGATCTCGGTCTTGTATTCACTCGTCACGGCAATTCCGGTAACGACTCAAATGTCGCTATATTTTACGATGAATCCCATGATAATTTAAAAATAGGGTACACAGACGATGGTGCGTCTCAGACAACCCTCACCACCACTGCCACTGGACTCGATGTTTCCATAACCGGTAATGTCGCCGCGGCATATAACGCGGACGAGACCTCTTATTTCGGGAGAGCGGCTGTGGGCTATATGGGACAATCCGATCAGGCTTCATTT
>CALFYW010000039.1 GCA_937952265.1 uncultured bacterium
TCTGTGAGAAGCATGACAAACCACCACCTCCCCAGCAACCGTCTACATCCAGTGCTGGTCCATCTACACAAAAGAAAAAGCCGAGAGTTAAAAAGAGTGCAAAGAAGAAGAAGGAGGTGCCCGTACACAATCACCCTATAGGTGAGTCACCGAGAGAAGGTGTCGTGTGTCAATTGTGTGAGAATCACGGGGACATATTTGATCCAGATACAGCAGACGCAGATTTCGAGGTGTGTATGGAGAATGGCCAGAGTATAGAAGAACGATTGCGCATTATGTTGGAAAATGAAGGAGAATAAAAGATTTATATGTAATAACTAAAATGGATCCTATCAGAACTATCATGTCCCTCGTAGACGAACACAAGACTAGCCTCCCAGAAAGCGCGTACCTCGAAATATGCGATAATCTCAAGCGCCTGTATGCCTCGGGCGATACCGTGCGAGACAATTACATACTTAACCTCACAAACGATTATCTCGTATTAATGGAGCAAAATGAAACGCTCCGTAAAGAAATTATGCAAATGAAACGTGACTTAATTCGTTCAAGAATGGAGAGGTTTGAGGACGTGTCCGTGCCCGTATCTAACACCCGCACATTCTTAGAGAATCTCGTGGGTTCGTCTTCAAATACAGCGACTGTTGAGTCGTTTGACGATATACCATACCCACCCATGAGAATTAGGTTTTAAATCACGAGTTCCTTCATGTGTCCTACTTTTAGTTCCGTGTTTACGATCACGTCGTAACCAGCATCTTTGGCGTTTTTACAGAACGATACATCCTCCGAGCACATTTCGTTTATGACCGTACCATCCTCCATTTCAAAGACTTGCAGTTCCCTGTGAAAGTATGGGTATTTCATCTTTTCGAGCACCTCTCTCTTTATGGCCATGAACCCCATGCCGTTATATGCCACTTTCATGTAATTGGGTGCACCTTCTAAATCTTCCAAACGCAAGAATTTAAACGACCCATGCTTTTTGAAATAGTCGGCATTCCACGTTTTCACCGCGGCGTAGTGTTTCATGTCGAGCATTCTGTAAATACCAGACACAATCGGGTGTTTATCCGTATCTTCGATTAATTGTTCAAGTTGTTCGGGTATGAAAATCACGTCACTGTCGATCGTGACCCATACATCGTAGTCAACTTCGCCATTAAACGGTTTTTGGTTCACACCTCTGAGTGTGTTTAGTCCGAGCGTTTTCATTCTCGAAAACGGGACAAAACTACTGTAGTCGTTAACCATCATGACTGTATATCCCTTATTCTGGAGGTAAAGGAGTGCATTTGACCAGTTTCGCAAAAATGCACCCGAAAACCTGTCTCCTGGAAGTGCTATGATGACTCGCTTCATTTAAACATGTATAGCCCTACATCTTTAAATCAATATAAAGTCAAGCGTCTAATTGATAGTAAGAACAATGAGGTGCAGACGAACAAGAAACCCAGATCCGGATTACGTCTACGATGAATCAGATGACGAATTGGAAGAATACTACAAACCTCCACCTAAACCGTATTATGGCAATGGATTTAAAATCATCTTCGACAGTCGCAAAGAGAAACACCGTTTCATGTCAAAGGTTGGGAGTAAGTACCTTTCTAAGCTATGACTCGCGTGAAAGCCAACAGGAGTGCGACCAATATGGCCGATACAATCATCGCCGCGTCCCACACGGGTTTACTCTTTCGTCCCCACGTTACGGTGAAAAATACACCTAGAAACAGTGCGAATGATCTAAGTACAGCTTCGAGTGCGACATTCATTTTTATTATAAATACACATTTTAATTGTACCTAAGTTAGAGGTTTCCATTGTAATAATCAATTCAAAAAATACAAACCATGATGAACTGCCACTGCTGTGGCTGGCAAATTGATCGCACCATTGAAATGGGGTGCATCCGATGCTTTAAGAGGTGCTCAAACGTGGGGAAGAGGCTGGATTGAATGCGAATACACTCGTAAATTGTGCCAAATATAACTGCCCGATCATGTTTAAGCACGCTTTGAAAGAATATGTTGAGGGCAGAATACAACCCGAAATTTGGGATATTCGGGGTAGAGAATATGAGGTCGTTACTCATGTTATTCAGCACAGAAATCCAACTTGGTATCCGTATATTATGGATTTTGTTTCCCGTCGCTC
>CALFYW010000040.1 GCA_937952265.1 uncultured bacterium
TCCCTGAAGGGTTTAACCCTACCGTGGGGGGTGATCTCGATCTCTACTCCCTTACCTCAATCCCTGAAGGGTTTAACCCTACCGTGGGGGGTGAAATATATACAGGGGGAAGGGGATGGTTCGAATCCTCATCAAAGCCCGACTTTCCTCTTACGTGGGAGGATGGAAAGTACATCCTGATTGACGGGTTATTTTCCGAGGTCATTGCCCGTAGGAAAAACGTGCTTGAACTACGTCAAATCGGGAAAACAGACACATGGTATGCTGTAACCAATGGTTCGCTGTGGGCGCACGGTGAGTCCATCAAAGAAGCCAAGCAAGCACTCGAAGACAAAATCGAAGCCCACAAGCGTCAGAGTGAACCAATCTACCCTGATACCATCATTACCGATAAGTACTACCATCAGGTTACAGGTGCGTGTATGTCGGGGATTGAGCAGTGGAAAAAACAGCAAGGGATTTCCAAAGAGCAAATGACCGCTGAAGAACTGCTGCCAATCCTCAAAAAAACAGGAGCCTACGGGTCTGAGAAGTTCAATGAACTGTACGTCACGAAATGATTTTTTCGCATTTCGTTTGTTATTTCAAAATATAACAGTATCTTGTGGGTGTTAACTAAAAAATCTCAGAAAAATGAATTTTCAAAGTATTTTCGAGACCGTGAATTACATCGCTTACGGTCATTCTATGGCTTACGCCAAGTTCCACGCTGAACTCGACGAGAATATGAAGCACTTTATGGATAAGTGCCTCCATGCACTTCCCTATGCAGACAAGCATTTTGTCAACCAAAGCGTGCCAAAGATTAAAACAGAACACTCGCTGATGTGTGTCATGGGCGGTGTGGGTCGATTGGCTTATGAGCACCTTAACCCATCAGAGCATGACGAGTTCCGCGCAGTACTATCAAAGGCTTGCAGTTTTCTTGAGCAAGAAATGGTTTTGCAGTCAGCCAAGGATATGTTGGCTGATCAATGTCCGTGACAATTAGGGTTAATTACTCGGACAAAAAGGAAGGGGGGTTTGTGGAAGCCCCCCTTCTCATTTTACAGCCGCCCATATAACGGCTGCAAGGGTACTGAACATGAAAACGAGTTTAAGTCTTTTCTGCTTTCTGATGACCGCCTTGGACTGATCATACAATTCCAAAGCCTTCTGAGTTTTTAACCGCTCGTTGGCGTTAATAGAGTCCTTGTGAGCGATGATCAGATCAAGATCATGGATTGTGCTGTCTTTTAACTCAATCCTGTTCAGACACCTCTCTAAAGCCACCGAATCAAGTTCCAACTCCTCCATGCATTGACTTCCCTGTTCAATCTTCTTCTGCACCTTAATGATGTCCTCGGTCAAAAAGCAATACAGAGTGTCACCGTTTTCATCAAGCATAATCTTGGTCTGACCATAGACAGGAACTCTCGCCATGATTACAATCACAGCCAAAAGCAAAGGCAATAGGTGAACTACTTTTTTCATATCGATCGGGCAAATTTGACCACTAATCTAACAGTTGTATTTGGAAGGACAGGATAGCCCGAAATAACACTCCCCCCATCAAGGTAGTAGCCCTGCATATCCACCGTGGCAGCACCCGCCTGAGGCTGAAATGGCGAGGTGAAGGGAATCGGATTGGTGCGAAGTTCATCTCCATTGGCGTTCTTGACCACCATGGGAATAGGTTGTGAAATCTGAGAAGTGTTCTGACTCCATACTTGAATAGATTCAAGGGGTAATGGGTCTTGATTCAAAGTTTGAGTGAAAAATTCAATGCCCGAAGAACTTGACACCTGAAGATTTGGGTTCTGCTGTTTGACAGGAGTACGTGAGCGACCGTCAAACAAACGCGCATACTGAATGCTCCCTGTATTGTTTTTGATGGTAAACTGCACGCGGTCTTTCGATCCGCCCATCATCTCCCGCATCTCCGCCATGGACATATTGGAGTACTTTCGAGTCAGCCATACCAACCCAATCAGCCCAAGGGTAGCCCCTAGTAGGAATTTTTCATCTGAGGAAAGCTTCGGTAACTTCATCACGCATTGTTTTTAATGATCCATTTGACCTTATCATTCAAAATTCGTCCCTTTCGATCGGTCTGGTAGTCGGTCGCTTTGACCGTATTGCTTACGTTTCCACCGATCACGGTGGTAATGCCCTTTGTCTTATCCACCACAATGTCACAGTGGGACTTGAAACTACGGTCACTGAAAAAATCAATGCCCGACTGACGAGCATAGCAGACAAGATCGCCCAACCTCGGAGCATATTCCTTGGGAGTGTATGCCACAAAAGGTGCGTTGCGATCTCCACGGGATTTGACAGCCTGACGTATGTAAGTATGGTGAGTAGGACTCTTCGGAAACCGATCGCCCATACCTGCCTGTTCCATTACATGACTGATCCATGCAGCAGACCATGGTTGAGCATATCCGTAGTCAGGAGCACCCGCATTCTCCCAATAACGACTCAAACGAGCACGTACACTTGAATCGCTTTCCTTGGTCTTGCCCTTATTCCAAAACTTGTACTCTTTTAACGCAGCTCTGACCGCCCTACGGCGACCGCCAGACACCCCACGGGAGAAGATGCCGAAGGTGATCCCCGCACCTACGGCTACCCCTACACCAATTGCCAATATCGTCCACTCCTTTTTTGTCATCACACCATACGTTCTAATGCGAATTTTGCAATGTCCAAATGAGGACGAGAAGTTTCAATGACCAAACCATCTCGGTCTACCTCGTCAGCCAAATCATCTATGGAGCCATACACCGTTGGCAAAGACTTCCAATTGTCGCGGTTGTAGATCATCTGTACGTTCCTCCCATAGTCCTTGTCAGCCAACGACGAGCGAGTTGAAGGGTCTATCAGTACCACCTTTTCATACAAGGGATGGTACACGCGCTGCACCTGCAATGCGCCCGCAGAAAAACCAATGATCGATTCACTTGAAAACCGCAAGCCATGCTTTTTACGATAATCGCTCAAAGCCTGACGCACATCCTGAAAATTGGTGTTGTGTTTTGGGGCGTAGATGATCACATACTTGGTGCTGACCTTATCAGGCATCATCTGACGCATCCAATCTCCATTGTAAGGGTCAAGACCACCATAAACGATTAAAGCGGGGAAACGGCGTGTTTTTGCCTTGGGACGGGTGATAATCATCCCGTTTTGGCGATCAACCTCAAATGATCGAGCTTTTCGTCTTAACAACGAACCACCGACAACAGCCCCAATGACGGCGATCGGGAGAGCGACCCACCACCATGGGATGTTGCCTTTTGTGCTATTTGTCGTTTGAGCCATTGTTCTTTAACCGATCATGATTGCCCTGAGCAATCAAGCCGCTTACCTGCTCCTTGGCAAGTTTGATCTTCTTTTTCTTCGCCGCTCCGATACCGATGCAGATGCCACCGAGCACACCACCTGAAACAGCAGTGACGATCAGTTTCTTCTTCGGCTCAAGCTTCATGCGGTGAGCAATGAAATAACCTAACGCCGCTCCGACGACCACTCCGCCAACTTGAAGAGCAGTCATTGCCTTTTGCTGCTTTTCGAGTTTTTCCATAGCCTCGGTGAGTGCCGCCATGTCCGCATCGCTGATGTCTTTGCGATTTACATCCTCAGACCTGTCGCCTGTAGCATCGCTTTTCTTCTCCTCAGATGCCGCAGTCTCTACCTCGCTTTCTTCAATAGGCGCAGCACTTTCAGCTACCTCAGGATCAGTACTCGCGGGGTTGGGTAGCTGCTTCTGCGTCTTCTTTTTTTTCTGAGCCGCACGTTGCTTGGCAAGTTTTTGATCACTCTCCACCGAGGGATGGGTGCGTGGCTCGACCTCTTGGGTTACTACGTGATCGCCTGAACGGGATGGAGTAAACCCGGGGTCAATTTCAGCACCCTCCGCCAACAACTTCTGCACCTCCTCATCATGAGCATGTGCCTTCCCACCGCTGCCATTTGGCTTAGGAGCCTGATCATCAAATGCCTTTGCCATCTCAAGACTGAAGCCCGTCGCCACAATTTCAGCCACCAACTCGGGTTTCTTCAAAGTCTTAAAGCCCTCAACACTCAACTTCTCAGCAATACGACGCAATTCAGGGACTTTTTTTACTGACAAGTAACCCTCAATCGTATTGGTATCCACCTTCTTCTTTGCCACCCTTTTCTTCGATGCAGATTTCTTCTTCTGAGTCTTCTTCGCTGCGGGCTTCTTTGCCGCAGTTTTCTTGCTCGACGTTTTTTTCGAAGTCGTCGTCTTCGCTTTGGTTTCTTTGGTTTCCATGTGTTTGTTTTTGATAGGTCTATTTTGCGTCCTTCATCTTTTCCCGAAGCACGTCTCGTTCAGTTCGTAATCTCTGCTTTTTTGGTTCCAACAGCATGTATGTCGCTGAACCGACAATCATGCCTCCCAATATGTAAAATCCGACTCTCGTCCAGAATTTCTTTTTCTTCACCACAGCAAAAGTCAACCCCGCAATGCCCCCCGCCATACCTGCACCCGCACGAATGATGTTGATCTCCTTCATCTTACCCTCAATACGGGTGATCTCTTGCTGATACTGCGCCTTTGTTTTTTCTTTTGCCATCCTATTGACTTATCAGTGAATCGAAGTACGCCGCACGCTCTCCCGCGCTCTGACGCTCTATTTCCTTGTACCGCACCACATATTTGGTTCTTACCCGTTGCTTTTCATTCCTCAAACTATCAAAGCTCCGCTCCAAAGCACGCTCCCTGATGGCTCGGCGGTAAATATTACGCCTCATACTGTCAATCATCACATTGCGCCGATCAGTATCCCGATCCACGCTATCCCTGTATTGCTCAAACTCGCGCTCAAGCTGTTGCAGACTCTTGTCAGTACCGCCTCCATTTAGGCATTTGAAAAGCCAACAATAAGCAATGACCACCAATGCAAAAATGGTGGCAATCAGTGCCACCCACTTCCACAATTTGCTTTGCTCCTCACTAGCGGTCATTTCTTAAAAAACTTGCTCAGGTTCTTGAAGATTGATTGGTTCAAATACCCGCAGAAAAAGCACGCCGCCTTTATCAGTGGGCTTTGCTTCCCATCTACATCCATCTTAAAGTCATAGTAATTGGCAATCTCGTCCGCAAATAAAATCAACGCCACTGTGGAAGTCACCGCAAGGCTTACATCAATCCAATTATCCCGAAGCCAATACTTGAAGCTAAAACGCTCCTTATTGGAACGATTCTTGAACTTCATCAAAAGGTAGATCGTCACGCCCAATAGAGCGAGAAGTACGTTGGTGAATGTCAGGTTTTCCATTTTTCAACAGTTTAACACGACCCCTACCACTTTCCTTTTGGACAGGACTCATGCATGATTTTTGCCTTTGCCTTTACAAAACATCCGCAGATCAAGCATTGTTTTGTCAATGCCGCCATCTTTGGGCAGTTCTTGCAAATCTTTACTCTGGCTTCTTGAATTGGCTTAGGTGCGTATGTGCTCTTATCAAATAAATCCCAAATTGGCATTCTTAGACCTTTGCGGGTTTGCTTTTTCCATCAACAACTGCGCTGATGAATAGAACGCCCAACAAAGTTCCAACACCCACAACCACAGGCATAAGCCATGGTCGTTTCTTGCGATCAGGTACATCCCTCGAGTCAGGGGTGACTACCACCTCCTCAAGTTCCAATCCCGCTCGCATAGGGATTACAGGCACATCCGACAAACTGCTCCATGTCTGACCGACATTCACAACACGATCGGGATAGCCTACCGATTTGAACTTCAAAAATTCCTGCGGAGAAGCCTCAATGGTGAATTGACCTTGAGTTCCACTTGCAGCAAAACGAGTGCCCCCGTCCACGGGGTTTCCTCCTGCATCTACAACAATGACCTTCGCCCCGATAATGGGCTGATCATCTTTTGCATCGGTAATTTTACCTGCAATTTTTGTCATTTTTCTGAGCGTTACTTGTTTACAAAGTTACAGTTTCTTTACGATCCACCTCAACGTGGTAAGTGCTCCAATTCCAATCAACGCAATAAGCACGATCGAAACACGCTCAGGGGATGACTTGGAAACATTGGTAGCTTTCTGTTGAACCATGTACTCCTTATGCATTCCAAAAGGAAGTACCTCCCACTTGTATTTATTGTTTTTACCCTCGATAAGTTCCATCAACAACCACCGCTTGTCCTTACGCCCTTGCGCCGCGCTAATCGCAGTTTTTTTCGATGGATACATCACCGATCGGAGCATCTTCGGATTCTTCGGATCAACAAACACCAACTTGATGGTGCCCTTTGGATATGTCTCTTCTCTGATCATTTTTTCGGATTATGTCCCCAAATCAACAGTGCCTTGTACTTCGGAGTGCGCTTGCCATCCTTGGTCAATGCACCCTTGACTCCCTTCATGCGCTTAATGAAGCGAACCTGCTTGTCCGCCCACCACCACATCGTTGGTGTCCAATTCTTCTTTGCCGAAGACAAACTCCTACCAAGGGGCTTCATCTTCATAATCCACCTCGCACTCTGACGACCACGATTGATCCCCTGCCTCTTTGCCTCGGCTCTGGAAAGACCGCTCTGCTTTCCATCCTTTGAATCATAATATCGCCTCAACTCACCAAGGCTCATGTTCACAAGG
>CALFYW010000041.1 GCA_937952265.1 uncultured bacterium
CCGACAGAAGCATCAATACACTGATAAATAATGTTGGCGGTGGTATCAAGCCAAAAGGAGCCTTTTGCATACCCTGCATTACTATCATCGGTGCCCGTTGGTGCAGCAGAGGCACTGAAGTTGTGAAGGACAGGCCAATTATTATCAGTAAGTATCTGTATCATTGCTGTGCTTTCAAATAATCATACAATTCAATCAACCCGCGATCAACAAGCGACCAACGAGCTAAATCAGCAAGCTCAATAAGAGCATCGTAATCCTCGTCCTCAAAACGAATTACATCATCCTTGGAACTCTTTTCAGCTTCCAAGGCATCTATAATCCGTACACGCCGCCTTACCTCAGCGGCTTTGAACCCACGTTGATCCTCCCTCTGAGCATCTACCATGATACGCAGAAAATCACTGCGCTTCATGACCGCACTCTTGGTCTTTTGAAGCCTGAAGCCCTCCAAATTCAAGGCATCATTGTTCAAAGTGACCTTCAACTTGTCTACCGCGTCCAAAAAGTCCACGAGAGACTGTTGATAGAAAGGCCAATCAAAACTCTCGACCGCACCCTTCAATGTCTTTACATGTCCCTCCTCTAACTTGAAGCTCTTTGCCGTCCTTAGCTTTGGCTCAATTACATCAAGCACATGCTGACGTTTGCGCATCTCCCCGATCTTCAGACCACTTGGAGGTGCCACTTTTAAACAAAGACGAGCCAACTCTGCGGCTCTCACTTCACTACTTTCTCCTTCGTCCAAGGTGCTCAACAGCACCGAGTCCCCCGTCGGGACAACTTCGTTTCTTATTTCTTTCATCGGTTTCCATTTGGTTGGTTTATGCAGACTCAATGAACAATGTAGTATTACCACCACCATCATCATCCATGTACAATCGGTTTCGTGTGTTATTTGTACGATCCTCCATGATCACCCCGTCAGTAGTACCCACAATCTCTATGTCACCACCGTCTACTGTGACAAATGACACAGGAGCGTCCGTACCAAACCCTGAGTTGCCTCCATCAACAAGCAAACCGTAGTTCACATCACCACCCGCCACGTTGATCTCAAGACCAACAGCAGTAAGTACTCCTGTACCCGCATTTGTCCATGTGCCCGAAACATCAATGGTCATCCCGTGTTTGATGAAACTCGAAGTGCTATTCAAACTCTGAGCCACCGTGTTGACACAACGAATGGTTTGATTGTCGCCAATGGTAGAGGTGTAATCACGCAGTACATGATTCACATAAAGCTGTGAACCTTCATTTAAGTCACCATCCTGCTGATCACCTAATGCCGTACGACCAAACACACCCACAGTCATTGCCACCTTGTTGACTGAGCCTACCTGTGAATACCCCGTAAGGATACGGAACATGGCATGAGTTGAACTCACTGTTGATCCCGATCCCGAAGGATTGTAGTTTTCGATCAACATCACATTGGAGTTGGTGCCCGTCACGAGAGGCCCGCTCCTGAAATGGAACGAATTAAACTCCGTGGCATTGATATTACCCAACTTACCCTCCCATAACACCAAGGTCGTGTTGTCAGAAGGATTGTAACCCGCCTGTTGTGACCTCCAATACCATGAGGTGAAGGAAGGAAATGAATTGTTCGACGCGTTGATCGCCTCACCAACACCCGCCCAATTGTACGAGGTCGAAGTGGTGTTGAATTGAATCAACCCATCATTTCGAACGCGCATCAAATCAAGCCCCGTGCTGTTTTCCAAAAGCAAATTGGAAGCCGCCCCCGTGCCCGATACACTGACCACATGGAACTGAGCAGAAGGGTTGGAAGTGTGAATTCCGACTTCATTTGCCGAATAATCCACATAGAACAAATCCGTTACGCTCGCACCCTCTATCTGCACATCATTGCCATCCACATGTAAACGGCTCGTTGCAGCGGGAGCAATTCCAATGCCCAAGTTACCACCCGTGGTCAGGGTCATCCGCGTAGAGGAAGAACTTACAAAGGTCAGGTCGTTCCCGTAATCGATCGTAGATGCCATGAAAATGGTGTCGATCGTGTTGGTCGCTGATCCTAAATTTGAACCCGAGGTGGTGGGGATGTAGTCATTACCCGAAAACTCCCATGTTCCATCCCCAATGGTGTTGGTGCCCGTCCATCGAGCCGCACGAGGTGAAGTTCCTGTGCCCAACACAAAAGTTCCTGAAACATCGGGTAGTTGCCATGTGCGAGAAGCAGTACTCGTGGAGTTGACAATGCAGTTTTGGATTGTGCCAATACCACCATCATTTTCAAGACAAATACGCGTGTTGACACCATCGGCTACCTTGTTGGGTAGCAAGATCACTTTTCCATTGCCTGAATCCCGTTGGAAACTATGAGTCAACGTTGAAAGCACACCCTTGTAAAGCATCGTCACCGAGGAGTCCAAAGTAATCCCCGCAGCATCCAAACTGAAAGCCCCCGTATAACTGTGGGTTCCTGTGCCTGTCCCTACATTAAACGCACTGCCTGTGTTGACCACCACGCTCGTAGTAGCATTGAGGTTGATTGAGACCCCGTTGCCTGAAAGAGTGACATTGGTGTTGGAATCATTTTGAGCAACCCATACAATTTGAGTCGGTGAGCCAACACTTGAGGCAACCTCTATCTCATCGTCAATAGAAAGCACAGGGTTAGTACCCCCTGATGGATTTCCATTGGCAAGAGTTTGCGCCCACGTGAGACTACCACCGCCGCCACCACCTGTGCCCGCGATAGCCCAACCAAAACATGATGCTCCCTGACTCATAGGTTAATTTTTACACTTGCACTACATTGCCCGCACCGTAAACAGCGTCAAGCACAGGCTTCAAATTGTCGCCAATCAGTGTTTGTAACGCAGTTGTTACATCATCGGCAGCAAAGGTGAACTCCTGATAGTCATTTACCTGATCATTTCCACAAGCCTCGGTCTGCGTGTCGTCTGCATAGGTGCACACGTGAACGACCATCTTTAGGGCTTCAGATGGATCAGGTGACCCCGCCGTTTGGAGAAGGTTACAGGTCAATACCTTCATTCGAAAACCCGTAGGTATCTCAAGACCTCCCGTCTGACCTGTCGTGTTGATTTGATATTCAATGTATGGTGTCATTACTCGTTGGTTTTTAGTTTCTTACAGCCCTGCAACCTCGCATGTAGCCCCCGAAGGAATAGTAATCGTGTAATCCTGAACGCCCTTGTCCTTCGACCAATTAAAGACCTCGTTCTCCTGTAAAGATACAGCCGTAGAAGGCAAAGGGGTACCCCCTTCGGTGGCTACCGTCCTCGAACCCGTAATCTGTACCGCCGTTGAAGAAGTACACTTGACCGCAAAACGCTCAAAGCCCCATTCTTTTCGAATCTTAAACGGGCTGTCGGCATTTGTCAAAGCCTTCGTCCAAAGTCCATCTGCGTTATCCATGGCTACTCAATTATTTCATCAATTGTTATCTCCCGCTTGGCTTTACCGTGAATGAACAAGTATGCCGCAGCGTGAAGCTTGTCGTTTTTTGAAGATCGCAAAAAAATACGCACGTCCAATGCCTGAGCAGGAGCGTTTTCTTTTTCACTCAAAGAGCGCATCAAACTCGGTAGCCCACTCTCCACAGCATCACGTTTCATGCTGTAAAACAAGTCGGTGGACTTCTTAATGACCACCTCATCAATTCCAAGTGGACGCGTCACAATATTGCCGCGCATCAACTGTAAATAAGGCGGCTTGTCAAGCCCGTTGCTCTTTATGCTAAATCGAATATCATCAGTCGATATAGCCTCTCTTTTTGCAATTTCCTTCAAAGAACGTGTGAGGGTTTCCCTCAAAATTTTTTTCTTATTCATGGTTTCTTTTGGACTTGGTTTACTGTGGATGTAAAGATAGCCATTCCTAGAAAGACTTCCACTCTGCCAAAGTATAATCCAAGTCAAGCGGGAACCCCTTCACGTAGAAGAACCCACTTACCAAAGTCAACCTGCCCTTTAGACGTATTCTGAGCGAATTTGGGTTGTTCAAAATTTGCGTCAAATTCGCTTTACCCGCCTTGATGATATCCTTGGGATCAAAGCGAATGTCTAAAGGGAAATAACTTTTGCTCTGTGCATCAATACGGTACGGGTTGGCATTGGTGATCTCACCGACCTTCCACCCATTGACAAGCACATCGTACTTCTGACGGGTGACCACCATGTTGATATCCGAAGGGTTCTCAACCCAAAAGACAATGCGGATAACCACCTCGTTTTTGGAAAGCTTACGCACCTTAAAGCCTTTACCCACATCATAGCGAGCCTTTTTCAGTTTCTTAATTACGCGCATCGCCCGAGCGGTCACAATCGCCCCACCGATCAGAACTCCTGTCAATATCCAATGTTTTGCCTTCACCTACTTGCTTACCGCTTTACGGATTAATACATACGTCACCCCCGCCAATCCTACCAATGTGATTGGCAGCCAATTTTTCTTTGCAAACTCCACCAAACCACCACCCGCAGAGGCATACTCAATGCGAGCCAACCGCCCCTTCCATCCTGTACCATAACGGGCAAAATTCTTGCTTTTCTTATACCGCTCCCACCTGTTGAACTTGATCTGATCAAACAACTTCTTCGGCGATGACTCGTTGATCAGGGCAATACCTTTTTCACTAAAAACTTTCGACGGGGAGACATCCACCCCATGTACCTCGGTAACCGCATCAGCAACAATTCGCCTCATCGCAGGGTTGCCATGGTTGATCGCACCATCATAAATCAGGTTTGCCAAGGACTGATTGCGAATGCGACCCAAATTGTTCTTGTCCCAAAAATCCCGCCTGTAAATCGCCAAAGCGTGCTTGTACTTCAAATCACGCATGTCCTGTTGAGTTGGCATACGCTTCATGTACTCAGCAAGCTTAGAAGCACTGATACCATACTTGGTGCCTATCAAGACACCCTGATGGTAATTGCCCATGTCAGCGGGATCAGCCTGATAGCCTCCCTCCGCCTTGTGGACGTGCTTTTGTGCTATGTCGAATCGTGCCATCGTATTATGCGGATTCAAAATTGAGAGCAACCCAAAAAGTCGTATCGCCAAGTAAAGTCGCATACCTACGCATCCCAACCTTTTTGACTCATACAGCTATCATACAAGGACTTCCACTTGGAAGTACCGATCTGGTGGTTACTCGAGGCAAGCGTTTGACAAGCCTTCTGATCTTTTTGATAGTAGCCCTTCTTTTCCAAGCAATTCTTGTAGAACATGTTCCACAACGGGCTACCCACCGAGGCAAGCCTGTTGGCAATGTCCATGCAGTCTGCCTTTGCCTGATCACGACGCGGGTCAGTACTCGGCTTTTGAGTATCCTTCGGTGGCTCTGAACCTTTGGAAGAGAAAATACCTCTTGAAATTCCCTTTGCTCGCCACCCCGCGTTTCCATACGCCTGAGTAAGAGTCATCCCAAGCATCGCACAGCGATTGGTTATCGAACTTCCCCACATGGCTTTTAGCGCACGCATAGTACCCGATCCCGCAATACCATCGGCTCCGCCCGTGGTGCGAATCGCCTCAGCAGCTTTTTCACCACCATTGGCTAAGATGTACTCCTGAATGAATTGGATTTTCTTCTTCGAATACCCGCATGATGGTGAACTCGACCCCTCCTTTGGTGGTGGTGGAACTTTATGCCCCTCAGCACGCGCCTCGGAAGCAAGTTCATCAAGCAGTCTGTCTCGTTTGTTGGCTCTTGCCCCTTTGATCAAACGAAACGCCAAATATCCCGCACCTCCAATGATCGCAGTGGCGAGCACAATTTTTCCAATTTGTTTCTTGTCAGCCATGATTGACTTTTTTACACTACTCCTACCTTCGAAAGACCTAGAACAACCAAGCCTCCCACTACCATTCCTGCTACAAACTTGAACATCGTTTTTAAGTTTTTGACCGAAATCTTTAATTAGATCGGTCGGTTTTTAACTTTCCTTAAATTACACCCGCCCATCGCAATGCCATCGCAATGCTTTTGCGATCCGATGAAGACATTTCTGCCCTGATCCATCCCCACAGGTTCAGCTTTTGGTTTTGTCCAATCGCCCAATTGGTAATGTCATCCACCTTTGAAGGGGTGCCTCCATTCCAATGGCTGTAGGTGCGCATTCCAAACTTGCGGAAGATCGCCTTAATGTCATCCTTGCTCAAAGTCGTAAAGGTGCAACTCACCGAACTACATGAAATTACATTGCCACCCATGTCCGCAATTTTCTTCTTTGCTAACGAAGGTGGGATCGGCATTACCCGAACCCCGAGAGCCGACTTGATCGCCCCTTCATCAGTACCGTCAGCAATACAACCCCACGAACAATTAAAACCATCGAGCAAGTCTGCGACACGACGGGCGACTTGCGCCGAACTTAACGTCATTCCTGAACGATCCACATGGATTTGATTCAGTTGATCACGCTCATTTTGTGCCGTGATCTTATCCTCATCCGAAGAGCCTTGTGCTGTTTCTCCAAAAGCACTCGCTAAGTCACGACGAATCTGACCACGCTTTACCGCTCGGTAAATGCCAACTCCTGCCAAAATTGTGAACACACCAATACCACCGTACACCATGTACTGTTGCTGCTTGGGGAGTTTACTTATCGGATTTTGCCACTTGCTCATAGCTTCAGTTTTGGTTGTTTCATGTACTTGACCGCAAAGTATGACAGCCCAACTACACCCACGGTAATGCCAACCCACGCAATCCAATTGGTTGAGGGTTTTGCAAGTGAACCCGTGACAGGATCAATCCCTTTGCGCTTCATATACTTTTGAAGACGCTCAGTATTGGCAGCCATGCCACCTCCACCGCGATGGTTCCACCCCTTGACAAACCACAGGTTTGCCTCGTTGCGCTTGAACCAACGGTCAAGTTGCTTGTGCCAATTGATCCACTCCTGATCACTGCTTGAAGCAAGCGGTATATCCTTCGCAGGATTCAGTCGTGCCATTTTACTCCTCTTTGTCTGTAAGTGACTTGTTTCGGCTGTGCAAGTACCACGCAATCCCTCCGCCAATTACAATGACAGCAGAGATGCCTAAAATCCATTTTGTTGACTTTTTCATATCGCTACTTTTTTAAATCCACCAATCATCTCAAGCTTGAATTGCTGTCGGTACTTGACCACGAAAGTGATTGTCTCACCGACAAGCAATGTAAACTTGAAATACGTAAACCCATCAAATACCAAATCATCGAATTGATGAGTAATCTTATTGCCCTGAAATTGGTACCGCTCTATCTCGGTATTGACCAAAATCGGGACTTCACATCCTGTACCATCGGCATCTTCTGCCTCAATAATAATTGGCTCATTGATCTGAGCCGACCCAAAACCACTTGGGTAAAACAACTCCATGGCTTGCACCATCAGTGGGTTGTCCTGCACGTTTTGATTCAGTGCGGTTAGATCGAGCACACCGTCCGCAGCATTGGGCGAGGTTGAAGTAATGCTCACGTTCGGAGGCAAGCCATAAGCTGTGGAAGCATCTACTGTGGCTTTAGGCCATTCGATTAACTGATCGGTCGGCCCGATGTTTTGGAAAGTAAACGTCAGCACCTCCGCACCCGACTCATCCTGAATCGGACGAATAGGGAACTTCTTTCGAGGAAATAACATGTCCATTGCCTCGATGTACGCAGACTCGAAATCAGCCCCATCCAAACCCTTCTCAGGCTCAATGCGTAGATCGTTTAATCTCTCCATTGGTGTACCTCTCAATAAAGTCCTTTATCACCTTGTACCGCCTGTGGTTCTCCTTGCTCTTTGCATACTCGAACACATACAGGAATGTCTTGTGTGCCTCAAATTCACTATAACCTCGACCCAAGTAGATATGAAGAGCATGCACATCAGCAGCTACTTCATCATCAATACGACGCCCGCGCTTTGGGTTTTGATACTTGTGCGAGAACTCATGCAACAAAATGAGCATCATCATCTGTTGGGTGTAATTGGCAAACTTTTTCTTGCTTACCTCAATGGTGCCCGTCTTATGACCAATCCTCGCAGGAGTGCCCAAGGCTTTACCCGTCTTGTGATCATGAATCACATCGTAGTAGTCAATGGTGTACTTGCCACTGCGTGATTTGTAAGTGACAGGTACTCTGCCACCCGCCTTCTTATTCATGGCGTCGAGAGTGAATTCTTCCGCGAAATCAATGAACTCTTTGACATCCGAATTCTGTAACAAATCCCGATGCTTTATTGCCTTTGCCTCAACATGCTCGATGCTGAAGCTTTTATCCTCTCCTAACGGAAGGTTTCCGTTTTCTGCATTGAAAACAAAGACCTTCATCTCAGTGGGCGTGACAGGGAACTTCAATGTGAATGTCCGCTTGCCGCGCACCGTGCTTTTTCGCCCCAACAAGTAAGTGCGCTCACGTGTAATGTCCTTGGCAATGATCCTGATCTTCTCAGGACGTGCCGTGGTCACTACAACCTCAAGGGTAAATGGCTGAGACTTGCTAGGAATGTAAATTTCCATTGCACTACTTGAGTCTTCTGTAAGCCAAATAACCCACAACACCGACCAAACCGTAGAAGACCCATTTGTTCATTCCGAAAATGGTGTCGTCTTTTGGTTTGCCAATCTTTTTCGGAGCACCGCTCTTCTTGCGTGATGGAGGAACACCCGCTCCACCACCTCCACTTGGAAGGGATGGATAGCCACTCTCATCTACAGGCTCACCTGAAGGACTTTCTTCCACGACGGTTTCTTCGGTGACTGTCTCGGTAACGTCTCCGTTACCCGCATCGCCGCCACCACCGTTACCTGAGCCGCCATTTCCTGAGCCGCCGTATTGACCGCCTCCAAACCCCCCGGGGATAATGGTGCCACTGCCACTACCGCCGCCCGAAGTCGAATCGCCCGTATCGCGGGCATGTACGTCCGTAGCCTCACTCAGCCCCGAACCGCCGTCTCTTACATCAGTATCCGCGCCTTCTACGCCCGAAAACCCTTCGCCCCACAACAGGGCTTCAATTGAATCATAATGTCTACTCATGGCTTTCCTCTTTGGTTTTAGCCTTATCAATTTGTACTCCTATCAGCCCACCGACCAATGTTCCGATCGAACCTGTGAGCCATAAATTCTTCTTAAAGTGAAGTCCTGTCAATACCCCGAGAGCTAATCCAATACCCATACTCGTGGTAATGGTCTTCGCACTCTGCTTAAATCGCGCTCCCGCCGTCTTGGGATCAGCAGCCACAAAATCAGTGATGTAGCTTTTTGTCCGATTAAGACGCGTGCGATCCTTGTCGCTTAATTTTGAACCTGCGAGGGAAGAAAATCGATCTTCCACCCCCCGTGCATACACCACATTCGGGGCTTCCTCCACGTACTCCACATACGATTTTGGAAGTGCCCACTGCTTTTCAGCAAGCACGCAATGCTCAAACTTCAGCCGCCTTTGATTGACAACCTTCTCTTCAATTCCAATGAACTCTTCATTCGCCTTAAACAACCGATACCGAACCTTGTCACCCTTGCGGATGTCAATTAGATTCGGTGCATAATACGGTCGCTCAACTCGATACTTTTGCATTCTTCTTACTCACGTTGTGATAGACAATCACTCCACCCACCACTACGGCGATGATCCCAATTGCCCAATACAACTTAGTGTTGTCCTTCTCGGTGTACTTGTAGAACTTCGTCTTTGGAATGTCCCCACGTACATTTTCCGAGTAAAATTCTTTCGCCTTGTTCAACTTTTTCAAAGTCTCCCTCAAACGGTTCAACCGCTCAACGACATCACTCCCCAACATATCGCCACGCATTCGACTTTGCTCGGCATCTGCAAGTTCCCTGTTGATCTCTGATGGTGTTTTACACTCAGGCAGACGTTCCAACTTCACACCAATAGGGGTAGTCCCAATCATCGCCGTAGGAGCCACCCACCAACAACCACGCATTAATTCATCATTGATACGCTTGGCTGTAACGTAGTCGCCCTCCACATACGCCTGTTGGTAGTCCTTATACAGACGCTTTGCCTTAAACCGTGACCATTTTCTTCGTGCCATGTCTTATTTGCTCATTCGTCTGTACAGAATCACACCACCAATTACCGCAACCACCGCAAGAGTCGCATACAACAACGTCTTGCCACCTTTTTTGCTTTCTACAGCCTCCTCATCCATAGACTCCTTCAACTCTTGCTGAATTTGAGTTTCCTCTTGCTCCAATTGTCCGCCATCACGCGTGACAGTATCACTCGGAGCTTTACTCATGTCAGGACGAACAGTGCCGTCAGCAAACACAATTTCATGACCTGCCTTGACAGCAGCCCACTTTCCATCGACGCGCTTGACAGTATAATCCCACCTCTCCAAGTTTTTTTTCTGCAAGTCAGCAGAAACCAACTGGTTTTGGCTCATATACTGAGCATACTTCTTGATCGCATTTTTTACTCCTACTCCTGCCATTTTTTCTAACTGTTAGGACAAGGTGACGCCCAATACGATTGGGTCGTTCCACACCAACATCCGAATTCATTTACAGGTCGCCCTCGGTAAATCTCCTTGCCACAATCCCTGCGTGGTCTCCGACGATGCGCAGTCAGTCCGAGCAAATCGCTTTTACTACGATCACGCCAATTGGCAAACAATTTGATTGCGCCAATGACCGCCACAATTCCAACGGTTACCCCTACGACTTCATTTGTCTTCATCGTCTTCCACCTTTGCGCTTGTCATACTTACGGCAACAGCTTGTGCAGTCCCCCACACAATTGTAATTGCCCGATCTGCAACGACACCAACGCCCCGCAGCATTGCTCTTTGTCTGAGCCTCGCGATATAGCCATATTCCTACTACAGCCATTGCCCCAACGAGCACCCAATCCTGTGGCGTTAACTTCAGCATCTTATCCGCGTTTGTCAGTTACCGCTCCGCCTGTAATCCAATAATCATTACAGCACTCAGCACATGAGGGATACCCATGACAGTCAGCATAACCGATCACCGCGCCCGTCTGAGGGTCAGTGCAACGACACCGCTGCGATGCTCTACGCCAATGACGTGTTCCAAGGAAGCTTGAAGAAGACCCCATGAAACGGTCAGCAGCGTAAATCCCTGCCATTACACCCGCCATGGCAACCGCAAAATTCATCACATTCTTATTCATCACCGTTGGTGTTAGATGTTTGACTTACGCCATTTCGCTTCCCTGATTGCGGCACCACATGTCACATTCTCCAAACCCGAAAGTCTGACGAGATGCACCATTGGCACAAACACAATCATAGTACTTGCCCTTGACGTCTACTTTTCCGTACTGCCCCTTCAATCCGCTGATGTTGCTCTTGGAACCAAACACACGGTCATAGACCATGATCCCGACAACTACACCGCCCATTGTGGCAGCAAAATGTATTAGATTCTTGTTCATGATAGTTTGAGTTTTCCTGCCTTATGCAGCTTGTACAAATAACGCCCACCGAAGTAAACGCCCGCAATGACAACTACACCGATACCGATGTGACGCATTGTACGACGCTGCTTCGCCTTGCGGCGTTGCTCTTCTTCCCACTGAATTTGATTCTGTAACTCATAATCCAATTGAGTGTGAATATTGTTACGATCGCGTTGAGCACTTGCAAACTCACCAATGGCTCCCACCACTTGCGCCACAGCATCCCAATTGAACTGCTTTTGCCCTTTGTCTCTGCGATCTTTACCGTCCTTGCGGAATTTGATGTCCTTTCCAAACAGCGCAAACCCGCTATAGTCCTGTTGTTGATTGTGCTCAACGATCATGTGTGCGATTACACGCTGAAACTTCGGGTTGGCAAGTTGAGTGGCAATGTGCTGATTCAAAGCCTCAGTGTTGATGTTGTCAGGAACATTGTCCCCTGTCTTTTGCAGTGCCTCAATTACCGCAGCACGCTCATGCTGAATAAGGCGGGCGATCTCCCGACCAATGTCTGCCTGAATAGCACGTGATTTGCCCGCAGCTTTTTTCTGTGCAAGCTCAGTGTGTAAATCTTGTTGAACACGAATCATCTTACTTCAGTCTGTTTCTTTTATACATCAGGTAGGGAATGCGCCCACCTACTGTGAACAACCCTACTGTCAAAATTGTACCCATGGTTCCAAAGCCTTTGTGCTTGGCTAACTTGTAACCCAACACCCCAACTCCTAACGGAACCGCGTACTTGAGGAAATAATTCTCCTTCAGTACAAACTTCTTCTTAAAGCCCTCCTTCGGGGCTTTCCCTGCGGCAAAATCACCCACGAACATCACTGCACGCTTAGGGTTGATATATCCGCCACCCTTCAATTCAAGTGCGGTCTTTTCGCCCTTGTCAACGAGCTTGCCAACCACAACCGAACCCTCGTAAAGAACGTCCTCAGTATTGCGAAAACTCCCCTGTGAGTACTTCATTACAGGGGCTTGACGCTCTACCAAATATTCCTGATACTCATTCACCTCTACCCTTTAGGTTTCAGCAACAAGTATCCACCAACAGCCAACAGCCCAATGAGTGCAGCATTTTGCTTTAACTCACTGAAAATCTGCTTACGCAAATCCTGTGACTTACGCAGTTCATTGAACTCCGCCTTGACTTGTTGAATTTCTTTGTTCTGATCGATCATCGTTTTGACCTGATCAACAGTGGTGCCCACCTGCTTTTCTCCCTCAATCGAAGAATGTGTTTGTCCACCACAGCCCTTGCAACCACAACCGCAGCCGCTCTTTTTGCCGTCCATGCCATATTGCTCACAGGAAGCACAGAAATCCGAGGAGTCCTCATTTGCCCGCAGAATTAACTCGGTGTCAGGATGCTCCTTGGCGATCGCCAATACAGCCTTCTCCCCGTGCTTCTTCTGAATATGGTTCAAAGCCGCAATCGCTTGTGCACGGTTTTTGGGACGAGCAATTCCAAACTGCTCGAGCACACGAACAGTCCCATGGGGATTGTTGTAAGCGACAATTTGTGCAAGTGATATACGTCTTTTCATTACTTGGAAACTTTTGAATACACGATGTAGCCAACTAACCCACCAATGAGCGCACCCGCTCCAATGGCAATTAGCATGGCTTTCATGCTTGATTTTTTACCACCAACCGAACCGCCTCCCGCCATCTGTGAAGTGGTTGGTGCGGGCATCGGTGACTCACCTCCTATTTCTTGAGAAAAATCTTCCATATCCTCATCGTTTTCGGGATGGTAATCCCCCGCCTGATCAAAGGCAGATTCTTGGTGAAAAAACTGACTCATGCGATCGGCGGCAATCATATCTTACGCTTGTACTTGTGCTTTTGCTTTTCCTTTTGCCTTGACCGATCGATAAATGAGATAGCCACCAACAAATCCGACAGCTACAACCGTCGCAAACACAAACGGATTCATGCCGAGAATTTTGGTTTCCTCTTCCTTAACGATTTGCTCGGCTTCCTCAGTGGTTAAACCGATCGAGCGTTGGTTCAAGTAGGTTTGGTCATCAGCGTCCATATCAAGATCACCAACCTCACCTTTGTTCTGTGTTAGAATTGCTACGATCTCCGCTAAAATTGGTAGCGAAGCACCGATAGCCGTCCAGACCTCAGGAGTTAAATTCGAATATTCTTCCGTAAGACCGAGGAATCCTGAATATCCCTCTTGTGAAGGCCAATACAATTTGTTTGCCTCCATCAAGTAACGTTCAGAACGATGAATGTCCCCCACAGGAGTCCTGTAAGGAATGTCCATGTTTTCCTCCACCGTATCGATCACGCCACTCATGGCTTCTTTCGGAATTTTCGCCGCAATAGGCTTTTTTACAGCCCCTTTACGGATTGACTTTTCCAAAGAAGCTAAGTTGCCTCCGAATTTCAGCCAAGTCGCTTTTGCTTTGATCCACCCCTTTTTCGCTTTAGGCGATTTTGGGGCTTTTTTCTTGAGCATTTGTAATTTGCTCGCTAAACCAAAGACATTTAAGCGAACCAACGCCGAAAATGATCCACGAGTGGGTGCGAGCGTAACTTTCTTACCCGCACCTGCTATCTTATCCAAGAATGTAGGTCGTATTTTCCCGCGAACAAGGGCTTCATTATACGCCTCTCGACGCTCCTTAGCCGCTCGCTTCTTTTCGTTCCTGCTTTTGCCCTTGTCTTGCTTTCGCTGACCTTGGACGCACTTACGGAACTCTCGCGTAAACGGCTTATGACCCTTGCTTCGGCAGTACTTTCTACGACCTCGTATTTCTGAATATTCTTCCTCTTGACGCATGGTCTGTGTCTTTATCACAATTGGAAAAAGAGACTATCCACTATGAATAGTCTCCTTCACGCCATGCTCCGTAAGCATTGGATTTTCCTCCAAGGAAAGTCTTGTACAGGTACATACCTGCAACCACTCCCCCTACGGTAACCGCGAAACTGATTAGATTCTTGTTCATCTCGATTTGTTTTAGGGTGAAGTCTCAACCCGCGTAATTAACTCCTGTGCACCCTGAGCGTCAGTGACGGTCGGGTTAGCAAAAGTGGACTTGGATTGAAACAGATTTTCATATAGGTAACAGCCCGCCACAACTGCGGCAGTCGTTACTAAGAATTTTGTGACCGTAGTAGTCATCATCGACTACATTAAGCCCGCAAGACTACGACCTCCGCCATTGGGAGATGTGCGAGAGGAAACAATCATGTCTCCGCTTGCAGCAGGACAGAATTCGCCCAACCCGACAAAACCTTCAGGAAGATCATAGTTCTCTTTGTCAGAGACCCAATAGCGGAAAGTAGCTCCGTCTGTGCAACGTTTGATGGTCAAGTAACCACTGCCACCAATGTTGCTGTAGTCAGAAACCCCTCCGAGGAAACGATCGGCAATCATAATTCCTGCCATCACTCCTCCAACGGTCACTGCAAAATGCATTAGATTCTTGTTCATCACTATGGATTTAAAATGAAACTTGAAATTCTTTTGTAACCGTCTATTAGCGGCTACCAAAAACAAGAAGAGGCAGAGACAGTTCAAACGACTATCCCTGCCTCTTCCATGGTTCTTTTACCTAAACCGCCTACTGCGATCTACGATTGGCACGCGATACCGCAATACGCTTCGGAAGATGCATTCCGATCACGTTTACGTTTGGATCAGCGTACTCAACTACAGGCTTCTTACCGATAAGAGCCTTAGAGGTATTCACCTTGTCGGCAGGGAAGAATGTGTAGATTGACGTAGTGTTCGCTAGGATCGGCGTTTGAATAAACGCGTTTCCATCAATGCGCAGGTTGTAAGGGATATCCAAGATACCTGCTTGGAATTGGTATGCACTAAAGTACGATTGTGTGATAATCGGGTCAGTACATTCAACACCATTGGCGTCCTTACGTGTCACAGTCAAAATCTGTGTCACTTGCGCAGTGTTTGTAGATTGAACTCGGATCAGTGAAGTATCGAACGGCTCAGTTGCGGTTTGTGCCAACAACTCATCGTATGCGATATTCGTCTGAGCGGGTGTCACCGTTACACCTGCACTCGAACCGAAGTTCGAATCAAGGTAAAAACGGTTTCGACCGAACATGGTCGCTGTAAGCGTACCTGCGGTCGTGTTTGTGATCACAAGCTGATAGGGCTTCGGAGTGTACAGACGCTCTGCACCTGCATTCCCGTTAGCGTTCGCGTAGTCACCATCCATTGCCTCGAAATCATCGAGGTCGGAAGTTGCTGCGTCGAAGCTTGAGAACTCCTCATCCGCCATAGCAAGATACTGATCAATGTCGAAACTCTTTTCCATCATTGATAAGATTAGGGTTAATTACTCGGTTTGATTAATCATTGACGCGGTGGAAACGCGCCTTGGCAATACCTTACGCCTCGTCGTTTGCAGGAGCAGGAGGAGCCGCAGCTACCTCATTGCTTTTTGCAAAAAACTGGTTGTACGCCCAAAAACCTGCTACAGTAGCAAGTGCAGTGAACGCAAACGTTTTCAGGTGTGGGTTTGCCAAAAGTCCTTTTTTCGCAGCCATCTTATTTCTTTTTAAGTTTTACGCTGTTTTCGGCATCTAAATTACTTTAGGCATCTGAATTGTGAAAAAATTTAAAATACACGAACCCTGTTGCATTGTTGTATTTTGCTTACTTTTCGGGCGATTGCCGATGTATGATTAATTTCAAAAAACTTTACATGAACAACGTGGAAACACCGAAAGTCTTGGTTTGTGCACCCACCAACGAAGTAAAGGGGTACGCCCTTGAGGAATGGGCGGAAACCGTGCAAAACCTGACATACCCGAACTATGATGTCTTCCTGTGCGACAACTCCAAAACCCACGACTTTCGTCGGAAACTGCGGAAAATGGGATTTATCACCGATCACATTCGTCCCAAGCAAAAAGATGTGCGATATACCATCGCTCAGTCACACGAGCGTTGTCGAAACTACTTTATGAAAAGACCTGAGTACCGATATATGCTGCATCTTGAAACCGATGTAATCCCCCCTGTGGACATTATTGAGCGACTTCGAGACGGAATGACTCATCATAAAAAGGTGGTCGGAGCCATGTATCACATAGATGAGTGGAAGTATTCCCACCTGATGATACAAAAGCGGGAGAAGTTCGGGGAACTCAGGCTTGTAGATAACCTTGAAGACGATGATATGGGGTTTGTGGACGGAACTATCAAACAAGTGTACTCTATGGGGCTTGGGTGCTTGCTCATTGATCGAAAAGTGCTTGAACTCATTCAGTTCAGAGCAGTCGAAGGGATGGACGCACACCCTGATAGCTTTTTTGCAGCCGACTTGGACGAACTTGAGATCAGCCAATGGCTAGATACCTCCATTTTGTGCAAACACCTCAATAAACCCGAACTCCACAAAGCCCATAAATAAAGGAACCCCCGACCATTTCAGATCGGGGGAAACACATAAACCAAATCATCCAACCCACCGAGCGATGAGTTGGGTGAAACCATATCAAAGGTACGACGATGAAATTTCCGTGGCAAAAAAAGAAGAAAAGACGTGTTTTCATTAGCGTCATCATGCCCGTGTATCTCGGTGAATACGAAGGGAGCGCAAGCAATCGAGAAGAAAAATTCCGTCGAGCACTTGATAGCTTCAAAGCCCAAACCTTTACCCACTGTAACCTGATTGTGGTCTCCGATGGGTGCGAGAAAGCATCCAAAATTTGTAAGCAATACGCCGCTGATCAAAACGGTCAATATAAGCGGATCGTACTCCTTGAAATGGACAAGCAACCGCTGTTTAGCGGGAATGTGCGACAAAAAGGGCTTGATTACATCCGAACCGATCCTGAATACCTCGG
>CALFYW010000042.1 GCA_937952265.1 uncultured bacterium
TTTTGATTCTGCGTGAGTTTTTCATACTTAGCATTTTTAATCAGGTTGTTGATATTATCCTTTCTCCTTTTTTCTCTGATCTCATTCTCCTTCTCTTCAATTATTTTATCAAGCTTAGCTAGTCCACGTGTTAAGTTATAGGGTTTAGTTTTTATGACTTCATCTATCGCCGCGTTTAAATGACGACGATTTTTATTAAATAGGACATCAACTTTTTCCCGCCTGTTGCCTAGCTGTTTATCGAGTTTTTCGAGTTGAATTATGTCATTCATCGCCGATTGAGAACCAGTCTTTTTGTATTCTTCGAGACGTTCCATAGCCTCGGATTTAATTTTTGTATTTCCAATGTTTACGATGTTCTTTTGAAGTTTCGATACACCTTCGTTGAAACTCACCGCTTTTAACCGTTTCTTGTATATTTCTTCATATCTTGCGGTAATTCTCGCCTTAGCGCTAATAGAATTGAATTTTCCGTTTTTATAGCCATTCACGTATGTTTGCGCCTCATTCATGAATTGAAGTCGTTGATTACCGAGCTTGGACGACTTGTTTGCCGCGTACTTTTCAAGTTCGGTGATCTTCTTCTGTTTATTGTTCACCGAAGCCACTGGACCTCTGCGTTTGAGGATCTCGATTTCCTTCATCGCGCGTTGGAGTGCGTCGGAGTTACCCGACGTTTTCGCGCGCAAGAGTTTGTTGAGCGCGGCCGCGGTCGAGCCATCCGTGTTCGGTTTTTTGCGCAGAGCTTCTATCACGCGACTCAAATTTTGTGTGCTCCCATTTCCTGTGGTACGCGCCGCGGCGAGGATTTTCGCCAAGTCTTCGTTTCTTCGCGAGTTTGGTCTACGCAACATCGCATTCACGTAACGCGCCGTTCTTTGGTTGGTGGCCGGTCTCGCGTTCCCGTTGCGGTTCCCGTTGCGGGTTTCACCGTTGCGGTTCCCGTTGCGGTTCAAGCTTTTCGACTCGTTGGCGATTTTAGCGAGGTTGTTCCCGTTTCGGTTCCCGTTTCGGTTCCCGTTTCGGTTCCCGTTTCGGCTCAAGTTTTTCGACTCGTTGGCGATTTTACCGAGGTTGTTATTGTTGTTGTTACGCACACCGTTTCCGTTCACGTTATTCACGTTCAGGTTGTTTGGGTAATTATTGTTATTGTTTACCGAAACTTTACGAGTCGCTCTTTGTGCGGAAACGTGCAAACGAATTGGTTCCCGAATGTTTTTAGATTCAAGTATGGATTCGATCGCTTCGACCATCTCAGCCTTGGTCATGTCCTTGTAACTCGCGAGTCCAGCTTTACGCGCCACGCGCTTCAATTGAGCCACGGTCGAATCCGAACCAAACAGGATTTCAAAGTCGTTACCGGTCAAGGGTGACTTTCTATCCAACATATATTTACCATCCTTTGACAGGACCATGGGTGGCAAAGGGAGTTTGCCGTCCTGGATAGATGAGTACGCATCGCATATTTGCTCGCGCGTGAGATTTAACTCAAGACCCGTGTTCTGTTTCACGAGTCTCTTGAGGTTTCGAACATTCACCCCTGGATCACACGCGTCCATATTGATATAAGCTAACAAAAAATTACGAGGTACCTTTCATGTACATCCGTATCTTATCCTCATATGACATGTTGAAATCAAAAATATCCATGTCTCCTACATCTACCGTTTTGAGGGTACACTGTGACGTATCGTAGTCGTATCTATTTTGTAAACTTGAACGCACGATCGTCTGTGCGAATGTTTGCATGTCATCTATACTTTCCGTGTATTTCAACCGTGATTTCAATTCTATACAATACACGTCATATGGCTTTTTATCT
>CALFYW010000043.1 GCA_937952265.1 uncultured bacterium
GTTGACATTGGAAGTTCGTAAGTTTCAAACTCTGTATATTCTGTAGGAAGATCACTTAATTTCAAACCGTCTTTTTCCATAAAAACCAATGTGGTAGAAGTGTCAAGAAGATCTTCTTCTGTGTGTACCAAGTCTTCATGGCTGTAGGGTACCTTGAAGTCGCCTATTTCGTCATCCCACGAACCTGGAGCTTCTTCGGGTTGCATAGTTTGGAGGAAGTCAACAACTACTGGAGACAATTTATTTTCATCGAGTTGTCCTTCTGCGAGGAACTTTCTGAATCTAATTAATTCTTTCATTTTCTCGCATCAACTTTTCTTGCCAAATCTATGAATACGGTTGGGTCGTACGAGAAATCACCTGTGATCTTAACATACATGTCTTGGACTTTATAGTTTACTTCATATGGATCTCCTCCTTGCTTAAGCATTTCAATGCCTGCTTCATATGCTGGGACAATATCGTCTTCCTCGTTTTCTTTAGCATCAACAATCTCATCCTGAAACACCTTTATAAGTGCTTCTGGAGATGGTTTTGGGTTATCCGTGTAAAAGTCTCCCTCTGCGAGGAACTGTCTAAATGTGTGTAATTCTTTCATTTTATTAATATTAATTTTGTTAACGTTACATATAAATATACAAAAAAGAGGGGCAATAGCCCCTCCCTTTTATGATTTACTCGTCGAAGGTTATTACATAGACTATCTGTCCATATGCGCCTCTGTGAGTACTTGAAAAATTACTGGACGAGCTCTCGTGGTAGTCCCTATCTACACTCGTCTTTACGGCCTCTTGCGGAATTGTACATCCACTCATCAACAATCCCGCTAGGCTAAGGGTTATGGTTATGCACCTCATTTTCACATTTGGTGCCCGCGGGTCCATAATACATATGGATATATTTTAGAAAATGTTATATTTGTATATACTTTTTCGACCCACTATAGTTACTAGCGCTCTCTTAAGCGCCCTACATCATATAGTATGTATACCCCCGGTATATGGACATCAGCGCGCGTGGGATCCGTACCAAGTACGCACGCCGTACGCCCGCCGGCGCATAGTGGGGGCCCACCGCGTTCGGCAGTACCCCCACACCCAATTAAATTCTTTAATTAAGCTTCACCATTGGCGGGAGCTTCATACATCCAGTTCACTTGATTCTTGGTGCTCAAATTGAAGTAAAACTTGTTCATGTTTCCACCACGACGGTTCTTACTAAAGGCAATGTAACGACCTCCGTCACCATCGAATTTGATATGACCCATTGCTGTGGTCATGTGCTTGATTCGGTTTGAACCAGCGAACGAACCTGATTTTGTTACTTGCTGGATCAACAATGTCGACGTATTAATTCCACGCTTATTCTCACCCATGTTCTGCTCCTCCAACATCGTCAAAATCTTACTCGTGGCACCCTTATAAGTTCCACCATGGTAATCTTGGATTGCAACAGCAACCTCAGCAAGCGAGTCAATCATGATGCAATCATAACCGTCTTGGAAAGCCATTTCAAGCACTTCAAGCGGATCTTCATCGGCATAATCACCCATGAACAAAATTGGCAAATCACCAAACTTTGGAAAGCGCTTAACATAACCAACCATGTCGATCTGGTTCATTTCACCTGAAACAAACAACACACGCTTGCCTTTATTATTCAAATCAGCAAGAATGTCAAGCAACACGGTG
>CALFYW010000044.1 GCA_937952265.1 uncultured bacterium
GATACGGTCATTCTTGCGACACCGAAATCGGATATCGTCCAATCGATAGGTCGCATCATGAGGGAAACAAAAGGTAAGAAGAATAACCCTAACATATACGACATATTTGACCAATGGTCTGTGTGTCATGCCATGTATAACAAACGACTTCGCGTGTATAAACAAGGTGGGTTCAAAATACCGAAGATGAAAGAAGAAGAACCCAACCAATTCGAAAAAGGTGAATGCCTTATTAAATTTTAATTCATTTTGCCATTTGTGTAGTGTACGAATGGTAAAGTGAACAGTTTACTTTTTAACAGAATCCATCGCGGCGAGTGTGAGAACGCCCGCGATAAAGAACAAAACGACGTAGTTCGTTTCTGTGTCCTCTCTCCTTTTATCCGCCTCGGGTTTCCGGGGAGGTCCGCGTACCCGGGGAGGAAGCCGCACTGGTGGCTCTTCCTCGATGGGACAGTACCCTATCATTTATACTATATCTACAAATTTATTTCGACGGACTTCTTCTTACGACCACGTTTACTCTTCGTGGTAGACACCTTCACCTCCTTCACATCACTATCTTCTTCGACCTCTTCTGGTGCATCAACGATATCAGAGATCGCATCGTCGTCATCGTCTGGGTCAATGTTTGGAATTGGTTCTGGTGCGGTGGTCGACATGGGAGGAACCGGAGGCATCATGATATTACCCATCAAGCTCGAAATGTCAACCCCCGGTCCCTTCATTTCGTATCTTTCCTCGCTTGGTTGTTCGCCCGCTGGAGCCTCTGTGTTTCTGGGTGTCGTGTTCTTCACGGCATCAACCATGTTTTGCACAAGTCCTGGATTTTGCTTCAAAATATCATTCATATTAGGCATCACAGATTTGAACATACTGTTCGTCAAATGGAACATCATCGCAGACCCACCAAGCATCATAATGAGTTTTATTTCTGGAGCAACCGCAACCTTAGACCTATATTTAACATACAATTCTTCAAACACTTCATCATAATCATCAACTGACTCCATCACGTTCTCACTCCATCCATCGAGCTGAATCTCGAATGGATTGTATTTCTTGTTAAGGAATTCCAAACCTGTACAGCACGCAATAAGCATTCTACGAGAGAATTTAATAGACTTCTCAACATCTATACTATAGGTAATTCTTCTCACCTCCGTTCGTAAGTCATCAATACCAGAATATGCGTTAAGTCTTTTGTTTACAGTGAACCCCTTCTTTTCAAGACGACCGAGCTTGTTTACCAGATCCGCCTTTTCTTCGTCTATGGACTTGTATCCAGGCGATGGTCTCTCTTCTTCTTGTATGGCATAGTCACCTTGGATATATGGCTGCTGTTCTTCCTCTTGGTCATATTCGCCGTAGTCAACGGGGTCTTCCTGATATTGTGGTGGCGCAGACTGCTTCGTTGGATTCGCAAAGGCATCTATGTCTTCCTGCATGGTATTTTCCACGGGTGGGGGCCTGGCGGTCGGTTTATACACAGTGGGTTTTGGTATAGACGCACGAGGACGCGGGACTTCTATTTCTATTTCGTCCATGAGAGCTTGTTCGTTATCGTCTAGCTTCAGTACATTCCCACGACTTCGGTCAAGTGTAATTTCGCCGTCCATTACTCTGTACTTTGAAAGTAATCCAATTTCTTTAACGCACTTAATATAAAAAATATTGGTTACATAATAAATGAAGCTTAACGCCACGAACCGAAATACCCTCAAGGCGATCGCCGTGGTTTTCCTCTTGTTGTGTACCATCATGATGTTGAGTCCACGAAGAAGCATGTACCAGCCCAGACCAATCAACCTTGAAACGTCCGAAGAAGCCGGGGTTAATTCCATCTTTGACCTGGAGCACAAGATCGAGTGTGTCCCAGGATCCCCAGAATCCGCGTACTACACCAAGTCTTTGACACCAGGTGGAATTTGCGGTGACCAAAAGTTCGTGAAGGACAGCGCTGATGCGAAGATTATCGGTGGAATTGGTGGATCTTTAATCTAACTTATAAGTAATGAATACGGTGAATACAACTCGCCCAACTTTGCCTGATTTTGATTACGAGTATCACACCATAACGGTCGATACCATCGGTCAATCTAGCAAAAATACATTTACGGTTCACCTTACGCAATCACTTGAAAATATAGTTCACGCGAAGCTCATAGCCGCTAGAATCGACGCACCTTCTTCTAATGTGTGTCACGTTTCAGTAGACGAACTCAACACGAATTACTCACAGAGAACATCAAATGTGTTCGGTGGACAGGCGTCTATGTCTAATCTTAACAGGGGATTTGGTACTATAATTCAGTCTGGTTCGAATCCAATCATTTTCAAAGACGATTATGATATCGATTCACAATACACCACGCCCATAAGAAAACTCGATCGCCTTACGTGTACACTCAGAGATGAAGATGGTGCCACTATAAATAGTGCCATAGACAACTTTATGATTTTCAGATTTGTGTGTAAGAATAAGAATTTACCATTTATTTAATCAGGGCGTAGGATAGATATATTTTTAACCTTTCGTTATTATAAATGTCGACGGGAGTCGTACAACTCATCGCGGTTGGTGCCCAAGATAAACACATCATGGGCGAACCAGAGATATCATTTTTCTCATCGACATTTAAACGACATTCAAATTTTTCGCAATCCGTGGAAAAACAAATGATGCGTGGAAACGTATCAAATGACTCCATGACGTCAATTAAATTTGAAAAAACGGGTGACATGCTCGGGTATGTATACATAGCAGTAGATGATGGAACTGAAGCTGTCGATCCATCCGACTGGACACAAATTATAGACAAAGTCGAATTATACATAGGTGGTCACATGGTGGACTCACAAGACTCTATCTTTACTGAAAAGATTGCGATAGATACATTCGCACAAAATGTTTCAAAGAGTTCTAATGGCCCACACCCGGGTATCAACTCTAAATCACATTTTTACCCCCTTAGGTTTTTCTTCTGCGAAGGTCCACAATCAGCTCTGCCATTAGTTGCATTGCATTATCACGAAGTTGAATTGAGATTTTATTGGAAAAATGTGATGAGTTACAACTACGAAGTATACGCAAATTACTATTACTTGGACAACGAAGAACGTGGTAATATAGTATCCAGGAATCACGAAATGCTCATCACACAAGTTCAAAAAAATATTCCATCCGGAGAACAGGATCAGGAATTGATATTTAACCATCCCGTGAAATACCTGGCGTGTACAGACACAACATCAAATGGCGCGCTTACTTCTGTCTCAAACAAAGTAAAGCTAAACATAAATGGCCTTGATATAGGTAATTATAAATGGGCGAAAACACATTATATAGACGTAATGGCGTATTATCACACAAACTATGTGACTTCCCCAGATTTCTTTTTGTATTGCTTCTGTCTTCTCACAAGCTCTCTACAGCCCACAGGTACGCTAAATTTCAGTAGGTTAGACTCAGCAAAGATTATGAGTGAAAGTATGAATATAACAGACCCAATTTATGCGGTCAATTACAACATATTACGCGTTGAAAACGGCATGGCAGGTTTACTATACGCAAATTAAAATACAATGGTATATTAAATGGTAAAGAACTCCGGTATAAACCAACCCACCGACATGGTTCGGTTAGGGAGATTGTCGGACTCCGAACAACCTAAAAATTCCATTGTGTTTAACGCATCAGACAGCAAAATTCGTGATATAAAACACAGCGGATTATACATAAGTCCAATACGTAACACAAGTGCGTCGAACTTACTTGCGTATGATTCGATCACGAAGGAAGTTGTAGATATAGGTGGAACGCAATTAAAGTTGGATGATTTACAGGTCAAGAATCTTGAAGTTGTAAATGCGACGATTCTCAACAAAGAACACGTGTATACCCCCATTTTATCAATCGGCGAAGGGTGTTCTGAAAACGAGAACGTAGGTGTGGACGTTCACGGGATACGAATGATACACGATAAAACCGATGGTGCATTACACGTCAACAAAAACACCACATTTGACGGAACTGTTGAAGCTACTCAGTTCATGGGTGATGGCGGTCTATTATCAAATGTGCAATACGATTTACATGTCGACATAGGTGACACCGTGGAAAATTTACATGTTTGTGGCGAATTGCGCGCGGACGGGGGTCTTTTGTCTAATATAACGGTTGGCCAAATAGAAGATTTTGATGGATATTCCCCTACATTTAATGAATTGAATGTAAGCAAGGATATACACATAGGCCGTTCTATATATGTAAACAAGGGTGTTCACTCTAAAGGTAACATACATTCTGATGGAAAAATGGTAGCATCCCAGTTTTACGGAGATGGTACGACGCTCACAGGGGTTTCTAAAAGTGTAGACCTTGAACATTCAAACGCACGCATATCCGAATTGGAAAAGCACGTACCACGATTTGATTCACTCGAGAAAGTAAAACCCACCCTAGAACATTCTATCAAGAGAACAAACTTAAAATTGGATGAACACATAAAACGATTTGACCCACTTGAGGAATCGCGTGTATCCCACAACAAACGAATTTCACGCATGGAACCACGGGTTACCACAATAGAAACGCGTTTACCGAGTATAGGTGTATGCGAAAAAAGATTGGATACACTCGAAGAATCGAGTGTGTCACATAACGAAAGGATTTCACACATGGAGCCACATGTCACTGAAATAAAAAAAAGCGTCGCGCTCATAGTCAAACAAACACCTATCATTCATGAAACAAAAGCAGTCGTTCCAATTATACACTCCAATGAAAAGAGAATCGGTGTCATTGAAAATAAAATAACAAAATTGCGTGATATAGATCCAATAAAAGAAGAACTCACTAAATTTAAATACGTGTATTCCGAACTTACGAGAATAGATCCAATTGAAATGCGTAT
>CALFYW010000045.1 GCA_937952265.1 uncultured bacterium
GTCCGGTATTCCGTATCGATGGCACGTGTTCAAAAGAGCGCCGCGAGTCACAATTGGCCGAATTCAACCGGGCTCCACAAAATAGCGTGTTTCTCATTCAAGTCAAGGCTGGTGGTCAGGGTCTCAATATCCAAAGTGCGTCCCGTGTGTATATCACTAGTCCTTCTTGGAACCCGGGTACAGAGCTCCAGGCTATCGGTCGTTGCCACAGGACGGGTCAAAAAAGGGAGGTCTACGTGAAAAAGCTCATATATAAGGGTGATGAGAAGTATCCAAGTGTGGATGAATCTATTGTCGCTTTACAGGTGAGAAAATCAATGGAGTATGCCGAGGTATTGGGTGACGAGAGACTCAAGACACAATTACCTGGAAAACCAGAGAGTCTTTCAATTTCAGAGATTCGAAATATTTTCAGAGCATAAGGTATATACAATGAAGACATTTGGTTCTCGCGCTGAAGTGTTACACGGTACTGCGGAAAAGAGCACCGGGGGTCTTCCCAAGAGCGACTTGTTCCAAAACAAGTATGGTGAAATTAAGAGTAAGGCCGCGTCCAAGGCGGCCCTCGAACGCATGAAGGAAGAGGGTAAGAAGGCGATGGTCAAGGTGTTCAAGCCAAAGAAGTCTGGCTTCAAGCTCCAACCAAAGGCCGGTACCAAGGCTTACAAGAAGCTCATCACAAAAATGTAAACGTATTATAAGAGATGACTCTCACAAAGTGGTCCCAAGCTGTTAAGATGGCTAAGATTAAACAGGGTATAGACCCAAAAAAGTATGTAATGATAAAAGGAAAACTCCTCAAAGAAGCCCAGGCTATTTACCAGCTCCTCATCATGACTAAATAACGAACTGGAACCCCTTAAGAGTTTGTGGTTCATACGTCACAAGTTGGTATAATTTATAGGTTACTCCGAACTTTTTGTTCAAGAAATACACACTGTTGATTTCAACGATCGCAGTTCCCGAATTTCTTGAATAGAGACCATTTTTACAATCGACGTTTCCGATTGGGTTTTTTGCTTCGTCGTACACATGTGGTTTAATCTTACCATCCATGTTTACATCGACCTTTACGCGAAATTTTGGTTCACGATCGGGGGATTCCTTGATGTTTGAAAAGAACATACCCTTGAGTTCATCTTTAGATACTTTGCGTTTGAAGATATGCTCACTTTGTTCTTCGACGGCGTCAATGATCTTTTCTTCGAATTCGCGCATCGTTTCATAGAATTTTTTGACGTAATTGTCATCTTCATCATACCCCTTCATCGCGAAATCGAGTGAGTACTTCGTTGGACCAACTTCTGGTGTGAATCCGGAGACACCGAATGGCATGTACATTCGAGGGAATTGAATTCGTAACGGTCGCCCTTCTTTTGTGCATAGGGAAATTTTGCGACCATCGTGTTTGGGGATTTCGAGTTCATTTAGTAGATTCACGAATTTAGACATATGTATTAAAATTTATAGTAATCAAAGCTTTAAGCAGAACACGCGGTACACTCCGCTTCTAAACTAAATTGCTGTGGTCTCGCCTTTGCCTTGGAACGAAGGTAGTACATTCCAGTTTTGAGACCAGCCTTCCATGCGTAAAAGTGCATAGACGATAATTTGGAGAGGGTCGGACTCTCGACGAACAGATTCATGGATTGTGATTGGTCGATGAAAACACCTCGGTCTGCGGCCATATCAATAATGACCTTTTGACTCATTTCCCACACCGTCTTGTAAAGTTCCTTGATGTTCGCGGGAATATCGATGATGCTTTGAACAGATCCATTTGCCTTTACCATGAGATCTTTCATTTCTTTTGACCAAAGTCCAACCTTTTTGAGATCTTCGACCAAATGCTTGTTCACGACGACAAATTCACCCGCAAGGGTTCTTCGTACGTATATGTTTTGTGTATACGGTTCGAAGCATTCATTGTTGCCGAGGATTTGAGAGGTGGATGCGGTGGGCATTGGAGCCAAAAGAAGGCTATTTCTCGTACCCTTCTTCACGCGTTCACGCATGGCGTTCCAGTCGTATCTATCCGAAAGTTTCGGTGCGTCCCACATGTCGAACTGTAAGATACCCTGACTGAATGGAGACCCTTCAAATGTCTCGTATGCGCCATATTTGTCCGCGAGTTCACAACTCGATTCGAGTGACGCGTGGTAAATGGTTTCAAAGATGAGTCGGTTCATTTCTCTTGATTTTTCGGAACCGAATGGTTCTCTACACAGAATGAACACGTCGGCGAGACCTTGAACACCGATACCAATGGGCCTGTGTCGCATATTTGAACGCTTCGCCGTGTCTGTGGGATAAAAATTCCTATCGATCACCTGGTTCAAGTTGCGCGTGACCATCTTTGAAACACGGTGAAGTTCCTCGTAATCAAATTCACCCGTCTCCTTATCGACGAATTTGGGTAACGCGATAGATGCGAGGTTACACACAGCCGTTTCATCCTTGTCCGTGTGCTCCAGAATTTCACAACACAAGTTGGAGGATTTGATCGTACCGAGGTTCTTTTGGTTGGATTTTTCATTGCACGCATCCTTGTACAACATGTATGGTGTACCAGTTTCGCTTTGAGACTTAATGATAGCCTTCCAAATGTCTGCGGCGGGGACAACTTTAGTCGCCAAACCTTCTCTCTCATATCTTTCATAGAGTTCTTCAAACTCTTTTCCGTACACATCCGAGAGACCCATAGCCTTATCCGGGCAGAACAAACTCCAGTTTCCACCCTCTTCCACACGCTTCATGAACAGGTCGGGAATCCACATAGCGGAAAACAAATCTCTGCATCTCGCTTCTTCGTCACCTTGATTGAGACGAATTTCAAGGAAATCGAGAATATCCGCATGCCATGGCTCGAGGTAGACCGCAATCGAACCCTTTCTTCGACCGGCTTGATTGACATATCGAGCAGTCGCGTTATACACGCGAAGCATGGGAATGATCCCATCCGATGTACCGTTTGTGCCTCTAATATGAGATTTGTTCGCCCTGATGTCGTGTACATGAAGACCGATACCCCCAGCCCACTTTGAGATCTGCGCACATTCCTTCACTGTATCATAGATCCCGTCGATGCTATCATCCTTGTTTGCCACCAAGAAGCACGACGACATTTGTGGACGAGGTGTACCTGCGTTGAAGAGTGTGGGTGTCGCATGAATGAACAAACCCTTACTCATGGCGTCATACGTTTCAACCACGCGTTCGATGTCATCACCGTGAATACCGATGGACACGCGGGCATACAGATACTGTGGTGTTTCTATGATTTCGTCGTTTATCTTCTGGAGATACCCCCGTTCAAGGGTTTTAAGTCCAAAATACCCAAAATCATAGTCTCTTTCCGGTTTTATATATGAATCAATCTGAGATGAAACTCTCGCAACATCTTCGGTGACGATACCGGCGTCACACAATTTCTGCATGGCTTCGGAAAAGGTAGAGGGAACTCGTTTTTGAATGTTACTCGCGACGATCCTGGTTGCGAGAACTTCATAGTCTGGATCACTGGTAATCATGCCGATACAAATCTCAGCCGAGAGTGTATCAATCTCATGTGTCTTGATGTTATCATACATCGAAGAAAACACCTGCTGTGCGATCATGGATGCATCGACATTTTCAGATAACCCATGTCTGAGTTTTGAGATCCTATTGGTGACCTTATCAAATTTAACGTCTTCAATACGACCGGATCGTTTAATAACCCTCATTTTATAAATATACAAACGAATTTTTTATATTACTTTTTTTTGAAGTCTCTGCTTCGGACTGGTACTGGACCAACTACTTCAAACTTGCGCTCGGGTTGAGCGAGATGGGTGTTGGTAAAAAAGGTGCCGATCGTACCAGCCTTGGTTACTGGTGGGTAAGATGCGATGAAGCAGTTGCCTGGTTTGCATTCAGGGCGGGGCTGTGGGCACGCATCTCTGGAGTATGCCTCATCGAAATCGGAAACCGAAAGGTTCATTTATAATTACTGATAGTTTTTTTCCAGGACTATATTAAATGTGTGATAATCTTCACCTGAATTCCATGAAGCAATGTGAAACGCCTCTGAACACACTTTTCTTCTCGAGGTTCAATGTAAACCTACTTCAGAGAGGTATTCGTCAAGATTTCAAGAATAAGACTGGTATTGCGATTGACTACCAAAATGAAGATGATTTGTATGCCATCATGCGCGTTGTTTTCATAAACAACGCCGGTGACCATGAATACCGAGTAAATGAGCAAGTGAAAAAGATGAATTCAATCGTCATAAATACGGCCGTTGGTCAAATTCAATCCGGTGTGTCTCAATACATGGGATACATTCATGATATGGACCGTGGATTGGAACCAATCGATGCCCCAGTGAATACATCAACTGTTGGTAACAAGATAGCTAAGAATGAAAAGATTGGCATTTAGATAACCATCGTTCCATTCCCAACAACATCCTGGTCAGCATCACCTATGATAGCTTCTTCGATGATGTCATCTGGCTTCACCATTTGCTTTTCTGTGGCTACTCTGATTTTTGTATTCTGGGAATTCACCTTTTCGAGTGTCGTTTGTTTGCGGGACATGAGAAACACCGTGATCGCCACTAAGATGGATAAGATCGCAATGGTATAAAAGATGTTTCCTGAATTCTTCTTCATTCTATACTTATATATGATATAAAGTTTTAGTCATATATATGTACATGAGTCTAAACAGCTACAAGGCTGAGACAGAAATTATATGTAAGCAAAAGGGGTGGACGAATGCCACCATTGATACTGTATGGCTTCTTCTTACAGAAGAAATAGGTGAACTCGCATCCGCAATTAGGCAGTACAAAAAGATGTACAAAAAGACTGGACTAAAAAAGGAACGGGGTACAGACGTTATGATGGAAATGGGTGACGTGTTTAGTTATCTCTTTCAGCTGTCTTATATGTTAGATGTGGATCTAGATAAGATGTGGGTCGAGCATGGTAAAAAGATGAAGTATAAGAAATATAATCTGCGGTAGTATAAAGATGCCTTTGACCGACGAAGAATCTATAGATAGGGTTAATCCATATGTACAACATGATTTTTTCATGCCAGGTACGAGTCGACAAATGATTGATTTTGCTGAACATAAACCACCAGCTGAGGAAGCCGATCAAGAAGAGTACAGAAGTCCCGCCTGTGATGAGGCCATTATGATCGCTGGAAGGATAGGTAAGACTGGACCATGCCCTTTATCTAGATCTCTCTACCCAGGAAGAAATATACAATATGATGAAGATCCAGCTGTTAACGGCACTTCTGGAGAAGTTGCAAAAACTGAAAATCCATCTATGCGTAATAACTTGATTGGTGGAGCGATTCTGATTCTATTAATTGCAGCACTCTAAAGAATTTCTCTAGGCGCAAGTCACTTGTAGATGTTTCTATGATATGAGGTAATTGCTCAACACATATACTCTTAGCAAGCTTCTTTTGCCACGAACATTTCATATTTATCACCGGTGGTGAGAATGTTGGATCCAGTATCTTGACTGCATTCATGATTCTCACGATG
>CALFYW010000046.1 GCA_937952265.1 uncultured bacterium
GTAATATCTGGAAGCATTTGTAATATGTGTATATTATAATTCTATAGCTCTATGATCAGAGAATTGGTAACAAAACTCAATAAAATCATGGTATTTCGCATCTTTGAGGATATGGTGATTCATGTACCTGTCTCCGAGATACCTCTGTAACAATTGCCACATCCACCATAAATCGTCGTCGAAATGTCCACCCCAGTCATCGATGTGGAGCGGTTTGTTCATTTCAACTTCGTACTCTTCATCGTCGCTGTATTCATTATCGCTCATACGCTCGGCGGCGTGAGCATACTCATTCCAAACCATTATTTCTTTTCTTTGATGCCCGTGAGGGAAAGAGAAGTGGATTCCTTTACTGGAAGACTATCGAGTATAGCCTTTAACACACTTTCGGCCTGTTGTTCATTACCATTGAAATAGTTCACGAGACCTTCCTTAACCGTAGTCTTGTTAAGACCGGTCTTTCTGGAACTCTTTCGCACGGAAATCTTCCCCTTCTTGAGGTTAATCGCATCGAGCCCGTGGTCCACCATAAGCTTCTTCACTTGGAGCTTAAGCGACTTTTCGGCTTGAACGAGCACTTTTATATCTTCTCTGGCTTCTGTAATTTGCTTGTTTAATTCAACCAACTTAGAGACGCTGTTTGAGAGTTCGTCTGAAGGAACTTGAGACATTTATATATACCTAAAACGTTATTTCTTTAAGTTTACGCGCACAAACCACGTTGCATCGTGTCTGGGGCGATGGTGGAGTTATTCCACACGAACGCTTCCTTTGGGTTTGGTGGATCCGCGCGGATTTGCTGGTTGGCGTTACGCAAAGCGCCGCCAATGGTTTCTGGGTAGCCAGTTTGTTGACGTGGCTCGAGGAAGTTTTGGCCGGAGAGAATGTCATCTGGGGCAAACTCACCGAAATCCTCCTGAGGAGCGACTTCACGTGGCAAAAGCGACGAGGCGAGACCGGTACCCGCCTTCATTTCACAACCAACACCGGCTTCCGCGGATGGACCGACGGCATCAATGCCACCGATCGCGGCGTAATCCTTTTCCTTCACACTGTAGGCGGCACGAGTTTGGGTGGCCATGAGGTAGATCACAACCGCGATAGCGAGAGCGATCACCAATTGGCGTGGGGTGACCTTCTTCATCTTCATCATTTATATATAAAAACAATTTTTTTATTCGTCATCTTCAATCACAATTTCATCTGGGTATGCTTCAACTTCTGGCTCAGGTTCTGGAGTTGGCTCTGGTTCTGGCTCTGGAGTTGGCTCCGGTTCTGGCTCTGGTAACATTCTGACCTGGACCAAATTCCATTGTGGGCCAAACGCCTTCTTCGCGAACCAAATACCCGCGTACTCGAGCATGATAGAACACTTGGAACCGACGAGATTTGGAACTTCCGCGAGACGCTCCTTGTTCGCACCGAATACCTTGGTGGCGGAAATCTTATCAGCGGAGAGTGTGTCTTGCTTGGTGTAGACCTTTGTAATGGTCTTTTCTGGGAGCTGCTTCCCAAACCAAGTCACGCTATTTTCATTCGCTGCGGCGATATTATTCGCATGGATGTCTTCCACCTTTTCGACACCGACCGCGCTGGACAAGTCAAACGTGACTTCATCGTCTGTATCTTCCGTGACGAGGGCATTCTTCACCTGGACGTAACAACGCCTCTTTTCATCGGTCACAGCCTTGACGTGGTAGAGACCATCTTCACCCTTAGCGAGGGTACCGTAGATCATTGTATACCTCAAATATGGTTCAAATCTTTAACCCCTACAAATGGTATCATGGCCGATTTACGTATAATGGGCTTTGGAACCCATGAGTCTCGCACTGGTCTGAATCCATAGAGGGTTTCTTCCAATTTTACTTTTTCTGGTAATGGAAGTGGACGTTTTGGCCTGTAGTTAAACTCATTTCTCACGTATGAAGGTCTTGTATTTTTCTTCCAATCATTCGTTTCTATGTTAAACCGCATATTAGATTGTGTTTTTGAAAACCCTTGTAAGTTACCCATATTATGGGAAGCTTTTACGCCATGAACGTATTGTTTTGATAATTTTTCTGGGTCGGGTGTCGTCGTGAATTTCGCGTATTTCTTTGGGTTTACTTTGATGGCTTTGCGAGGACTTATGTTTTTGTGTGTTTTAGGCATCTTTTTCCTTTTTATGAGTGGTATATCAACTTTCTTCATGATACTAACCATCGAGTCATTCGCATTAATTTTACGGCGAGTCACGAGTTTTGCGAGTTTAATCATACGACGGCGATCTTTTTCCTTCTTTTCTGGTGGACGAAGACCGAGCTTTTGCATGGTATACGCATCTTCGATGAGG
>CALFYW010000047.1 GCA_937952265.1 uncultured bacterium
CCTGGATGTTAAACAAATTCGATGGGATACGTCTACGCCCACGAAGATGATCAAATACGCCGATTTGATCATAGGCGGACAAACCATACAGCGCATCACCGGCGATTACATATACATGTACAATCAACTTAATCATACGGACAACGATACAACGTTTACACTCGTTCCAACGACCCTCCATAACAGCTACCCAATTATAAATGATGCCACGATTCCACGATACACAGATTTTCAAAAATACAAAATACAATTACCCTTTTATTTTAACGGTCACCCAAGTCTCGCCATACCGACATGTGGTCTCGATGTTCACATCATAGAAGTAAAGGTTAAATTGAAACCAGCGGATGAGTTGACGGTGGAGTATGACATCAGCCCACCCGCATATAACAAAATTACACCAATCACGTGTGATATGTCACCGAGAAATATGAGTCTGTTTTGTGATTTTGTATACGTCACGGAAGATGAGAAAAATTTCATACGCACACGACCGATTGAATATGTTATCACACAGACGCAAGTGGCTGAAATACGAATGAAAGTCGGTGTTTCTTCGCGCGCTGTGATGATTAATTTTAAGCATCCAGTGAAAGAACTCCTTTTCTTGGCGAAGGATGATGAAACAAAGGAGCACGTCCCAATAAAACACGTAAATTTGAAATTTAACAACAATACCGTGATAGATGCCGATAATCTCATGTTATCCGCAGAACAGCCTCTCAGAAATTACACAAACTCCATAGACCCAGATAACGAATTCGGTGTGTATAGCTTTTCTATGAAACCAGATGTTCATTATCCAACTGGGCAAGTGAATATGAGCCGTGTTATACACAAATTACTCGAGGTTGAATTAGATGATGGTATTAACTCGACTCGATCGCACACTCTACATGTATACGCAACAAACTACAACGTCGTGAGAGTAAATGGAGGGATGGCCGGGTTAAAATTTTAGGATGTAATATTAGAATGGCCGGTAGAGTTCAGCTTCAAACTGTGGGTCCACAGGACAGGTCATTTACTGATGATCCAGAATACACGTATTTTATAAAAAATTTCAAAAAGCATGGAAATTATGCGAGATTCTACGACGATTTAGATTTTACGGGTAGAGTGGAGTTTGGCGAAGAAATACGGTGTGTTATACCACAAAACCAAGGTGACTTATTGAAAGGTTTGAGTTTGAAAATCACACTCGGGGCT
>CALFYW010000048.1 GCA_937952265.1 uncultured bacterium
ACCCACACTACGTCTGATAAATCCACCTAGGTCGAGTTGTCGTTTTATGTAATGAAGAGCCTTAATTCTATTAAACGCTGGAAATCCAACTACAAACGATGGTATGGATACGAGTAGGAATTTGTTTCCGAATTCGGCGCTTTGTCTAACTTTTTTTGATATCTGTTCGTATATTTTGACGTAAGTTTCCTTACGCAATTTATTACGTTTTTCAGCTATCTTTGATATCTCATTGACACTGATCATTAAATTACTCTAACGAAATATTTTCGGTGATTTTAGGGCGACCGTACATCTCTTCGGGAGTTCGTATTTTCTTTTCCACGAGTGGCGTGTTCTTGATGAAATTAATGTGATTCTCTCTGATTTTATCAAAGTCTTCAAATTCTCGGATTTCCTTATCAGTGGTAAACATGGTGTCGGACACAGGTTTTTGTGTGTCGAGTGGCTGTGTTCTGAGAGACACGACAACCACGAGTGGATTCGAATCGCTCACCTCTTTCATGTATTTCGCGATGATGACTTTAGTCACGTCGATCTCACCGGTCTGTTCATCGACGAATTCTATGGGGACGTCCTTGAGTGTCTTGTCCAATTCATTTTGGGACACACCGAGTGTTCGCAAAGTGGCTTGCATGTTAATATCGTTCCAGTTCACGCGATCGGGGTCATTCATGATTCGAACGTCCGAGGACACAGCGAACGCAAATGGAAATCCACCGTGCTTAAGAACCATAAAACGACACCTGTACACTTCATCACCCGTTTCACCGTGTTTATATTTACGAACTTCGTGTGTGTCTATGATGTAAGTACACAAACCGGTGATTTCCTTTATACGTTTATTAACGGAGAGTACAATTTGTTCCATCACGTTGTTCGAGACCTTCACGATTTGGAGTTGTTCGTATTGACTGAAATCCAATACACCTTCGTCTATTTCGGGTGCGGATTGTTTAGGGGTAAACATCTCTGCCCTGGACATGAGGAAAAGGACGAATACGGCGACTATAAGCAATGGCACCCACTTGCGGTTCATTATTACTATACCCTCACAAAAATTTTATGTGGTGCGTCCGTATGAGTTAAAGTTTTTACACGTTTATTTCAATAGATGTCTCTCTTGATATATAGTCCAAAGTGTAGCCATAGTCTGGATATCATAGACTACATCAAGAGACGACCTCAAATTTCCCAACTCGTCAACTATCATAACGTGAATACACAGGGTATACCTCCTCAATACGCGCATAAAATAACACGTGTTCCAACCCTACTCACGAAGAATGGCAAATTCCTCGTCGGAAATGAAATCAAAAACTGGCTCGAGTCTCTCTTACCAAACAACGATATAGACTCGTGTGATTTTGGTATGTGTTCCATGACCTCACTCGATGGAGAAGGTAATTCGGACATATTTGGTCTCGATGATTATGGGCGTAGTTTACAGCCACCCATGACCGCTGAACTCGAAGAAAAGATAAACCGTGACGTGTCACAAACTTACAGCAACAATATAAAGAAGTAAAGCTAAAGTTTATCAGGTATGATGAAACTCGCTACCATACAGGCGAGTGCTATAAAATCCACGTTTGAGGTACTCAAAGATATACTCAATGACGTGAACGTATATTTTAAGCCAGATGGGTTATATGTAACCACACTCGATACGGCTCGAACATCACTCGTGGACATGTTCTTGTCCGCAGACAATTTCGAAGAGTATTCGTGTGAAACCGAGATTGTCGCGGGTATAAACGTCACGAATACGTTCAAGTTGCTTAAATCTATCACAAACAATGATGTGTTGATGATGAGCATAGATTCGAGAGAATACATGAACATAGAAATTCATAATGAGACGAAGAAGACGTGTACTAAATTCGCTCTCAAATTACTTGATATTAATGAAAACCAAATTGAGGTTCCGGATATGAATATGACGACTGTGACGCCGATGCCTTCGATTGATTTTCAACGAATTTGCCGAGATATGTACAACATAGGCACTGATATTGAAATCACGCGGGATGGAACCTCATTCAGGCTCAAGTGCGAAGGTGATTTCGCCAATCAAGAAACCGAAATTCAATGTACGGAAGAGAGTCCCAAAATATCTGGGGTGTATTCCCTCCGGTACATGAACATTTTCACCAAAGCCACAAACATGTGTTCAACGGTACAAATCATGCAAGAAGAACTGAATAGGTTCCTCATACTTAAATACAATGTTGCTAATTTGGGTGATCTCAAGTTTTACCTTGCGACTAAATCACAGTCAGATCAGTAATATTCCCTGTAATTGTACTCACGGTTTTTACCCGCCCAAATAAGTTTCGTAGTTTTATAGCTGGATACATAGTCTTTAGTGTATCCATATCGTAATATAACATATCACTTATCTTCACATTTTCACCGTGAAAATCACCTCTTGGACCCGCGTATCGTTTAATTTTTCTGAGTACGTCTTTCACTGGTTTATCGTCCGCGTCGACTAGATGCGCTGATACAATTGGTATGCTGAATACTATGTCCTTCGTTTCTTTGGGTGGCCATTCGTGTCCTGTGTTATACGTCAAATACTTGTACAGTTTGTCACCGTACCAGTATTTGATTCTAATGATAGTTTTATTGACGTTTGTCGGTGGCATGTACCCCCTGTATACCATGTCCTTTGTTTCGACATAATGTTCATCAAAAAGACCATCCCATTTTTTCGCTTCGTTCGCCCAGAACTCCCCTTCGATTAGATGTGGGTTTCTACCGTCTATGAAATACTCCATAGAGGAATGGAGTACCCTGTAGTTTGGTATAGAGACGAAGTTCTTATAAGTATCGTAAATCCATATGATTACGGTAGTTAAAAGATTGCGTAGCATTCTAACTAATTATATGGAGGGAAATTTTTTAAGTCGATATAACAACAAAATCGACACATGGAAAGACTCCATGGACCAAGATCCGACGAATCGGTCCGAATATGAACGTGAAATGTCCGATTATATCATAAAATGTATGCCTTATATGAAACAATATACGGAAGAAATAGACGCTAAAGTGAGTACGGATAACGTCTTTAATTGTAAAATAACGACGGGTCTTAAGAGAAAGGACATATTCAATGAGTATTTATCAGATGTAGAAAACATGAATGTCGATAGAAAAATAATTAAAAAGCAAGATGTGTGTCCTACGTGTAATGATAGTAATATATTCCATTTTCACGACACGAGCGAACTTGTGTGTGATGGATGTGGTGCCATCATAGCGACCCTCATAAGTGAAGAGCTCACGTACAGAGAAGAACAGGAAACATCCGAGAAGATTGTGAATTACTCATATAAGCGTGAAAATCATTTTAACGAATGGTTATCTCAATTTCAAGCCCAAGAAACGACGACGATTCCACAAGATGTCATGGAACAGCTCAGAAATGAACTCAAAAAGCTGAAAATCAAAACACTTGAAGAAATCACCCACGCCAGAGTTCGTAGTCTTTTGAAAAAGCTCAAAATGAACAAATATTATGAACACGTACCCTACATTACAAATATATTGAGTGGTGTGAAACCACCGAATATGCCACAAGAACTTGAAGAGCGCCTTCGAATCATGTTCAAGGATATACAGAAACCATTCGATGATAATTGCCCTTCGAATCGTCGCAATTTCCTGTCCTATAGCTACGTATTGTACAAATTTTGTGAACTTTTGAGTGAAGATTCGTATCTCCAGTATTTTCCACTACTCAAAAGTAAAGAGAAATTGTATCAACAAGATGTCATATGGAAAAAGATATGTCATGACCTACGGTGGGAGTTTATACCGACCATTTAAAGAAATGAGCTTTTTTATGTATAATGAACGAATACGAAAAATTTTGCATAGAAGAAGCAAAGTTTTATATGGATAAGGCCCAACGCATTCTCAATGAAGAAATGAAAAATCCTAAAAAGTATTACGAAGAAACATTTGAAACCTATAAACACCTCGCTCGGGTGTTCCCGTACATTATAGCGATGCGATACACCTTACCTCCACAGAGCGATTCTGACACGGAGGAAAGTTTATCAGATACGCAGTCTTCAGTCCAGTCAGACGAAGATAGTTATGACCTTGAACCTCAGCCGACTCATTTAAGGTTTTGATCGTCTTGAACTCGAGTACAGTCTCGTTGTTTATGATGATATCTGCTCTCAAATTACCAATCACATGTCCTTGGAATGGGATGGGAATGATCCGTTCCGATTCATACTGTATTCCTTTCGAGCGAAGGAGTACCTCCATAGCATTGTGATATACTCTCTCACTGTACCCAGGTCCCAGTTGAGAGTATATCTCTGTGGCGAGTTCTTCAATCATTATTTTTAAATGTACCTTACTTTTAAGTAATATGTGGACCTGGTGGCCATTCAAATATATTCGTATATCATCATCAAGGTCAATGAGTTACTTGTGGGGCGAATGAAGTCCTAAGTCAAATCACATCTAAAATTTAATACAAGGACCATGCGAAAACAACTCATTGAATTTGTGAAAGCCCTCACTCGCACCGAATCAAAGAAACAACCACTCGGAAGGTGGTCCCTCAAGACGTGTGACGAACTTTCGACGGGTGTAAACGCCGTGTACCAAAACAGGGACCATTGCGGAGATCTCATCTGTAAGACACCTAAAAAGGCCTCTGAATATATCCTAAGTCGGCGAGAGCATCACAAATAGTAATCTCGAAATGGATCGTCATCATCTTCTTGGACTTCTCGATAAGCTTCAGTCTAAATATGATTTTATGGATGCAGAATACAAGGAATTCGCGGAAGCTATCGGTGGTAAGAAAAAAGCCATTGAGGTGAAGGTGGGTGACATGGTGAAAGTTCAATACGAAAAAATTGAAAACGGCGTGGAGTTTGGTGATGATGAATTTTATCCAACGCTTCATGTAGTAAAAAAGTGCTGCTCCATATGGAAAGTGGTGGATGACGAAAACAGATACTACAGGGGTGACTCGATTTCATACACATACTTAGATAAATCATACATACACATCACTGCTATGAAGCAAATTATAAAAGACCACTCGGAACAAAATTTTACGAAGACCTCACTCGATTCAAATAGACATAGAAGATTTTGCCTCTTTGTGACCGATGTAGAAATTATTTCTTAATAAAATGTAACGAGGAATGTCCCCAGTCCCATTCGTCGACGTCAGGAACATAACTTCCGCCACCAGCCCCCGTTTCAAGAAAGGCATCGACGCACTCGTGAAGCAGTCTCGTCACGCTATCAATACCGGTAAGAGTACGCTCGGTAAAGAGATTAAAATTTACGAACAGTTCATCAACCGCGAAAAGAATTCTGGTAAGCCCGTGTACGTCAAGTTATTCAGTGAAGTCAAGCGTATTCTGTCTGGTAAGCCAGCGACAAAACCCAATAGTTTAAAGAAGAAGACCCCTAGAAGTACATGACGACGTGCGGCGTGTGCTGTGAACGTTTAAATAAAACAAATCACAAAAAAGTAGTATGCCCTTTTTGTGATTTTGAATCGTGTCGAACATGTAATCAAACATACCTGTTATCAACTACCGAGGACGCACATTGCATGAGCTGCAAGAAAGTGTACACGAGAGACATGATTGATTCGTTTTGCACGAGACGTTTCAAGAACTACGAATATAAGAAACACAAAGAGCGCATACTCTTTGAACGCGAACTCGCTCGAATGCCCGAAACGCAACCGTATGTACAGAGAATACTCAAACGCCAAAAACTTGGTAAATTGCGTGAAGATATATCAAATACGTACATCAAGGCTAGACGTCGGTACTTACACTTACATACGGCAAAAGCACCTAGGGATCAGATAGATCTTTACCTCACAATGGCTTTATTTCTAGAAGGTGCGCACAGATATGCGAGAATTGAATTAGAATCTATGCGCTTTGGAACCATAGAAACAAAAACAAAGTTTGTACGAGGGTGTCCATGCGAAGGTTGTAGGGGGTTTTTAGACGAACTGTGGAAATGTGGAATATGTGAAAAATCGTTCTGTGACAAGTGTAACGAAGAGTGTCTCCCGGGTCACGTGTGTGACCCGGAACTCGTGAAAACGATGAAACTCATCAACAGGGATACCAGACCGTGTCCCAAATGCTCCACGATGATTCATAAAATAGATGGGTGTGCCCAGATGTGGTGTACAGTGTGTCAAACAGCGTTTGATTGGCGGACAGGGGCGATAGAAAAGGGTCGCATACACAATCCCCATTTTTTTGAATTTACGAAGCGGTCGAGAGAAAACGGTGACATTCCGTGTGGTGGACGACCCATATATAGAGAACTCATGGCTGAAAACGCACCTCCATTGATTATGCGTTTCTATTATCTCGTCGTGGAGGCGGAACACTTATTGGCGTATAGGTATGCATTTACATACGAAGATAACATGTCTTTACGAATAGAGTATCTCATGAATAAGATTAACGACGATCGCATGAAATGGGAGCTTCAGAGAAGACAAAAGTACAACGACAAAATGAATGATATACGGGACATACAACAAATGTTTCTGGACACGGGAGGTGACCTGTTACGACAATGGATAGTTGAAAGGGACAGGGAGGATGAAATAATAAACACGGCTCAACAGCTATGTAAGTATTTCAATGGAGTGTGCAATCAGATACACAGGAGATACGATTGTGTAATTCCACATCATATATTCTTAGCTAATGATAGATGATAGCGCTCATTTTAATAATAGCCATAGTTCTCATCATAGTATTCAGGCCAAAATACAAGAACCCAGAGCTGATACGAGGGGCACTGACTCACGAAGAATGTGAATACATTAAAAAGAGAGCGGAACCCCTTCTCGAAAAATCGACTCTTTCCGACGATAACTTCATAAATACTGAAATAAGAGATAGCGAAACTGCGTGGCTCGGTCCAGAAGATCAGAGAATACACGATATATTTCTACGTTTCATGAACGAGTCTGATAACTGTGAAAATGTACAGGTCGTTCGTTATAAACCAGGTGGGTTCTATAAACCGCACCAAGACGCCGATTCGAGACACGTAAACAGGAGAAAACATACATTCATATTCGCCTTGAATGACGAATATGAAGGTGGAGCGACGAGTTTTCCAGTATTAGGAAAAACGTACAAAATGCGTAAGGGTGACGCACTCAGCTTTGATACACTCGATAGCTGGGGTCGTGTTCCGAAAAGGGCAAAGCATGGTGGCGAACCCGTCGAATCCGGTGAGAAATGGATAGCTAATCTATGGTCACGCCAATCCAGAGTTGCGTAATTTTTCGCGATTCGCCATGTGAAGCGCTTCCACGTCTGCTTTATTTTGCCCCGTGTAGGGAACCGCAAACCCGTGGTCGCACATCCACTTATTCACATTGGTCCATTCACCATCTTCGGAAACCCACACTTCCGCCAAAATGCGACCAAACTTTCCACGCGAGTCCTTTTCCGGACATCTGAGTTGGATCTCGATATCATCCTTCTCAGATGCGACCGCCTTGAGACACCATTCCCGGAGCTTCTTCTTGGAGAGAAGACCAAATTTCTTTTCTGTCAAATCACGCGTGCGAGATTCTGGGGTATCGATTCCGAGCAAACGCACTCTTTGTTTGGTGCAAACATCGAAACCTAAATCGATTGATACATCTATCGTGTCTCCGTCTACCACCTTTTCTAAGGAGGAGACACGGTAAATGAATTCACAGGGTTCTTGGGTATATGTGGACATATAGTATAGGTTAGATTATTGTTTCGACGTTCTTGATCTTCTATTTACGGTAGTTTTTATCGTATTATCTAGTCTTGGGCGACCAATTTCAC
>CALFYW010000049.1 GCA_937952265.1 uncultured bacterium
TGATAGCGCTCTCAAACGTGCGAAGACTATGTGGGAAAACGAAAAGGTAGTCCCCGTGACACCAATGCTAGCTCATAAGTGGGAAGACCGCCAAAAGCATATCTCTGAACCGTTTTACGTTCAGCCAAAAATAGACGGAGTTCGTCTTCTCGTGTCTAACAAGGGAGGTATCTCTCGAACTGGTAAAATCGTACCTGGTACGGAACACTGGGGGAAGGGACTCAAGGAAGGTGAATACCTTGATGGCGAATGTTATGATCCAACAAAAACATTCGAAGAGATTACAAGTCTGTATAAAACAAACCCAAAGGCTCTCCAGTTTCACGTGTTTGATTATTTCGACACGAATAGACCCAATCTCACGTTTGACGAACGCCTGGAAAAAGTCACCGTGGAAACAAAGTGGGTACATTCAAAGAAGGATCTTCCAACTGTACACAAACAGTACATGGAGGCTGGATACGAAGGTACTATGATTCGTGAAGCTTCGAGTGTATACGAAATTGGTAAGCGAAGCAATTACCTATTGAAGCACAAAGATTTCATGACGGATGAATACAAGGTTATTGGTATGCGAGAATGCACTGGTAAAGACGTGGGTACACCTACATGGGTATGTGTGACTCCATCTGGACATGAATTTACAGTCAGACCCGAGGGAACTCGTGAAATTCGTCGTGAAATGTTTAAAAATGGTTCTTCTTACATTGGTAAGATGCTGACCGTAAAATACCAAAACCTCACCGATTTGGGTGTACCAAGGTTTCCCGTCGGAATAGCATTTAGAGATTACGAATGATGTTATACTATATGAAGCGCGTAGCAATTGATATCGATGAAGTTCTCATGCCGTTTGTCCGCCCCATGGCTAGATGGAAAGGTGTGAAGATGCCACCTTCCAACACTAGATATGAATATGTCTACAGGGACATGTTTAACATTACCGAAGAAGAATCTGTCGAGATGGTTCGCGGATTTTACAAATCAAATGAATTCGCTGAAATCAAACCCATCCGTGGATCACAGTTGGGTATGACGAGAATTCGCAGTAATTTTGATAGAGTGTACGCAGTGACTGGTAGACAGGACATCGTACGAGATCGAACAGAAGCATGGCTCAATCAACACTTTGAAGGTGTATTTGATGACGTGATACTAACAAACAGTTTTACGGATTACGAAGTCTCGAAGCTCGATATATGTCGATCCCTCGCGATAAATACAATTTATGATGATAACATGCACACATGCCTTCAATGTAAAGAAGCTGGTATGGTTGCATTTAACTTTATGGGTTATGACCCAGACTTGTACCCATGGTGTGAACACACAGACATGTCTATGTATGGTTGGAACTAATATAAAAGGTACGCGCCATTATAAAGTAAGATGTCTTCATACGGTATTGTCGGTATTACCCCGGATAGCCTCAAGGTTATCCGGGACATGCAACAATTTAAGAATGTTCATGTGTGTAACAAGAGCAACACGAAACTCACACCATTTAAAAATGTGCAATCGCATCAAACAGTCGCAGATTTTTCGTTAAACATGCAGAGGCCTCGTACAATCGCTACATTCATCAACCCAGATGACTATGAACACGAGAGAACCATGGATCAATTGATTGAGTGGTGTGACAAAGAAGACACCATCATCAATTTAAACACTGAAAATTACAGAAAAAGTAAAGGGTATACAAGAGGCTGTGGGGAAAAGGGGATTCATTACCTCACCGGTGGGTTATCTAACAAATTGCTCATGGTAGATGGTCCAAGAACGGTCGTAGACAGTCAAGAAATCTTTTTTAGAACATTCTCTAAATCACTCGCACACTTGGATGGTGAACCTGGAACCGCCCAACTCGTGAAATCGGTGCACGAAGCCGCGGAGTGTGCATTGTATCAGGTTTATGCCGAAGTGTACGGGTATTTTAACCAAGATCCGGAAGTTATAAAAACGTTAAATCAGGCGTTAAAGACGGACGTAAATGGCCCCATCTTAAAAAATGCCTTACGACGGATGTATGACGCACCCGATCATGACGACATTGCCCAAGAAAACTTGCGATCGACGTGGTGCTCGATTCATGCTCTCAACACAGGGGTGTGCGTACCGATTTTACAATCAAATGCAAATGCACGTTCCATGAGCAGAGACATGAAGCTTACTGGCACAAAGCAAGTATTTAATAAATTCAAGGATGAGTTGGTTGTGCTCCAAACTATCCGCTTCATGTACGCCATGATTTACATCGAATCCACCAGAGCATGTTCAGCAATCAAGGGTTGCATTCAATCGAGTGCGCTCGAGTGTGATATGTTCAAAACAGAAAATCCACACGAAATAATTAAGAACACGGCGACGTATGCGAGAACCTTTTCTATTCATTGTATTCACGCGGGTATACCGTGTCCAGCAGTACAAGCCGCCCTTTGTGAATATTATTTCTGGACGCAAACCAAGACCTCCATGAACTTTATCGCTACGCTCCGTGTATAAATTTTATTTATATATTTTAGAAGTATGATTATTGTAATAATTCTAATCGCTACGCTAATCATTTTGAAGACCATACTTTACAAACCTAGAGTAGATTACAAATGTTATATGCTCACGACAGATAAAAATGGACCGAGGGCTCAAAAATTTATGCGTACGTATGATCACACCGTACCACTTGAAATAATCGAAGGACCCGATACCCGAACACCCGAGGAGGCTAAAAGATACCAACATAACGTGGATCCAAAATATTACAGACAAGCGCTTAAACTGTATCACGATAAAAATGCCGCTCGACCTAATATAACATACTTTAACCTAGGAGCTATAGGATGTTACGCGGGACATATGAAAATATACGACAAATGCTTAAATTCACGGCACAAATACGCACTCGTGTTCGAAGATAATGTCGTCATAACAAATCACAAATTCTTTGACGAGGTACAAAGTGTGATTGATGAATTAGGGGATGACTTTGAATTATGCTTCTTTCACTGTTTATCTAGATACCCGGCGTCGGATAAGAGTAGGAGTGGTTTAGAACTCGTAAAATGGATATCGAGTACAAAGTGTTATCTCATAAATACAGAAAACATGAAAAACTTCGTCCATCACTTTGAAATCATGGACAATCACATCGACATGAAACACGAAGACCTCATATTCGAAGGGGCTCGCGTGTATTACAAAGACCTTAGACACTGTATGCTCGTAGACAGATCACACAAGAGTCTCATTGGGCACAGTAATTGGGAAAACAGGGAGTTTTTCTCAAAGAAATATCCAGACGCAACGACAGATCTTTTAGAAAAAGGCTATTAATTTTTTTATCACGTGATTTTAAGGATGGTGAAGGCTGTATTACTAAATGAAAAACGAAACGATGTACACGAAATAAACGTAGACCTATCGCCCGAGAAAAATGAAATTTGTAAAATACTCAGGGGTAAAGCGACTTTTCTCGGACAATGGGAAGAAGAACTTGTAGTCATATTAAAGTGTAAAGAAAGTGTATTTGACTTAAAATTAAATGAAAATGTATTACCTAGACCATTTTCTAACATGGATGTCGACGGTCGCATACTCCTGATACGCATGGACGAGGAATCGGAGCCACCGGATTTTACGAAGGTGGAATACGATGACATGTGTAAAAATTCGCCACATATGACGCGCTCCGTTACTTCCAAGGTACATCCTGTGGTCTAAAACGACACGCGGTTTTTAGGAACTCTGTAAACAATTCAAAATCTTTCTCTGGTTCATCGAGTTCATCGAGTGAATCGAGTATTTTACCAACGTACCGGTTGTACGCTTTGTGACCACCTCTGTGTGTAAGTCTATTCTCGCGCATCCCGGGTGTGATGTATCTCGGCATCATGATTATATTCTTTCCGTCGTTTACATCGTACCTCAAATACTTAATCACCGGGTGGTTTTTGAATTGTCGGGGAATCACGTGATGGTCTTCTACGTTTTTAACACCCCATCTGAGTTTGAAATTGCGACGCATAACTGATCCGTACCTCATACTATTCTCTTGGATAACTTCTTCACCGAGTCGCATGAGTGAATCTTCGAGTTCATCAACCTCGTACCACGCTTCGTAACACGCTTTGCACCCCTTGTTTTCTTCACAAATATCCTGAGCTTCGCGTATCGCTTCCCTGAATCTGAAACGCAAACGATCGTTATCGTGTCTTTCAGATTTCATTTGCACTGATGGTTTGTTGTAGATAGTTTCAAGTATAGTAGTACGAATCTTAATACGCCTGTACTTGTAAATATCATTGGGTTGGTATGACGCTCGAATCATCTAAGCTATAATGTATGGGTATTTTTTGCGTTCTTCTTTCGTGCGCAAAAGTTGAACTAAACCAAGGAAGGTTATGAGCACTAGAACGGCATCTTCAAAATCGCGGGTCGCGGAAAACGAAATCACGAGAAGAGACAGAAGCTTGAACCACACACTCGACGTGATGGTTTTTGTTCTTTCTGGGAGTTCACTGACTGGAGCGATACCAAACATGGCGTGAAGAAGGATGATGATACCATACAAGGTGTTATGATTAAGTGTAGTGTTTATCATTGGATAAAAATCTTTAGAAGCTACTTTTACACCGCCATACACGGAGGCGGCGACGAGTGGTACGAGAATAGCCGTGTTCTGGAGGAAAGCCATTTATATATACAAAGAAACATTTTTACATATGGGACACATATGTAAAAA
>CALFYW010000050.1 GCA_937952265.1 uncultured bacterium
TTGTGGAGATGGCGAGCCTCGAACTCGCAACCCTCAGCTTGCAAAGCTGACGCACGTCCACTTGTGCTTCATCCCCAAACAAAAAACCCCCGAATTTCTTCGAGGGCTTCATGCAGTAGTAGTAATGTCTTTTTACGCAATACAGCCCCCGTCGGACACATCGTCCGCGATCTTCATAATGGCTATATTGACTGCTGTTCGCATCGTAAAGGCGAATGTACATCAACTTTTTTTGATGTGCAAATTTGAGCGGGCGACGAGATTCGAACTCGCTACCGTCAGCTTGGAAGGCTGCTGCTCGACCACATGAGCTTCACCCGCTTTTGGCACAGGATGTAGGAGTCGAACCCACTCGGCAAGGTTTTGGAGACCCGCCCGATCCACATCTGCATCCTGTGTATCTCGAGCCTCGGGTCGGAATCGAACCGACTATCATCTGGTTACAAATCAGGTGCATCGCCAGCAATGCTTCCGAGGCATAGAGGAAATGTTGGGAGTCGAACCCAAAACCCTCGACTTAGAAGGTCGATGCTCTATCCAATTGAGCTACATTTCCATTGTGACCCCGATGGGACTCGAACCCATGACTTACCGCTTAAAAGGCGGTAGCTCTACCAACTGAGCTACGGAGTCAAAAGTGGGAGCAGAGGGACTTGAACCCCCGACCAACAGATTTTCAATCTGCCACTCTACCAACTGAGTTACACTCCCGTGTAGAAGGGGGCGTAGACCATACATCCACACCTTATGGCGTCCAAACCCTTCTATATTGAGGCACTAGCAGGACTCGAACCTGCGTAAGAGGTTTTGCAGACCCCCGCCTGACCACTCGGCTATAGTGCCATAAAAAAAGCCCCCCGAAATCGGAAGGCTTCTAGCTTTTCTTTTCTCTAACTCAATCAAAAATCAGCGAAGATCAGACAATAGCCTCCCGAGTGGTGGTGTCCCCCACTTGCCCGTAAAGCATTTTGTCGTTCTTCTGATCATTGAACTGCAATAATACGAATTATATCCGTCATTTCAAGCAACCTGATCACAACTTAGTACCTCGGGCGGGCTTCGAACCCACACGGTCATTACTGACCAAGGGATTTTAAGTCCCTCGTGTCTACCAATTCCACCACCGAGGCATAGTTTGCAGTACTGAAAACAATCAGTACTGAAATTTTTCAGTACCCCCTGTAGCCGTAGCAGGAGTCGAACCCACATCACTTAGTCCGTAGCCAAGCATTCTATCCATTGAACTATACGGCTATTTCTAATTACCCCTAGCTTTTATTGCTGTTACATCCTGTTAAACGATAACCCCTGAAAAATGGGGTTCATCTTCACATGATATATCAGCTTATTATACCACCACTTGTACGGGTGGAGGGGGTCGAACCCTCACGCCTTTCGGCACTTGATCCTAAATCAAGCGTGACTACCAATTCCACCACACCCGCATTTGGAGGAGAGTAGAGGTTTCGAACCCCAACCGCAGAACGATCGATCTGTTCAGCAAACAGTCCCCACCGCCAAGATGGGATTACTCTCCTTAAATTAGAGGAGGATGAGGGAGTCGAACCCACACGCCGAAAAAACGACATCACGGTTTTCAAGACCGATAAGTACGCCACATACGATCCTCCATGGTGGGATGACAGGGACTCGAACCCCGCAAGGCTAGAGATTTACAGTCTCGGCCAGTATCCTTTCACATCCCCTCGGGTGACAGGTGGGAGTCGAACCCACGACCTTTGGTACCACAAACCAACGTTCTAACCAACTGAACTACAGTCACCATAAACGCAAAAAGCCCGTAACCATCAGGTCACGGGCTTAATGCTCAACTTTTTCGAAACTTACAAAGCAGCATAGCGCATCCCGCGACCATCATCGGTCGAGCGGAGATATAAACTATGCAATAGTGCTTTCACAGTAGGCAAATATACAACTAACAGTGAAAGGCGCAAGGAAAAACCATAATTTGAACGAGCCTGATCAGAGCGATCAGGTGCTTTACAACAACAAAAAACGGGCCAGCTACCACGCATGCACCCCACTTTGATTAAAATGAATGTTATGTCAAATTTACAAAAAACATGACTACTGATCTAAGCCCACATGGGGGTGTGACCATTTTTTCGTAGCACAAGCTCCACTTACGCTATCTTCATAAAAATCACAGATGCCAGCCAATTCCGATGGCGTTTCACAGTTCTGACAAACCTCTACTATCTTCGAAACCCCTTTCCAATAAGCAAGTACAGCCGTGGGTTGCTTGAATTTTATCACACTATTTGGGGTGTGAACCGAAAAAACTCGATAGTACCCGTCTTTGAGGTCTATAATCCAATCTTGTACGTTTAAGTACGGCACATGGACTGTCGAGTCATCATGTTCCGTCACGAGATCAACATTCCATCCCGTAAGTTTCTCAATTTTTTCAGCAATTGTTGCTAATTCCATAATAAAGGTTTTTTGAGCCGTAAAGGGTTACTCTTTCGTATATCATGATACTCCAATAACTCTGTAAAAAAGTTGCGCCTTGGATGTTTGAACTTTAAAACGCTAATCAAACAAATTACAACGCCATGGACTCCTTATCCATTTGCCAAGGCGCAACTTTTTTACAGGATTCACACTATTTGCAATCGCACTTGTTATCAATGACAACTTTTTTAATGCCTGATAAGGGATTTGGGAGAGAGTTGCTACCCTCTTTTTATCAATATCTGATAAATATACATGTAGCATTTGTAATGAGCAAAAAAGTTGTCGGGGAAGGATTCGAACCTCCGTTTTCTGATCCAAAATCAGATGTCCTGCCACTAGACGACCCGACAATATTTTCGAAAATATTTGTACCCCGTGGGAGAATTGAACTCCCGTCTTCAGGTTGAAAACCTGATGTCCTAACCACTAGACGAACGGGGCAGATACATACTCGTCGGGGTGAGTGGACTCGAACCACTGCCCTGATGCTCCCAAAGCACCCGATCTGCCAACTGATCTACACCCCGAAATAAAAAAAGCCCCTCCTTGTCGGGAGAGGCTCGTAGCACTTAAAACGTATCCTTTGATCAGAACATAGCACGACGCCTTCCCTCAGCCTTGGCAAGCTCGGGTTGTTGCGGTTGTTCTTCTATGTTGATCAACGAAATCATTTCCTAATGAGAGCGCAATATACAAAAAAAGGGAGCATAAGCCCCCTTCCTCGAAAACGACTATGCCGCCGCCTTCATTTCTGCGGGCTGTGTTACTATGCTTCGCACAATGCCCTCTTTGTTAGATTCGCCAATTGTTTACTCCCTCAAACGTGCGCAATCAACCTGTCAAAGCCAAGTCGCCCCCAAAGTCGAGACCGCTTTCACACGATCTCTTGAAAAAGCTACAATAGTCAAGACCCTGAGTCTTATTTAACCATGAGTCAGTAGACAGTTACACGGACTATTGGTCTCCGCTCTTATGCACTCGTTCTTCGAACGAAGTGGAGGCGGCGGGTTTCGAACCCGCGTCCAAAGTTGCGCCTACACGCTCTAATAGCGGGAAAGGCGTACGAAAGATAGCAAAAAGAAAGCCCCGACCAAAGTCGAGGCTAGGCTACCGACTCGCTGATCGGTAGGTGGCTCTATCCACCGAAGCAAAACAGGTACCATGTCTTTTCGTTTGCTTCGGATGTTTTGGCGAAACTTCAGGCTTGGTGTGCGCACACCCCGAAAAGTCGCCCGATTCCGCTTGCTTTCACAGGCAAGATATAAAAAAACCCCGACCTGTTAAGGACGGGGCTTTCCTCTTTAGCATTGGGACTAAAGAGCAGGGTTGATACAGGTTGTTGCGCGAGGGGGACTTGAACCCCCGACCTTGTGATCATGAGTCACACGAGCTAACCAACTGCTCCATCGCGCTCTGCAAATGTAAATATTTTTTCCAATAAAAAAACCCTTGGACTTGTCGCCAAGGGCTTAGGAGGTTGAACCATGGTGTGCTTAATAAATC
>CALFYW010000051.1 GCA_937952265.1 uncultured bacterium
TCATAGGTTTATTAACCCTCGCTATATACACGGGTGTGTCTAAAGTTGTCAAAGATACACGGGCACTCATATTGACGGGAGCACTCGTCCACCTGTTTTTTGAATATTCTCCGATGGGAAATTTAAATGAACGGTATTGTAAATATTTATTAAAAGCCTAATATCGCGCTGAGAACTCTATTCTTCCATTCCTTTACTGTTTCAGGTTTTCGCCCATATTTGAGCTCCAAAAGAGCCTCTGCGGCCATTCCTTCATCTACGTGTGACTTACAGCAGCCATACATAGATGATTTGTGCCAACATCCAGGATATTGACATCTAGGCCTCGTCTTCATCGCTGTCGCTGTAGAGAGTGTACTTTCTTCTTTTCCTCGGCGGTTCGTCTTCGTCGTATTTGATTTCGCCATCTTCAGTTTCGGAGTCGGAGTCGGAGTCGGAGTCCGTTTCACTCTCAGAATCGGTGTGATGTTCCGACTCACTTGGGTAGTAAACATCGGGTAAATGTTCTGCGAGTGCGGACCAATTGACCCATTCGTGGAATTCGTTGTTTTCCAGGAAATCCACCAATTGCTTCTTCTCTTTGATCTTCCACGTATTTTTTGCGATATCCGCCCAATACTCGATGGAATCCTTGTCAATTTCCAAAGGATACAAATACACCTCTTCTTGGTCATCGACCATTCTGATATGTTCACAGTACAGGTCATACATGTACTCCAAGATACCAGAAATTGAAGTACTCCCATCACCCAAGAAGTTTTCGTGACCAAACGTCAAAAAGTGAAATTGACAATCACGGAGTTGGGTGTCCAACTTTTCCTTGAAAACACCCATGTAACACAGGTAATTTCTTGAGTTCTGAGGGACGAGGTGTTCGGGGAAGTTATCCGCTCTCAGTGCCCAAACCTCGGTATCCACACCAGTCATTCTCGTCATCAACTCATCCAAATGGGAAAGACGACAAAGACTCGTGCAATGCTTAACAAGTTCAAAGTTGAGGCTCATGATTGTTATCTGTATGATTTACGTTTGATTTGTTTAAGTGTGTTATTAAAAGTCAATTCTAGACGCAAGTCTACCAAAGGTCATTTTCTTAAAGATCTTTTCCCGTTCTTCAAAATCACGGCACCGTTCAACGATTTCATGGAGTCGAACTTGAGCTTCCATGAGCTTATCGTCATGAGTGAATTCGGTATGCTTCTTAGTTGGTCTCCAACTCGTGAATTTACAATAAAACTGCTCTTTCTCGGCATTCCTTTTTTCGATTTCCTTAAAACGTTCGATTTCGGAACAGCAAACCATGTATTCGTTCATTCGTTCGTTGAGTTTCTCCCTTCTTAACTCGTTCATTCGAACTTTAATGAGGTCAATCGCGGGATCGTACACCGAAGAGTTGTCGTCTCCGTAAATTTGATTTACTCGGAGAGTTCGGAGAATGATCCCTAAATCCCTGAAACTCATTTCGTAAATGGAATGTTCGGTCTTTTTTTGGTGCGTCCGGACATCGCATCTCCTGTTTGATGACCTTTTTCCAAATTTCGATTTGGACATCTGTGCAGAGAGACCTCGTGGCTTGGCAAAATGCGACGCGGAAATCATGGGTCGTGCAACCATCTTGCATTATACACTCACCAATCCTTTATAAGACTTTGGAAATTCAAGTATAATCTCTTCACCGGCCTCGTTTATGGCGGTGACTATCTCGTAGCCGTCTTTATGATAATTGGGTTTTGGATCGTATTCAATTGTCTTAGGTATAAAAATGTTAAATAATCTCTCGTAGATATTCATTCTTCTTTCTTCTTACTGAGATGTTCTTCTTCAAGCTTCTTCTTCTCACTGCGAACTTTTCGCAAAAATTGTTTTGGGTATTCCGTTAAAGATCCCCACCTGAAATCGTCGATTGAATATTCAATGTATTCTGGGACGTGTGCAACAAACACAAAGGCACCCTTTACGAGTCTAAAAGCCCACGTAGTCGCTAAAGCGTAACAGAAAGCGCGGGGGTAGAGCCACCACATATGTGTTTCATGTCTTCTTTTTTTTATCTAACTTAACTACAAGAATGGATCTTCACGAGGTACCAAAGAAGTTTCAGTACATCACGGTGGATTCTAATTTTGTAAATGGGACAAACAATACATTTTCCCTTGATCTTAATCTAGAATCTAATCTACACGTGGAAGACATGACCAAAGTATTAGGTATAAAAATGGTAGATTTCTATATCACCCAGGTTGGAGCTCAAGAAGGTGGAACTCCATTTACACCATCTTTTAAAATTGATGGGATCAATGATTACGAAGAGGGACTCGCCCGACTATCTCTGGATGGGAAACGAGTGGTTGTTGGTGGTTCGAGTGCGGACACGGCGAACGGGGCGAATTCGGGTAGACTGAAAGTATACGAACGAGTAACTTCAGACAATTGGGTACAAGTGGGTGGTGACATAATCGGTGATAGTGCTGGTAATAGATTTGGTCGTGGAAGAGGTGTATGTATAAATAACACGGGGTCTCGGGTAGCTGGTGGCACTTTCAATGCCAATTACGTTAAAATTTTTGAATATAACGTCGTCACAAATAATTGGGATCAAATGGGAAGTACAATAACGGGTGTCAGTCAAAGCAAATTTGGACATTCTATAAGTATGAATGCAGCGGGGGACATGGTATGTATAGGATGCCCCGAAGACGATTCGTTGGCATCAAATTCTAGACACCACGGTAGTGTTAAAGTTCTCAGTTGGAATGGTAGTGCTTGGTCTCAACGAGGTAACACTTTATATGGTATAGTCGACTCCGGAGACAAATTGGGGTGGGATGTTGCTATGTCAGCGGATGGTTCTAGAATTGTAGCAGGGGCTCCCACCAACGACAATAACATAGGAACCGACGCTGGTTCTATGCACATATATGAATGGGATGGAACAAATTATATAGAAATGACGGGGAGTCCATTACTTGGCACGGGTTTTCAAGATGAAGGTGGTACATCAGTAACAATATCAGCAGACGGAACCACCGCGGCATTGGGTGTACCATATTGTAATGAGAATGTCCTCGAAGAACAGGGTGCTGTGAGGGTATTTAGGTATTTGACATCATTAAACACATGGGACCAAATTGGGGTAAATCTTGAAGGAGACGGCGAATATGATCAATTTGGTATGAATGTAAAGCTCAATGGTAATGGTAATAGACTTGTTGTAGGTGCACCCGAATTATCAGATCCACTCGGTTTGGGCAGAGGGTACATAAAAGTGTTTGATTACGAAGATACAACAAATACATGGAATATTCTAAAAGAAAAATACATTATTCAACTTAATCTGAAGTACATTGGTAATTATTCTGTAGACATAGACGTTGACGGAAACACAATGGTAGCTGGGGGATCTACCACAGGGTCACCCGGTGTTGTTCAGGTATTTGAGCCAAGTACAACTGGATCTAATATACCAAAATATGTAGATATCGTGTGTCCAGATATTCCTAAATCCGCTCAAATTTTGGATGAAAGGCATGGACAGATTTTAGCTAGAATTCCACTCGAACGCCATTTCACGGAAACATCGACGACCATTCTCCGCGATAAGCAATGGAGAAGATTCCAACAAAAAACGAATTATTTCAATCCCATATCTATTAGGAAATTGAACTTCAATATATACGAAGAACAGGACGATGGTGATTACCTCACGTTAAAGCCCGATTCTAAATGGTATATGATTCTTGAAATCGCGACGGTAAATGTAAAAGAAAAACCGAGAAATAGGGAACTACAAATACTAGACGCACTCGATCGTTTGATGGACAAAATAGGTGACCTCAATCATAACGTGAAAAAACTGCCCGACGCCGAACAATTGGAGAAAGCTAGAAAGGAAACTAAAAAATACCCATTTAGCTATCTCGTTTTAATGATAATTCTTATATTAGTCGGTGTTTATTACATTACTTCAAAACAGGCTCCGCCGCCGCCTCGGCCTTCTTTTTAGTCGTCTTTCGGACGACCTTCTTGGCTGGAGCTGGCTCAGCCTTCTTGACTGGAGCTGGCTCAGCCTTCTTGACTGGAGCTGGAGCTGGCGCCTTCTTGACTGGAGCTGGAGGTGGAGCTGGAGCGCCACCGTCGATCTCATCAACCATTCGCATCAACAAACCATACACGTGTTTCTTGTTGATTCGGAGGGTCTTCATCTCATCTCGGATTTCTTGTCTGAGAGCTTCCATTGTATAATATACATAAAGGAAATATTATCTTTAAACATAATGCTCGTGATAGGACCAACTCTTCTGAGTGGAATAGGTCAACATGCTAAGAAATATACCGAAATGTTCCCCGATTGGACCTACATGGAACTCGGTGAAAATATACCCAAATGTGAAAGAGCATTCGTATTCGCTCTCCCCGTCCGACACTGGTTCGATAAAATAATCGAACTCAAATCAAAAATCAAGCATTTACATTGTATGACTGTGTGTGAAACTGAAACAGTACACGAGGATTACGGTAAATTATTTGATCTCTTTGATAGAATCGCTGTACCGAGTGAATTTTGTAAAAAGGTGTTTTCGAGGCAATTTCCTGATACAGAATTCTATGTCGTACGAGCACACATACCACAACACGATGTGTATAGATTCTACCACATAGGAAATATAATGGATCAACGTAAGAACTTTAGAGATATACTCGAAGCGTTTGTTCGCCTGAACAAACCAAACGCGAAACTTATCGTAAAAGCTACATGTAATCAACCGGTCAAGATAAATTTACCAAACGTTGAGATCATAAATGGTCTCATATCGGATGATGAAATGGATAAAATACACAAATCATCCGATTGTTATGTAAGTTTCTCGAGTTCAGAGGGTGTGGGAATGGGTGCTGTCGAGGCTGCGCTGAGGGGGAAACCAGTGATTATTACGGATTACGGTGGAGCACTCGAGTATGTGAAAAGAACGTACACGATCGAATGTGGACTTCAAGAGTGGCAGAATGACGATTTCTTGTTTAAGAAGGGTATGCAATGGGGCAAACCCAACAAAGAGCAACTCTTGGAGTTCATGAATGACGCGTACGAGAAACGTTTGAGACACATGGATCATTCACACACGGAACAAATGGTGAGCAAGGAAAATGTCTCACAACAATTCATCGATGATGTAATTGGTAAGGAGAACGATGAGACCGGTAAGGATAGCGCCTGAGGCGATGGCACCCTTTTGAGCGATCAACATGGAAACGATATCATCGATAAATCCAACGTTCGTTGGCTTCTTTACGGTATCTGGGACAATCTTGGCGATAGCGACATAGAGAGCCATGGCTATTACAACTGGACGAAGCGTCTCTTGGTCTAACATTTATAGTACACTAATATTTTATCTTCGGTTGATGTTTCTTGCAGAAACCACCACACGTAGCCTTAAATCCACACGGCTTTCCAGCCAGAGTCACTGCTTGGCAAGTGTGTACTGCGTGTCTTTTTTCTACCGCTCGTTCGGGTGCTTTGTCTATGACTTGAATGACTCGGCTTTGTTTGTCTTTTCTGAGTTGCGCGTATTTTTGTTTCATCTTCCAGGTAGCGTTTGCGAGTTTCGTACATCTATCGGTGGGGGAATCCACTCGATACATGCGCATAGCGTCGGCGAGGCACTGTTCGTAGGTCATTTTCAAAATGTTTGATTACATGGATGGGTATGTGTGACTTAGGTTTAGATTATGCGATGTCTATCAACAATCAAATCGTGGACACCTCCTACGATGGATTGTAAAATAAAAAAGTGGAATGCGTTTTGGATGGTTTCTGCAAAAGTGTTCATTTTTGATTACAAATTAATCAGATCTTGTGAACTTAGGTCAAAAATAAAGACCCCTACCTTTGTTTTTAAAAAATAGCTTAAGTGGAAGCCTCATTTATTAAAAAGTAAGGTAAAAATATGGGTAGGGTAGTCAGTAATGACATACATGTCTCGTTTGTATATGATGGGTCACAATTGAAAGTCAAACTCGCGACGTATGGCGAAGAAGCTCGCGAAAAGTTCATCCGAATGTCCGCTAGATATGGGTTCGATCCATATATTTTCAGGGTTGAAGTTGAAGTGCGTGCGAGTGGTAAGACGGCTGGTATGACCGATACGTACTATTATGGTGAGGGTAAGAGATTTCGCTCGTTGAAGGAAATTGAGAGATTTTATAAACCGAATCCGATACCTTCATCTGATGAAGAGATAGAAATCTATCTTATGTCCAAAAACTTATCGAATTTCGACTCGGTCATACGATACACGATCAACCTGTGTGAGCCATCTGTCGCCAGATCTGAAATTCAGCCGGATATATTTCCCTTCATTGAAGGTGCACACGTCGTCACACATTTCGATTCAAAAGGGCATCGCAGAACCATGTGTATTCATCCATATAATTCGGGTATAAAACACTATAACCGCGTCGGGTGGCAACATGCATATGCTTGCAAGTGTCCGATGCATATAACTTCTAGTTACTGGAGGCGCTTATCCTACAAGGTTCTTGCAGACAGACAAAATTTTTTAAAGTCTCAGAATAAGACGTACATTGAAAATGTCATAGGGATGACATACGATGAATATTTGATATACATGAGAGAT
>CALFYW010000052.1 GCA_937952265.1 uncultured bacterium
TATTTTCACACAATTCAGTCTCCAATTCAACTAAATCAATCTTTCTCCTGACTTCAGTTGTTTTTAGAATCATCGTATCGAGGAATTGTTCGTATCTCAGCGTTTCCCGGTCAATTTTTATGTGTTTCCAGTCTCCTATTGGTTTTGTGTTGAAATGTTCTCTCATGTGCTCGTAACCCACACCAGCTTTGTAACGAACATATTCTATATCGATTACGTCTAAACTTGTATCAATGTCATGGGATACAGTAACCGATTTTACGAATGAGGACATGTGCTTTATTTTAAGCCAATTTCTCTAACTGCTTTAAATACCTAAGTCGTTTAAATTCATGTAGAAAACAAGTCATGTTCAACTCAATCGTAAATAATACATTTTCTTATTACCTAACTCTCGATGAGTTTAGGAACAGTATTCCAGAAGATATAAGGCCATCATGGGTGAAGCTTACAACGATTACGATGGTATCTAGTTTTAACAGGCCACTGGACATAAACAGGCTCAGATTGTGTTTCGAAAAAATAACACCGATTCGAATTCGTATGTCGGGTAAGAAATCAGAGGGGTACGAATGGACTTTAAAACCGACAACGTTTTACAATCAGATTACACTTTGTTACAAAGATATGTACAGTGTGAAGTCCATAAAATTGTTTCCGAACGGGAGTATCCAAGTGGCGGGGTGTGCAGACTTGGTAAACTGCAAACACATTATCAAGCAACTGTCTTTACTTTTAGGTAAATTATTGAGTGACTCGTGTATACCTCCACTCGATACATTTCGGGTAGTGATGATAAATTCAAACTTTAGTCTCAACTGGAACATAAACCTTATGAAAACGGCGGACCACTTTGAAAGTTATTCGGATGTGTTCAAAGTCTCTTTTGAACCGGACAGGTATTCGGCGGTAAAAGTAAAATTTAAACCAGCAGAGGACATGAAAGAAGTGACGACGAGTATTTTTAGTACGGGTAAGGTGATCATCACTGGAGCTGAAACTTTCAAAGAGATTGCATTTGCGTATAACATAATTAACCAGCACATCAACACGAATCCATCCATCCGTGTGAAGAGGGTCTCCGATGATAAGATTGAAACATTTGACACCTTATCAGGAGCAAACATAAAAGACATAGTCAGTAAGCTGAAGGGGATGGGGATACAATCGTGGAAACGAACAATCTCAAATAGACAAATTAATTTCTGATGTAATAATAAAAATGTCTCAGCGACTTGGAATGGCCGATGGTCGATGCTTCACCGTCGCCTCGTCTGCCCAATTGTACAACAACTACCTCATGAACAAGAACGGTATCTCATACGAAGACAACTATTCTTTTAGAAAGCTTCTTCAATCGAAGGGCCCACAATTGTTCAATGATAAGCAATCCAAGACTAAGTGTGCTTCTTGCGACAACCCAATGGTAGACACTCGCAATATCTATTAGATACGTAAAATTAGCTTTATTTAAATATACTACTTTTCTAGAGAATGAGTCAGTGTGCCATATGTCTCAATGAGGTAAGAGAGACGAGGCACAATAAACCTTTGCGGTGTGGACATCTATTTCATTCACATTGTCTAGAAAAATGGAAAGCAAAAGGTAAGCAAACGTGTCCAGTATGTAGAAAGATATTCGATGGGTCAAATTTTAAAGTTCAGATTACTATACACAACATGTTTGAAAATACATCAAATATGGTAGAATTACAGGATCAGTATATATTTGACGCACTTGATATATTCTTTGATGTTGAAAATGAAAACGACGTCTCAAGTCTTCTTTCTGACTTTGGGGTGAGTGTGTCCGACTTTGATCCCCTTGTTCTTAACACAGAATGAGCTACAATACTTTTTGTAATTTAAACCTGGATAATCACGGGACGCTTTACGTGGATCAATTATGACTTTCCCTTTCGCATCGGTCACCAATGGTCCAGTTGCCCACCCTCTCTTATGAGCAAATATGTTTGCCTTGAAACGCATGATTTTACCTGGTATCAATTTGGGCATGGCCTTTTTGACGCGTGCGAGGGGTACCTTGAAAAATCCAGCTATGGATTCGTGGGTGTTACCCTTCTTAACCTTATATTCAACCTCATTTACCTGTTTGTAAAAGTGAAAGTCACCCTGTCTAAAATAATTTGTTGGTTTTCCGGGTGCTATGAACATCATGACTTTGTAGTGCCCGGGCTTACATTTTTCTTCAGCCTTCGCCATGTAGACTCGTTTGGGGTTGTCGGCGATAACCCGTTGTGGCAACTTCATACAACTCACATACGAGTGATTCATATTCTTGATACCAGCTCTCTCACCGGGAACACTCTTATAGGATCTCTTTTTTTCATAGTCACCAACGGCGTATGCGTAACAATTATTGTTATTTATACCAACAGCTCTACCCCACAGCTTTTGTGTAAATTTTGGCTCAGACCCACTCAGGGGAAGCCTTTTAGGTGTCTGTCCCATTAATAATATTTCAGAAAAAAAATATTATTAATAGATAAATGATTCAAGGACTTGTTAACGCGCGTAAGACCCAAGATGCTATCACCGAACTCCTCACCTTTGTGCTCGTCATTTTGATCAGCACCTTCGTGTTGCGTTTCCTCTGGAACCAATCCCTCGTCAAGCACGTCACCGTGCTCAAGAAGCTCGATACCTTCCTCGACGCTTTCATGTTGTCCCTCGCGCTCGCCGTTGTCCGTGGTATCTAAACCTCGCGATAACCAGAGATATGTTCACCATCTGAACTCACAAGAGTTGGAAACGACTTGATTCCATTGCACTGCTCTTTTTCGCAGTCAATGAATTCATATGCCTTATTGTTTTTCCTCATGTGGTCTAATTGCCGTTTTGTCCAACCACACCATTCTGCGCCATACACCTTCCATTTCTTGTGACACTTTTCACAATCGCACCCTTCGCATTCACATCGACCTTCTTCACATCCACATCCACAATCACAGGTCTTGGTTCTAACGGTACGTATCAATATCACAACAACTATGATCGAGGCAAGTATGATAAGACTGGTTCGCAATTTCATTTAATTATTTCACATATTTTAATTTAAGTGATTCACATATTTTCTCAATCGTTTTACCCTGAGTGTCTATACCAGCTTTTTTGGCTAATTCGACTATGTCTTTCTTTTTGTAAGTCGCACACTTCTTACCGTTAACTCTTACGTATCCCTTTGGCGCAATGCTGACCTTTATGGGTGGCGACACTCGTTTCGTCGCGACCGTTCTTCTCTTCACGGGTTGCGCTTTCTTCTGTGCTTCTTTGTTCATAACAGCCTTCGCGCGTCTCAGTGCGGCAGATTGACTCGCGTTACCAACTGGTTTTGGTTTTGTCTTTGGCTTCGCTTTTGGAATTGGCTTCGCTTTTGGTAAAAAGGCCAATGGATCGGTACGTTCCGTGATTTTCATTCTATATGGGACAAAGAAACGATCGGCAAATATTTGTTCAAATGTGGGCAAACTGGAATGGTCGACACCTAACCGCAATCTGAAGTTTTCTATTTTAGCCGTTTTAGTACCGAGATATTCTCGTGGGAGTATGCGTTGAATGAATCGGATCGTCTCATTCATCGATTCCGCGTCTGTTCGCGCACACACTAAAAACATCGCGTTCAAAAAGAGATGCGCGTCGTACATTGGATTTGATTTCTGTGAAATACCCCATTCATCGTCGAGTCCGTTCGCCGCAGGGTTTTTAACCGTGCTCATCGAAGAAAGACCGTAGTCAGTGAGTAGCGTCTTAATACCCACATCCTCGACGTTTAATGTAATTTTACCAACTTTCATCTCCTTCTTTTTGAGAGTTGGTGTATCGGTATTTATGAGAATGTTCTTTACATGCAAATCACTGTGTCTGAACGATGGATACTTTTTGTGTATTCTGTAAAGATTGTACAGTACCTCGGTTATCATGAATCTAAAGTGAATTGGTCTCAATTTGAGTATGTTCTTTCTAATATATTCTTCGAGAGCACCACCATTCGCGTATTCACTATACATGATATTCCGTTTTCCACAAGTTTCAAGGGCGTACATGTTGACACCACCGAGATTATTCAGCATTTTACCAATCTTATATTCGGCTTGTAGAGATTCACGTTGAATTTTTATGGCGATATCCTTTTTACATTCTTTATCGACGCATCCAAAGAATATCTCTCCATATTCACCTTCTCCTATCTTTCTCGTACCGAGGCGCGTTCTAACGGATTTTTTAACGGTCAAATTTGGGGTTTTACCACCATTTATTGTGTAAAAAATTTTATTTGGATTACAACCTAATTTTTTTATGGCCTCGGTTATCTCTTTACCGATTTTCTCGTGATCCTTTGGCGTCCTTGCCTTACCAACTTTAGCCCTGAGGAATCTGAGATTTTTAATATGCTGGTCTACTTGCATTTATATAATTGTAGATTTTATTCGTCAACCTCTTCATAGTATTCATCTTCGGCGCCTTCGTCAGCCACCGGAGTGGAAGTCGGAACATCGATGCCTTGGAAGGCGAACGACGGAAGCTTCGTCGATTGTTCAAAGAGAGCTTGAGAAAGTCGCAAACTCACACCAAACTTATTATCAATGAACCAAATCTGAGTGACGTTGACGATGCACATGCATCGCTGACCCTTTTCAACGGAATCAATCGGAACAAGCTCGCGCTTCGGGTTGTAGGCTTCGGCCATGAATTCACCGGTGGGCTTGGTCATGACCTTAAGCTTCACGGTGTCCGGGTATTCTTCCTTACCCGGTCGCACCAAAGGCTTGTAGAGAGCTTCCTTCATCACTTCAACGTTGTACGCCTTTCCGAGCCATTCCTTGGAGTTTTCCGCGACAGTTTCGATGATACGAGCATCAAGCTCCTTGAGCTTAGCCGCGAGTTCAACGGCTTGTTCGTTGTCCGGGTCAATAGATAAGTCAAGAGAGTAAGATGTCTTGTTAGTCGTCTCATCGGTAAAAGCGCTCAGACCATAAGGGCTGCGCATGAACGGAAGTTGCAAGTACAACTTGCCCTTACCGTCGGCCGTGTTAATGTATACTGTCTTGCCACCGTTCTTGTTCTTCTTCATTTTACTGAAGACGACAGAGGACGGATCGAAAGTGCTGGAAAGTTGGATCATGTTAGAGGACGACATTGCTTGTTTTGTATATCTTATGTTGGTCTCCAAACTTTAAGCACGTTTTTTTTCTCAGGGTACATTATAAAAATCACATGGGTATCTTTAAGGATTGTGGATGTGGATGCGGGGGTGCGAAGGCTCAGCAGAAATTTTTGATTTCTGTGATGTCTGCCCTCGTATTCTTCGTGATCTCTAACCCAAATACGTACAGGCTTACGCGTAGTATTTTCGGTAAATGGGTGTCTGGTCCAACTGGATGTCCATCCCTTCGAGGTCTCGTTCTTCACACGGCCGTGTTTATTCTCATCACGTGGGCCATGATGAACATAAAGAAGGAGGGTTATGCCGTTGAAAGTAGCATGATGGAGATTGGGCCATCTCCAGAAATGATTGAGAAAGAAGTTGTCGATGTGCCACCAGCGATGGTTGACGCTCCAGAACCACTCCCGGGTTTCGCCGAACCACAATATGATATGTTCGACAGTGGTGCGGAATATGCGTCGCTTGACGTCGCGGGAGGTGAAGTTGATAAACCTGTGACCATCCCAGTTACTGTCGGTAAATCCGAAAACGTATCCTGTGGGTGTGACGACGGTAGCTCCGTGACTATTTCTCGATAAACGTAATATTATAAACTTAAAACATCCATCATAATAAGCACCGAATGTTTATTATGTTGAATAAATAATTAGAAATCTTCGTCAAATTCAATCTCGTGTGTGTCTTCGTCCATTTTACCGTAGTCACCCACGCGTTTTTCAAAAAAGTTTGTTTTTCCATCCAAACTGATGGTTTCCATAAAATCAAATGGATTGGTCGAATTCCAAACCTTTTCTTGACCCACCTGTTTCAGGAGTCGATCGGACACATATTCAATATATTGTGTCATCTTTTCGGAATTCATACCGATGAGACTGCATGGAAGGGCGTCCAGGATGAACTCCTTCTCAATTTCTACAGCCTCCTTCACGATTTGTTGAATCGTGTCTTTGTTAGGTTTAAATTTAAGCATGTTGAACAATTCAACCGCAAATTGTTGGTGGAGTCCTTCATCTCTGCTTATCAGCTCGTTACTGAAACAGAGACCCGGGAGAAGGCCCCGCTTCTTGAGCCAGAAAATGGCACAGAAGCTTCCGGAAAAGAATATACCTTCCACACATGCGAAAGCCAGGAGACGTTCACTGAATGGTCTCGTTGTATCAAACCATTTCATGGCCCATCTCGCTTTCTTTTCGATACACGGTACCCGTTGTATCGCTTCAAACAATTCCTTTTTCTCCGAAGGGGAACGGATGTACTTGTCTATCAGTTTACTGTATGTTTCGCCATGTACCATTTCATTATGCGCCTGATACGCATAAAAGCTTCGGGCTTCGGGGTATTGAACCTCATCTGCGAAATTGTTATTGAGGTTCTCAAATACAATACCGTCCGAGCCAGCAAAAAATGCCAAAATTGTCTTAATAAAATGTCGTTCGTTATCTGTGAGCTTGTTCCAATCGTCCATATCTTTTGAGAGATCCACCTCTTCAGCTGTCCAGTTACTCATTTGCGCTTGCTTGTAAAGAGCCCAAAGGTTGTCATGTTGAATAGGGAACACAGTAAACCTACTCAATGTCGGTAAGAGCATGGGCTCTGTATCTTCTATGTAATCCTCGAAATCAAAAAAGCTTCCGTGATGTTTTCCGTCTATGAAAATTTGTGGATATGATGAAATTGGTTTTCCGCATAATTTTTCCAATTCACCTTTTTCGATTTTCGTTTTTTTGTAGTCAAGGCACAAGTCCTTGCACATCTGTTCAGCTACGTCACAGTATTTACATCCATCCTTTGAAAAAATTTCAATCCCCATGTGTGTTATTACCTGAAAATATTTTTGTCTCAAAACTTTAAGGATGATAAATTTTTCTGAGATACAGCCTGGTGATTTACTGAAAGTTTTAGTGAATATAGATGACATAGATGATGAAACATACGCTATAGCAAAGGAAAACATGAAAGATTACCTTGTCGTGAATTACTACCTTGATACGTCCAAAGTGTATAAAGGTGCTTGTATTTATGAGCTAGACGAAAACGAAGAACTTGTACAAGTTGAAAACTTATGTGAGCACTATCCAGAAGGGGCTTCTCCTTTCACGAATGTAGGAAACTCCATGTATTGTATTTCAGATGAAATAGATGACGATATGGACAGCGACATAATAGACGAATCCGATGAAGAGAGTGACCTTGAAGGTTTTATTGTTCCCGACGATGAAATAGATGGTATGGTAATGCCACCAGGTTCTCACCGAGAAGTTGATCGAGAGTGGAATGATTGGGAACCAACCAGTCCAGGTTCTCGAAAATTCAAAGAGGTTGTTGATTCCATAGAAGAGTTCGCAAAGAGGCACGCAGATAATCTCAATTTTTGAAAGCCTAAGTGCGGATTTTTAATAATCAAAAAAAGAGAATTCCTGATATGGAAGGATTGGCTGCCATTTGGTCGGATGTCGACCGTTTATTGAATAAACCTACTTTACGAAAGCCAATCAATACTCATTTATGTATTAATTGTAACGGTGTAAAAGTATTCACAAAAGAAGGGATGCCCGTTTGTTCACAATGTGGATACGTGCAAGAGCATTATGTAGATGATAGTCCGGAGTGGACGAGTGGAATCAGTGAAGATGGTCGCGTAAGTGATCCATCTCGGTGTGGAAACCCCAACCCGAATCCCGAGTTATTTTCTGATGCGTGGGGTAAAGGTACGGTTATTTCTACGAAGAATACGTCAAATTATGAAAACAAGAGAATGGCTAAAATAAATTTTCATCAGTCTATGAATCACGTAGACAGGTCTCTATTCCATGCGTATAGAGACATAGACGAAGCGTGTCATACCTTACCTGACAGCGTTTTGAAAGATGCGAAGATGATGTATAGGAAATTCAACATAGAAAAACTTACCCGTGGCGCGGTGCGTTCCGGTATAAAAGCAAACTGTGTTTTATACGCCTGTAGACTCTCGAATATTCCTAGAACAACGAAGGAGATAGCAGATATGTTTGGTATACAAAGCAAGGACATCAGTCGAACGACACAGATGTTCAAGGATACATTACTCGGCAAAACTGAGAAGAACTACGTGACTAAACCATTTAATGTCATGCAACGTTTACTCAATTCATTTGAAGTGACTAGAAATGAGCGTTTGGAATGCAATAAAATGTGTACCAAACTGGAAAATTGTACTGAACTCATGAGTAAGACGCCGAATAGTGTGGCATCGGTGGTCATTTACATGGTCATGGACGGTAAGATATCAAAGAACAAGATAAGTGAGCAATGTTCAGTGTCTATACCCACGATCAACAAGATAGAAAATATAATTAAACAATACTTAGAGGAATGAATGTAATTTAATGTAATATGGTGAAACTCTTTCTTTCAACCCCCTGTTACGGTGGCCAATGTTTAGAAAAATACGCGACGAGTGTCATTAAGCTGCAAATAGAACTCATAAAAGAGGGTATTCAACTCATGCTCGATACAACTGAAAATGAATCACTGGTTCACAGGGCTCGCAACGTTGCTGTGGGTCGGTTTCTTCAAAAAACCGACGCAGACGTGTTTATGTTTATTGATGCGGATGTTGAGTTTACAGCGGATGCCGTCGTTCGTCTCGTGAAATCCCCGCACGATGTATCGGTGGCGGTATACCCGAAGAAGGTAGTGATGTGGGACCAAGTGAAGAAGGCTGTTGAACAAGGAGATGAAAGAAACATGGCGATGCTTTCTTCTAGTCTTGTCGCAAATATTGGTGCTCATAAGCGAACGGTTGAAGATGGATTTGTGGAATTACTCGATGGACCCACTGGTTTTATGGCGATTAAACGGGGTGCCTTCGAAAAACTTGAGGAAAAGTTCCCCGAATTAAATTGTAAAAACGATCATCAAAATAGGGACTTTGATAATTATTGTGCTGTTTTTGACTGTATGATTGATCCAGATTCTAGAAGGTACCTTTCGGAAGATTATGCCTTTTGCCGCAGATGGCAGCAGTGCGGTGGTCGTATATTTGCTGATATAAATACAACGCTTGGGCACGTTGGTAATTTACCTTTTACTGGGTGCTTAAACGACAGGCTTAAGGCTTAGAATAATTATACTATAAAATGAAACTTGCGACTATAATAGTTACGAGGAGTAAGGCGGTTCATGTGAAGACCCTTCATACCGTTCTTCGTTTGAATTTGCACTGTATACAAAGGAGGGATACACAAAATGAAGTTGTGTATGTAAACGATGATCCATACGATAAGTCAACTAGCATTCAAAAGTACATGAAGAGTGCTGACCGTATTTTATTCATAGACTTTGGTGTATCCTTAGACGAAGGTTCAATTGGCCAGGTTCTCGCCGATAACAATGGTGTAGGGTGTGTCGTATTCCCGGGTGTGACTGAAGGTATAGATTGGGGTATGTTTAAAACAAAGGTGAAAGAAGGTTCCACTGAACCTGTTGAGCAGATGGGTCTTCACTTTGATACAAAGGTCGGAAAGAAAGTTGGTGATGACTTATATCAAGTTGATAAGACGGGTGCACGCGCATGGGTTATGATGTGTAAACATGTACTTAAATGCGTGAAAGACAAGCGAACGAATGAATGTAAGGTTCCACCTAGAATGGAGCAGATGTTTACCAAGTTCAAAGAGCTTGGAGTCAAAATTAACGCATTTACAGCATCTAAGTTGACGATGACTTACACACATGAGTGTGTAAGTAATCTCCTGAACGCCGCTGGGGTTAAAGCTAATTAAAGATTAAAATCAAAATACTAAACAGATGTCACGGGTATCTGTAAAGAGGGATGACCCACTTTACACATACGCGATAAAGTATATGGAAGATAGGTGGGGTGTCACGGGAAGATTCCCTGGATGCCAACCTATATCCATTGAGTTTAAACACTTCGACACACTACGAAAAAACGATTATGTGGTGTGTGAAAAGACCGATGGTGTACGTTATATGCTCTTGGCTTTCATGTATGGACAACACAAAGTGTGTGTACTCATAAACCGAGCACTCGATATGTTTTTATGTAAGCTCAATTTTAGACGCCCAATTTACGAAGGTACTATACTCGAAGGTGAATTGTACGAAGATATGTTTATGGTATACGATTGCTTAACAGAATCGGGTGTAACAGTTGGAAATAAGAACTTCATCGATCGAATGGAACACTGTGAAAGTGTATGTAAAAAAGTGATGTCTCTCAAGAATGACGCGACAAAACTGAGGATGAAGACATTTCATCTCATGTGTGATTTCGAAAGTTTCATGAATGACTATTTACCGACTGTAACTCAAGATATAGATGGGCTCATATTTACACCCATCAATTGTCCGGTAAAGATTGGTACACACGAAACCATGTTTAAATGGAAGCCTAAGGAGAAGAACACGGTAGATTTCAAGGTGAAGATGGTGGGTAATCAATGGAGATTATACGTTCAAGAAAAAGGTGAACTTATATTTGAATCCATCCTACCAAGTGAAAAAATGGATACATCGTGGCTCAGGGAAAACATGATCGTTGAGTGTAAATATATGACTGATGACACACCCATGTGGTGGATGCCTATACTGGAACGAACCGATAAAACGCACCCTAATAACAGGCGTACGTTTTATAGAACACTCGTAAACATAAAAGAGGACATTAAGATGTCTGATTTTTTAAAGTGTAGATGAGCACGTAATACCCAGCCTTATCTTTCAAATCTACTTCGACCACGTTTTCGTCATCTTGTGCGTACCACTTGTCGTTAAATCTGCACGCCGAAATATAATGACCACCCCATTGCACGCCTTCGTGTATTATACAAGATTGTAATGTATATTGAATGTCATCGTTAAACTGAATGTTCCTCTCCAAATGTATTCGACTCTTTTTATCGAATGAAATAATCATCACGGGTTGTAGTTTTTTGAATATAGTCCGTGTCGTCGCCACGTGATGCGTCTTTCCATTATCGTCGACATATCCTTCGATTGTGTCCCATTTCATACTTTTGTTTATGAGATCACTCACCTTACACACATGATCGTCTATGGTGAGAGTTTGAATACTGTAATCTATATCATTCGAATTTTTACCCTCGGGTGATATGGTTATCTGCGTCTTTTTTCCATATAATAGGTCTTTTATGATTGAATATTCCTTTTCTAGTATGTCTATTATGCAAAACAATGCATCCTGGGCATCGTGTGGTTCATCAGCTTTAAACCGAGGGAATTCTACTCTGAACGCTTTCAAAAGTGGTGAAAGATCAAATTTACCAGATTCTTGTGTAGTAAAATAGGTAGTCACAAGTTCGTGATACAGCTTTGTAAATTTACATTCACCCACGTATCGGCTTTTGTATATGGTTTCTGATATGGGTAGCACGTGTAGCAATGCTTGGATGGCGGAATTGAAATAACATGTGTTGCCTAAGTTGAAGAAGCCATGCATATAATTCATTCATAAAAAATACTTAAGGAGAACACGCAATACTTATTAGAATAACCATGGACGTGAGAGCTTTGTTTGAGCGGGTAAAGCCCATTTTTGAAAAGCACCGAAATGAAAAACACGTTGAATTTGAGATGCGTATCGGTAAATTTAATTGTGGGACATTTGATACAAACGTCGGCAAAGAAGGCTTCGATACTATTTTAGTGGGTCTTAAGAAATACGACGGATGGGAAAAGGTCATCACCAGTACCGAAGAGGTGTTTTACAGAAACAGTGATAACCTCCGAATTTCCATCGACGAACAAACATCCGAAGAGAAGATCGTGAAGAAGGATAAAATTCACAAAGAGGGTTTCGACAAACTCGCACACGCACCGTAAGATATAAGATTCGGAGTTTCGGTTGAAACACCCCTTGAGGACTACGAAGGTGATATGGACATGAAAAAGACTAAACGACGTATATCTTTTATTCGCAAGAATTTGTCCATCGATATGACCGTCGTCGAAGGCGATGTAGAAGATTTGGACATGGAAGATCCAAACTCGTACCAAGTAGAATTGGAAATTATTGATCCAAGTCTCGTGAAGGATGATAATGAACTATTTAACATTCTTCATAAGGTGAAAGATGTATTTAATATCTTTGGTACTAATAGATGATACAGTTTGTTATAATACTCATACTCTTGTATTTCATATTTAATCTCGAGCCGTCCGATACCAACGTAGGATCCATGGGATACAAATCAAAGAATTTTGGTATGTCTCATGGAATGTCGTATAAAATAGTAAATGAAATGAAACGAAAAGGTGCCCCCGAAGAAACCATAAAAAATTTCATACAAATGGAGGATCAATTTTTGGAAGCGGAGCGGAAAGCGGTGTGCTCACAAACATCTCGTCAATTTGAAGCCGTGGGTATGTCTGATAAAATTAAACGTAAATTCATCGGCTATGACTTCTCGTATCACGCAAAACATATAAAACAGGCATCAGAGCCAGAAAAAATCATAAACAACGCGATTATTTGTTCTTATTCAAATTAGCTCGCGCCTTCTTGTACCTTTCAATGAACTTTTTAATTTGAGTCTTTGTTGGGTTTTGGGTCAATACGTAATTCACGACAGCGTTCCCGTGTTTTCCGTATTCATTCTTGATGAGTTTCTTCTTGTATTCTACGGCGCGCTCTTTTTTCCATTCGGCGACTAAATTCTTCTTTAGGTCGTTCGCGACCATCTTTTTAAGAACACCCATCTTGTTCACGACGTTCTTTTCTTTGGACGCATTATTAATCAAATTGGACATCTCGTTTACGTCCTTATTTATGTTCATTACCTTGCCATATTTCTTCATCCATCGCGGACCATACAATTTTATGATATCATTTTTGATACCCTTGTTGTTGAGCTTTCGTCTTATTTCAATGTTACCAATCTTGGCTTCTTTCTTGAGTACCGCGTTGAGCGCCCTATTTTCCTTTGCTTTTCTGTTTGCGTTCGAGTTACGTTTACGCACATCGAGTTTGAGTTTTTCGCACAGAGTCTTGATCGTATCCGCGCTACTCACAGCTATACCCTTTGACATAGCCATAGACACGAGTTCGCTCTTCTTGTAAGAAATGCACGGCTTATTTCCAACCTTGAAATTTTCGTTTCCGAACGAAAATTGTTTAATCATCGCACATAACTTTTCCTTTTTGTTCTTGTCTTTTGCGTTCACTACACCGAGCTTCTTCGCCATTTCCAAAAGCATTGGTTTCGTGAGAGCTTCGCACTTTTTCTTACCGATCATGAGCTGACCATTTTTACCGTACGTGATTTCCTTGTTGTTCTTTGGTGATTTACGCGTTGATTTCTTCTTTGGTATCTTGTAACAGCACTCATCACCTTGTGGGTTCTTCTTCGCTTCGAACCCACTCTTACACGGTGGTCGTCGCGTCTTTGGGCATGTAGACGCTTTCGTTTTCTTTTGAGTTGGTCGCACAACCTTGTTTGGTACTTGTGCGGTGAGTGTTATCTCATTCTTCGTGTATAACATATTGAATAGTTGGTTTGCCACTCGGTAAGCATCGTTAAGCGCCTTTGGGTTTTTGGCTCCGGATATTTGTATAGCACCCGATTTGGCGATGATGTATTTGTGTCCCTTGTATATCGCGTACATCATGGGAGAAAGTTCCGGTTCATAATTAGATTCAAATCCATACCTTCGGCTATTCATGTGAAGACGCCCGAGGTCTTTTATCACACCGTTAATTCTGAATTGCGCACTCAAATTGTTGTATTCAAATGGATTATAAAAGAACGCTTGACGTCTCGTGTAGCTCTTCACCATGAAACGACGTATGAGTTCGGGTTGGTTTTCTATTTCATCACCCTTGCCTATGAATCCACCCGAAAAGCGAATCTTACCGTTTCTGTAAAAGTTCACGGTACCTCCATTCGTCTCACTTCCATTTGTGAGGGAAAATTTGATTTGAACGGTGAAAAAGTTCAAATTTATGTCACCCCGTTTACCATATTCACGCGTATGGGTAAATCCGGTCTTGAATCGCCCGTATACACCGACAATCTCTTTCGTGTCTATGTGAAGACCTTGTCCGATCGAGGTTTTTCCGAGTGGCGTCTTTTTGAGAATGTCTTTCAAATCAACGCGAGCTTCAGCATCGAATTGTTTGTTTACGGTCGCATTAAACATACCCAAATTAAGGCCACTTAAAGTGAGGTATTTCACGTCGTTATTATTGTTGCTATTGTTCATATCCAAAAATTCCGCGAAATTACCTAAATTTTGGTTATTTATTGTCGAGTTCTGT
>CALFYW010000053.1 GCA_937952265.1 uncultured bacterium
CCCATTTCCACCTCGGCCACCCATGGAGCCACCCCCATTTCCACCTCGGCCACCCTTTTCTTGATTTCTTCCATTTTTTAAATTTTTAGAAAGGGTTTTATTAGTTGGTCTAGGTATACCCTCTCGACCTCTGGGTGAACCATTTTCATATCGTTGCTGTAATGCTTTTTCTGCTAATATTAATGTTTCTTTAGCTTCTTTCCTAAGTTTCTGTAATTCGTCATTCACGCGTTTTCTCTCCGACGCCAATGCTTCGTTCGCACGCTTTTTATCTAACGCCAGTTTTTGATTCATGAGATTTTTCGATTCCTGTTCAAGTTTTTTAATTTTTTCATTAAATTTGCGTCTTTCCTTTCCTACGAATTGTTCAGTTACCTTTTTAACCTCATCAATAGCTTCTCTCAACTTTGCTTGGTATCTTTTAGATGCCTGCACATTAGCTGCTGCACTTAACAGCTCGATTGTAGACGTTTTTGGTTGCCGTTTTTTAGAAGATAGGATGGGTGTCCTTCTTTTTGATCTATTTGGTATCTGCAATGGATTAAATGCAGGGATTTGCTTAGAAGCCAATTCGGCTACTTCGCTGACTGTAGGTAGTTCTTTATTTTTTTTAGAATTATTACCTTCACCGGCTGTAGAGGGAGTTGCACCGGAACTTTGCCCAAACTCAAGTCGTCTTCTCGCGCCTATGCGTTGTGCCTCTGTACCAGCTGTATTAGTCCCAGCGGGTGTAACACCTTTTGGACTCATTAAGCTTCCAGTCCTAGTAAGTTTGGGTGGACTCATATCTACTATTCACTTACATTTTTTATCATATCATACACGACCTTCCCATCGATGATTTCGTCCCTGACGAGAATGTCCTTGAGTTCCTCGAGTTGCTCCCTGTGTTGATGCAACAATTCCATCACCTCGACGTAACACTCATCGGATATTCTGTGTACCTCAAGGTCAACGAGATATGAGGTTTGCTGAGACAAATACCCTTCCTGGACGTTTATTTTACCGATGGCTTCAGACATGCCGTAATTCATCACCATTTCACGGGCGATCGCATACACGTGTGAAAAATCACTCGTCGCACCGGTCGTGACGTTATCCTTTCCATATATGAGTTCTTCTGCCGCGTGACCACCCAAAGAGACCTTAATCTGAGACAAAAGATACTCCTTTGTGTACATACCACGTTCATCGGACGCAGGTTGGAAGAATGTGACGCCACCCGCGTCACCGCGTGGAATGATACTCACTTTACGAACTTCGTCGTATTCGGGCATCAAAACACCTATGATAGCATGTCCACCCTCGTGATATGCCACACGCTTCTTACGCTCACCAGACATGGGACGACCACCTTTCGCACCCACGACTACCCTTTGATACACGTCTTCAACGATGGAAGGTGTGATGAGATTCGTGCCTTCTCTCACGGAGTAAATAGCACACTCGTTCATGAGGTTTTCGAGATCCGCACCCGAAAACCCCGTCGTTTGTCTCGCGATATTCATGAGATCCACTGCTGGGTCGAGATTCTTGTTCTTTGAGTGTACTTGGAGTATCTTCTCGCGACCGTGTACATCTGGAAGACTGACCTGTATTTTACGATCAAAGCGACCTGGTCGAAGCAAAGCCTCGTCGAGGATATCAAGACGATTTGTGGCGGCGATGACGACGATTTGAGAATCATTATCGAAACCATCCATCTCGGTCAAAAGCTGGTTAATGGTTTGTTCGCGTTCATCGTTTGCGGCTAAACCATTCGCAGACCGTTTCTTACCGATGGCGTCTATCTCATCGATAAACACGATACAAGGCTGATTCTTTCGAGCCATCTCGAATATATCACGAACACGCTTCGCACCGACACCGACGAACATCTCAACGAAGGACGAACCAGAACACTGGATGAAAGGCACAGAGGATTCACCCGCGATAGCGCGAGCCA
>CALFYW010000054.1 GCA_937952265.1 uncultured bacterium
TGTGGCATTAAACATACCCAACTTAAGGCTATTTAAAGTTATGTATTTCACGTTGTTATTATTTTTGCTATTGTTCATTTCCAAAAATTCCGCGAAATTACCTAAATTTTGGTTATTTATTGTCGAGTTCTGTAAGCGACGAGGAAAACTAGGTGGAGACGCACGGGTGACTTGCACACCCGAGTTTTTTATGAATTTTTGAAGGGAGCTGGGGCGTTCCATATCTGATGTAAGTATATATTTTTATTATGCATCGTCCTCATTTGAAACGAGGGTATCTACTACTATGTCTAATCCAAATACGAAGGGTTGCATACTAATCGGTACACCCTTATACATGCCTGTGTGCTGACGCACTTCGACATCTCTCTGACTGAAAGGACCGGCGTAAAAGTCCTGGTTGAACTTTGGCTTTCCAAGGTTATTTGCACCACAGTGTTCATTGAACTTTTCAACGAAGATCTTCTGAGGGACACAAAGCTCGGTTCCATATTTGATGTAAGGTGATTGTAGGAAGTTCTCCAACGTACTGGATACTGTCGCAACTTGCCTTTGTACATCTTTAAAGTACTGCGGAACTATATTCCAAATATCCTTGTTTGCGTACCTTTGTGCATATTCCAAGTACGCACGGATACATTTCTGAAGAATCACGGGGATTTCGGCTTCCAATTTCTTATCCAACGTGGGATCCGCATCCTTGACCTGTTTACCAAAGTTCCAAGTCAAGATACGTCGCAAAACACTCCCAGAGTTATCCTTGTAGCTCGGCACCTCATTACCACCGAGAATACCCGGAACCTTCCACGTCATTGTCTTTGCTTTTTCGTGTTTAATCGCACACGAGACCTGTTCACCGGACACAATCGACTGAAATTCAGCCTGTTCCAATGAGATATCTCCCTTGATTTCGGGGCTGATGAATACAAAAGCATCGTAAATAGAAGAGAGACCAAATTTCTTTTCAACGTTATTTGAAAGTGTTCGCACATCATCAACGTCGTAAAAGTGTGCAAAAGCCTTGGTAATCAGCGTACTCTTACCAGAACGAGCGATACCCTTCAAAAACGGAATCACTTGCCATCCATCCATGTCTCCCACATCAAAGCACAAACGCCTTCCTATGATATACATCCACGTGCACACATCTTCGTGGAAATTTTGGTAATCAATGACATATTGAAAATATGTTGTGGGTATATCTTCCCATTTTTCCAAGTGTTGATAGTTTTCGAAATCGGTATCAAAGTACTTGCAACTCACGATTGCTTGATCGAGATTCTTGAATTCCTTTGAATCGTATGTGTAAAAATCAGTTTGGTACAGCCCGGTCTTTGCAGACCAACTTTTACCCACGAAAATGCCATTTTTAAACGACCAGACATGACGATTCCTCTTAATTTCTGGAAATTGCATATCATTGCAGTTTGTTAAGTGGCGAATCACGTCTCCGTAGGCCGAACCTCTGCATGAAAGGTTTTTCCAGAGTTCAAATTCAGTCTCCTTTTGCGAAACACTATACACATACTCCTGAATCCTGTATTCCTGTTTCCACGCCCGTGTATCGTACCCGTCTTCGGTTCTGATCTGTTTACAACAGTGTCCTTTGTATCGTTTGATGTTTCCTTCGTAAAGTTTCTTGAGGATTGTGAGGATTGCCTGCTGGTATGGGCTTAATTCATCCAATGTGCCTGGAAGAGTTGAACATCTAAAAATGGACGGATCGGTTTCTGGATTAATCGGTATATACGTCGGGTTATTGATACGCTCAAAGATTCTTGTGTGCCTGAACACAATTTGCCATGCGTCGTCAACTTGATCTATCAGACGGTTAATTCTCGTAGAGATTTTCATGTCATCGAAGTCATCGAGTTCAAGTAATTTCAGGGCATTGGCTCGGTGATACAACTGTCCGAGTTGCAAGTTCAGGCGTTGGTGTTTCGCAGAAATGCTTTCAATGTCAATCATGTTTTTTGGTAATCCAGTTTGACTATCCAATTCGTCCACCGCAAAAAAATTTTTAAAACCCAGTTGAAAGGATACCGCTTCGTCGTTTTTGCGGGGGATGTCCCACATGTCTTCCAATTGGGTCAAAAGGTTAACGAGCTGTTCCGGATTGAGACTTTGAATGTGGTTCATCCACATCACCTGATTAGTCTCTATCGGATTCGCATCATTGTTTATGAAATGCGTGTCCATCACCAGCTCCTTGTAACATACACGAGTTATTTTTCTAAGTTGATTTTTGCATCTGAGATAATAATTTTATCATGATTCGGTTTTGTGTCTCAAGCTGTTTAGATATAGACACCAGGGCACTGCACACAGTCTCACCTTCTTCAGTCGAAAACAGAGACGCAGCAACGTCGGTCATGTGACCAATCACGTCGGGTTCTTCGTCGCCGGTGACCACCCACTCTGGGATTTCACCGTCCTCATCGTCGCCGAATTCAGGCAGTTGAGATTCATCCATTGGAATGTCGAGCTCACTCTCTGTTTCATACTCAGATTCGGATCCAGATTGTTCGATATCAACAGTTGGTGCAGGTGCAGTTGGTTCAGACATAATACATTACCCCAGGAAAAATCAAGCCGAGTTTTTTCGCGAAATTTTTTTCTTGGTATATAGTACAAAAACTCTCACAATGGCTGGTGGCCTCATGCAACTCGTCGCCTATGGTGCCCAAGATGTCTATCTCACGGGTAACCCAAAAGTCACTTTCTTCCAAGCGGTGTACAAGCGTCACACCAACTTCGCGATGGAAAACATCGAACAAACTGTCAACGGTACCCCAGGTAGCGATGGCCGCGTCTCCGTCACTGTTGCCCGTAACGGTGATTTGGTCGCTGACATGTACGTCGAAATGAAGGCTGGTACCGCCGCCGCTACCGACGATGCGTGGATCGCGGAACGTGCCGTCAAGGATGTTGAATTGTCCATCGGTGGCCAGCGCATCGACAAGCACTACCAAAAGTGGTGGCGTTTGTACTCCGAGCTTTACTTGGACGAAGCCAAGAAGGCTAACTACGGTAAGATGACCACCTCCGCGCTCGAGGACGGCAAGATCTTCTTGCCACTCATCTTTTTCTTCAACCGCAACCCCGGATTGGCGTTGCCTTTGATCGCCCTCCAATACCACGAAGTCCGATTGGATTTCGATTTGTCCTCCGCCTTCGGGACCGTCACCGACGGCTCCACTTTCAAGGTATGGGCAAACTACGTGTATCTCGATACGGAGGAACGACGCCGATTTGCGCAAAAGGGCCACGAATACCTCATCGAGCAAGTCCAACACACCGGTACCGACACCGTCGTCGCCGGTTCGGAAGTCCAAAAGCGTCTCTCCTACAACCACCCAGTCAAGGAACTTGTCTGGTGTTTGGACAACGGTGATGACTCCTGGCGCACCGCGAACGCCCACGCGGATGTCACCTCTAACATCCTCAGCGTCACCGCCGAGTCGAACTGCCTCGTCTACTCCTCCCTCGTTGGTGCCACACTCGTCGCCTTCAAGGGTGCCAACTTCTCCGAAGAAAACAACGGTACCCTCGATACCTTCAAGTTGGTCCTCAACGGTCAAGATCGCTTCAAGGAGCAATCCGGCAAGTACTTCAACACCGTGCAACCATTCGTGCACCACTCCGGCTCCCCAGCGCCAGGCGTGTACGCGTACTCCTTCGCGCTTAAGCCCGAGGAACATCAGCCAACCGGGACCTGTAATTTCTCCCGTATTGACAATGCTCAAGTCGCTATCAAGGCGAAGACTGGCATTGCGGAAACCACTCTCCGCATGTTCGCGACCAACTACAACGTCCTCCGCATCCAAAGTGGTATGGGAGGTCTTGCCTTCTCCAACTAAGCTTATTTTAGCTTAAGTATTATAAAATTCGACTCGCGCTTATAAACTCAAAAATTAAGATGGAACAATCACCCTAATTTTTGAAATCGTGTTTAATTAAAATATGTATTAACTATAAATGGCA
>CALFYW010000055.1 GCA_937952265.1 uncultured bacterium
GGACTTAACTTTCAAACACCAGAAGAGGTGTTGCGAAGGTCTTGATTATTTAACGGTATGCAAAAACTGCTGGCTCACCAAGTGGGACAATATCAGAACCTACACACCCACCTGGAAGAAAAAACTCACCACACTACACACGTTCCTCATCAAACGCTTCTACCGAGGTGATAAAGACATCTCTGGAAGTATATAGCCTCCCTCCCAAAACCACCATCACCATTACGCTCTCTATTCAATCCTTCCGCTTCCTTACAGCGTAATTGCTACCACCATCTCTTCAAAGGAGTAAAAGTTTGCGGGTGGGGGCAAGGTTAGGTGGTCAAGATGTTTAGTATGCGAAGTGCATACCGAAAAGAAGCTCAAAAAGAATTCACAAAGGAGAACAAGAACGGTCCAGATCCAACAAATACCCGCTTATCCAACACGAGTGACGTTTAACGGATAATATAAAAAAGAATCCACATTCTTGTGGATTCTTTGCGCTAACTCCCGTTCACCGTTACAGGTCGCATCACCAAACCTCTGGATCATCACCAATACGACAATCGGGAAGGCAGTAATACGCAACCTCGAAGAGAGTAAACCTTAGGTTACGAATTGGTAGATCCGTTCGTCCGGAGGTGTACCTCTGTAAATCAGCAAGCTCAAGAGCGATCTTATGTAAACGCCTCTCAACTTGCGTTAGAGGAATCCGAAACAACTCATCCAACTCATCCAATGAAGTTACGAACTTGAAGCCGAAGGAAACAGTTTTTGGTTCCTCAAGGCAATTTTCCCTAGGTAATGTAAGTGAGCTCATAGTAATTCGTGAAGTAAAAGAACAATTTTAGGTGAGGCACTATTATACAATATGGATTAGAAAACACAATATTGACACACCGCATACATTATTGTTCTATAATCGCTATGGACACATTCGAAACTACAATGATGCTTCGCAAAACTTTAGAGAACGTAAATTGTGACGAGTATCGAAAGACAAAAGTGTTCGCCATACTTTTGGGCGCGATCGTATCCCTAGTCAGGTCTCGTCCTAAGCCAAACATCCTTAGGTCGTTGCATTGGGAATCCGAAAAGGTCGCGAACTCTATTCTCTCTGAAATCGATGGGAATATCCATACCCTCGACAACGACACGGATTATCAATGCTGGAACCTGGGGTTTTGGATTAACTCTGCGCAACACCGCATACAAGTTGCATTTGAGCGATTGATCCTAGATGCGTTGATTAGGCTCGCATTCAGGAACAACCTAGCTGAGAATTTTATAGAAGGGCTTTTTAAACTATCAATGGAGTTCAGGATTCACTGGTTAAATTCTCTAATAATGAGTAAAGATTCACGGGCAACTACGTTATTGAAAGATATTCAATTAAGGATTGCGGAATTTCATCAATCATCGAGAGCGATAACCGAATTGGAGAAACTACAGGACGAATTCGAAGAATATAGCAACGATTTGAATCTCTCATCTGATCCTGCTAATCTTGACGGAATGCTCGTGTTCCTCAGGCAGTCACGTAGCGGAGCATGGTGCCTTGCGTTCATTTCAGCGAGAATTCTCCGATTCTCCCAGACGGTAAGATATGAGACATCAAAACGTCGGGGCTACGGATATGAACTTGAGTGGTTAATCACACTTGTTGCAGCGGAACATTTAGCAAACATTGCAGTCGACTTGCGCTTCGCTTTTGAGTTAGACGAGTCGATCCGGACATACGGAAAAAAAGCCCGAGAAGAGACCGTATAAGTCAATTGCACATTCCCGCATACGTTGCACCCTTGCGATCCACCCTACTTCCGAACACACAATAATACCGCTCTGTTGAGCGGTTCTTTTTGGACACGTTTTCTTACTTTTGACAAGGATGCAAAAACTGCCGGCGGGCCAAGTGGGACAATATCAGAACCTACACCCTCACCTGGAAGAAAAAACTCACCACACTACACACGTTCCTCGTCAAACGCTTCTACCGCGGTGATAGCGACATCTCGGGAAGTGTATAACCTTCCTCCCAGAACCACCATCAACCATTACGCTCTCTATTCAATCCTTCCGCTTCCTTACAGCGTAATCCTTACGATAATCTCCCAAAAGGAGGGAAGGTTTGCGCGTGGGGGCAAAGGTTAGCTCTCATCACCAAATGCTCTTGACCGTGCTTTTGAACCTCGCCATGATTCAATCATGAAGACTCAGCTATCCCTTTGGGTTTCCGCCGGGTTGCTTTTCAGTTTATCACGCACTTCCTCAGAGACGCCCAATCCCGGGATTCCAGGTCCTGAGATCAATCAGATCCTTGAGCTAACGGTCGCTGATTTTCGCTATGGTGATGTGAAAATCAATCCGCCACATTCCTGGGAGGGAGTTTCTGTCATTTTTTGGCTCGAGGGAATAAAGCTACGGGAATTGGGTTTTCTCGCGGACATCCCTGTTAACATGGTTGCAATTCCGCTTGAAAGTTCGGGATCGATAGGTCCGCGTGAATCAGATATTAACGAGAATTCTCTAAGTTCAGAAATGATTCAGGATGGGCAATTTGATGGGTGGTACTTAGAAGATGGGACGCTGTTGTAGCAAGAACCGAATCTGAATCTTCTAAACCAACATTCCCTGGTCAAGATTGAGGCGCGCTTCTCAGCAGTTAGCCATATGTCGACACCTTGGGCTGAGGCCCTTCAATCCTGGAAACTAAAGTTCCCGCCATTGGGTCCTAATGATCTTAAACGCAGTCAATCACTTCTCGCTATCGCATTTGGGCGTGAGAAATATATTGCTGCTGGGTTTTGGGGCCGTCTTGAAGTCTCATCTGATGTAAATTCATGGACTGACCCAATATTCTTTAGCGAAGGATCTTTTTACGGAATCACACACGGATCCAATGGATGGACTCTCGTGGGTGGCCGACCGTTCGGTTTTGGCCCAATCGTCCTTCATTCTCCGGATGGCGTGGACTGGAAATCCTACAATGTACCGGCACCGTCCACTTTGCAGGCTGTCACCGAACACGATGGACTCACCGTAGCTGTCGGGAACGTCGGCGCCATTATCACGTCACACGATGGGATCACCTGGACGACCCGTTCCTCAGGGTCAGCAACCCTCCGTTCCGTTATCAGTTGGCCAAATGGAATTGTTGCGGTTGGCGACGAAGGCACGATTGTTACCTCCGAGGACGGAGTTTCGTGGACCCAAATGAGGGTCGAAGACCGCACGGACCTCAACGCGGTTGCTTTTGGGTCTGAAACATTCGTCGCTGTTGGGGAGTCAGGAACAATTCTCCGATCAACAGACGCAGCGAATTGGATTCCCTCGATTGTCGACCGTACTGCAAGTTATAACGGTATCGCGTTTGGTTATGGTTACTTCGTCGTTGTCGGAACTGACGGAAAAATTCTAATATCGCACAATGGTAAGGATTGGGCTTCTCAAGAACCACAAACAAGCTCGGATTTGCATTCCGTCGCGTTTGGTGAAATGGCTTGCGTAGCGGTTGGCGACAATAGTGTTATTCTGGTAGCCGAACCTAAGAATGAGGAACCACCTTACAAGCTCTCTGTAATTGATGATAAAGTCGCATTATCGGTTAAGACGAAACCAGGTCGCTGGTATCTAGTTGAATACAAGGATACGCTACAAGATTCATATTGGATTCCACTCAAACGAATCCAAGCAATTGATGCGGAATCAATTATTAATGATGTTGCGAACAAACTACCTAAGTCTCGTTATTATCGAATTCGCGCTGAAAGCGACAAAAATGACTATCCACAAAATTTAACATACGAAAGAATTACACTAATTGGCGGTCAGCTGCACGAGCTTACAGGATTGAACTTATTTGAGTTGCCGGTTCGTGTAGAGATAGAAACTGACGGGAAAGCACAATCGGTTCTATTGGATTCATTGACAAAAGAGGTTGTTAATGGTTGGCGTTCTGAGTCGGAACTCACAGTCAAGGAGACATTGCTCTCGGGAACTCTGATCCGGCACTCACGTGAACACAATCAAATCTCCGAGAAAACAGTTGAGTCGATCGATTTCACCGCAAACACGGGCGACATTGCAAATCTCATCGTGGGAATTACAAGTGACTCGGACGAGACGGTAGACGTTTATTATTCCGGTCTCTCATCGGATTTCTACTTCGGGTTCATCGACACGATACCCAACTATTCCTTAGATGATTCCGCCCGAGACAGTGACAATTTTTTCCTTCGACAGATTGACGACCATAAAGCGCTGGACATCTATTACAAACTTCACGCTGACCCAAGTCGCATTACAGACGTTCGGATCGAGATCTATCGCGAATGGGAATCATTTCCGTTTGAGACAATTCGTGGACAAATTGATGCGAGTGATTTTGAAAGATTTGCTACGGGTGAGGATTTACATGTAGTTTGGTCGGCTCCAAGCGGCGAGGACACAGGAGACTCAAGCGTTGGTGGGTTCTATCGCGTTCAGCTAGTGATTGAGCTTTCAATTGGCGGTACAACCCGACAAATACGGACCCCGGCTCGTATCGCTCCTCCCGGGTGCACTCGTTGGTGGGCAACGGGGAACAGCCGCATGTCTCTGGGCTTTTGAGAGTCATGGCGCCCTCATGAATCCAAACGCACTGGTAACCGACTCCAATGGCCACGTGTATATCGCCGGAACGTTTGGTCCTGCCTACGAAGCTTTGGTCGGAGTGTTTGGTCGAAGCTCTTACAGGAAGCATGGCAGCACGTGCCGACGGGGCCGACGGAGGGGGCGAAGGCCAATACACAACACACAAGCGCAAAAGGATCACACCAGGATCGCCAAATTTTTGTTTCCGCCAAGCACTCGCCGAACTATACTGGCCATGTGAAGCGGGACACACTTGGCTGCTTGGAAAGTTGGTCCGAAGAGTTGCTTTCAAGAGCCGAACGGGTTCGACGGCTCATTGGAAATGCCCACTGGCTCAGCGACGGCCATCACAAAGAAGAACTTGTTCGGCAATTTCTGAGTAGGCATTTGCCTCCGAGTTTGCGAATCAGCCGCGGCTTCATTTGTCCTCCGGAGAATGATTTGCGAGTATCGTCCGAAATTGACGTCTTGATTACCGACACCTGGACGGAAATGCCTTGGTTCACCGAAGGAAATTTAATAATTGCCCCTCCTTCATGTGTTCTCGGTCAACTCCACGTGAAAACCGAGTTTGACGTTGATGGGCTCACCGACGTGCTCTCATCCGGTGCTCGAAATCAGAAGATCGTGACGGATTCGGTATCTCGACAAATACCATGGTTTGGCGCAATTTTCTTCACGCACAGCAAACCCAAAAAGCCGAAGCGTCTCAAAGAAGTATTCAGAAAGGCAATTTTGAAGGCCTCAAATGGCGGTTCTGATGTTCCTACGCGCGAGCGATTTCCGGATTGCGTTGCTGTCGTGGGTGGACCGGTGTTCTTGGCAGACAAGAGGACGACTGAAGGAGCTCCGCGCGATCAAATCCGGATTCGAGTATTCGACGGTGCCAATCTGTCACCAGCGGTAATGCTGGTCCATCTGTTCGATTCGATCCAGTTGCCAGGCCGCGACTTGGCTCGCCGTGGCGAATGGGTTCAGCTACTCGCGTCAGCGGAAATCCCGTCTTTGTTTTCTGAACCGTTTGACTTGACCCTCGGGACGAAATGAAAATCTCCCTCAAAGAACTTCAACAGCATATTCGGAGAGGCCCGGCGCTCGTGTTTGGCCCAGGAATGAGCACCTCGCCCGCACGGGAGATCGAATGTCTCCGGCAGCTAAGATCGTCGTATCCTGATCTGGACAATGATTCCCCCTGCCAGTCGTTTCTCGACTACGTTGACATTGTCCTGGCAGCAGGAATCGCTCCCGAGGCGAAAGTCCGAGCAGCAGTGGAATCCGCATTTCTGAACCCCATATTCGCTAACCCCCAGCTGAATGCGGTCGTCAGGCCCAATTGGACGGCAGTGGTTTCGCTGGCGTGTGATGATTTTTGCCGGAGCAGTTTGAACGAGTCTCTTTATGCAGTCCCCAGCAAGTGGACACTGACTACCGTTGCCGAGCCAGACACGACCCCGGCGCTCACAACCATTCCATACTACTCATTGATGGGCGATATCAGAGACAACCGCCAAACGTCTCGCCTCGCGATCAGCCGGTCGGAATATCTTCAGAGGCAGCGCTTGTGGTTCCCGATGCTCCAATCTCTTCCCCGGATCTTGAAGAGTGATCCGTTAATTTTCTTAGGAACAACATCTATTGTGGAGCGGGTTTGTGATTTTCTAAACGAGCTGTTAAAGTTGCAACCGCAAGTGCCCAAACGGCTAATATTCCTCGACGGCGATCCCACCGCCTCCAGTCCGACTTTGATGAACTTGGTTCGTGCTCACTGCCAGATTGAAGTTGCGAGCTGCAGTTTGTCGGACTTAGGAAACGCATTAAGCCGCTCGAATCTCGCTATCAGTTCCCTTCCCCTCTTCGCTGAACCGACAAGGTTTTTTATTGAGCCGAAGGTTTTCGGGGAACTTGAAGATCAAGTCGCTTACGTTCCTCGGAAGGAAGAGATTCGCACCAATCCGGCAGAGCGAAACCGACTTCTGGATTCCTTATTCAGGCCAACGCATCTGGACTGGAGCCCGTATGCGCTATCATTAGAATTTCGGCGTGATATCTGCAACGAAGCCGAGAATCGAGTAAAGGAGCTGTTTTCGCGTAGTTGCAACTTCCCAATTCTCCAACTGAAGGGGGAAGCCGGAATCGGAAAAACAGTCATTCTGAGGGCAATTGCTTTTTCGTTGGCCCAGCAAGGAATGCTCTGTCTCTGGGTTAGGAGATCTTATGGTGAACTGTCGGGCAGCCGGTTTGACACCGTGGTGACAACCCTAAACGATAGGCTGAAAAGGCTGGACACTGAAATCGTCGTCTTCCTGGACGATCCAGCAGCAAGCCGCGCTTCTTTGGATGAGGTTGTTACTGGCCTGGGTAAGGCACGCTTTCGATGGGCGGTTGTCGTTGCCAGTCGAAAGACGGACGACTCCTTTTTGTCTCGAAATGGCGTAGCGGAACCTGTGCCCGAAGAAAGTACAGTGGAAGTACCCGCTGAGTTTTCTGCCGCTGAACTGGAAAGGCTTCCGGACTACCTCGTCACGATTGGAGCAGCTGATTCAGCCGACCGGGCAAAATCGATGATGTTTCCTGAAAGTGTTAAACACAGCAGAGATGTATTGTGCTCTCTCTGGTATCTGCTGCCCGGAACCCAATCAGCAATTGAGGAATCTCTGGTGGGGGAGTACCGACGCCTGGGCGAACCCGAGGCGCTCGTAACGAAGTTTGCTAATGCCGCTGGGAGAGCCAAGCCCGTTGCAAAGACCGCTTACGAATTTGTGACTACTACCTCTGGGTTTGATAGTGTTCCTCTGCCTGTCGAAGTTCTGGTGAGTGCGCTAGGCGTGTCTTACGGAGAATGGGCCGATAATTGTCACGAGAAAAGACCCCTGTGGGGACTACTTTATGAGGAGCACTATGAAAGTGCGGAAACTTACGCATATCGTACCCGCAACCACATTGTTACCGAAGTCCTTCTGCGCACATTGAACCACGGGACTGCTGGGCACACCGGTGAATTCCGGTGCATGAAAAGGCTCTTGCGAGCCTGCACTTCCGCCAGCCCTCAGTACCGGAGCTTCATCATGGACATCCTAGTCAAACGGAGGCACCTGATTGAGAAGCGATTCAACTATCAGCAAGCAATGGAGCTTTACGAAGCGGCTCTTAGCGCGTATCCACGGGCGTTAGGAGTTGTGGAACATCACAGGTGCTTGGTAAAACGGAATCTTGGAGGTGAGGCGCAGGACGTCTACGAAGAGTTGAGGCGACTGATTGCGAAAAGCTATGACCGGTCAATCCCAGATCAGGACCAGCCAGATAACCTGCACACATCCGCCGCGGCCGCTCTGAACCAAATGATTCGGGAGAACACTATTGATGCCGCTGAGGGTGGAGAAGCGGTTTTTGAGCATATTTCCGCTGCGATTGCCATTGATCAGTTCTCGCTTCACTCATATCACGTTCACGCACAGACCTTGATCGCTATCGCAAGCGCTGTTCGGGAGACGAATCGAATCGCTTTCTGGACGAACGTCGAGCGCGCTGCTCGCATTGTCAGCCGTGCTCTTCTCCTTTTGGAACACACATCCCGCGAAGATCAGATGAGCGAGCAGGCGCTCCGAAGCGCAAGGCTGTTCCAGGATCTGCGACAGGATATTATAATGGCTCAGCAAAACCTCGAAGCTGCAAGAGAGGAGGCGTTTCAAGTCTTCAGGCAAACCGGGGATCAAACGGCTCTTGCATTCGTGGGTAGAATATTGCTAGTGAAAGCAACAGAAGCTAGAAAGGGATCTCTCTTCAAGAAGGTTGACAAATTCCTACGTACAGCATTCGAGACGATTGCCGCGAGTGAAAAGGACCCGAGTGAAGAACTCCTGATTTGCCGTGTGGAATTAATCATCGAGTGGTTTCTCAACCAGGAAAAGGGTCCGGTCGTCTGGGAACAATTCGAAAGTGACTTGTTGCGCATTCTGCAAAATCCGCGGTATAGCCAGGATACGCTTTGGCTGTTCTATCTTGGTGTGACCCATTACCATTTGTCGAAATTCGTTGAGGCAGAAGCTTGCTTTCAAACCCTGCGCTCGCGCGGGCTCCCCTGGGAAGCGAGACAGAAAATTCGCTGTTTTTATCTGGGTGACAGTAGCGAACCAAAAGTGCTCGAAGGCAGGCTTAGTCCAGGGGCTCAGAATAATTGCTTTGTTTATTCAGGGGAGTTGCAGAACGACATTTTGGTCCGGCGTGGAGATTTGAGCGGTAGGCGGGACGAGATTAAGCACTTTCGTATTGGTTTTTCATTGTACGGGCCTCTCGCCATCGATCGGGATGCGTCTACGTGAGGTTAACGCTTGTCACCGGTCACTTCAAAATGACCCACCTAGGGTCGGATCAAAATGACCCACCCTGGACGGTTGAGATTTAGGGTTTTCGGGTTGGCGATTTCAACGAATTTCGACAGGTTGAGGTTGCGTTTGGGGGGGATAGGGTTCTGCCCAAATTGTGGCCGTTTCCCACGCCCTGGCTAGACAGCCTCCGGGGAAAGGGAAACGGGAAACGAACTCGCGCCGTTGATTCTCGTGGGCCAGCGAGCGGCGGCGACGGCTTTCGAGCCCCAGCTCGCGTCGCCGCCGGTCGCCACGCGTAACGGACTCGCTTGGCCCACGAGAATAGGCGCGCCTAGGGGTGTCGATTGCCAGCGCGAATTCTTTCTCTTTGAAAGGGTGCCAACGCAATCCATGGAAAACTGCGGAAAGCTCATTCCTTTTCTGCGGCCGGCAGGCCGCTGGATTTGGATTTGGTTTTGGCTGCGGCGGCCTCGCGAAGCCGGTAACTTTTTCCGCGCATCTCGATGATTTGGCAGTGGTGGAGGAATCGATCGAGAATGGCCGTGGCGGCGGGCACATCGTTGAGGAGTTTTCCCCAGTCCTCGATCGGACGATTGGAGGTCATGAGAGTTGAACGGGTTTCGTAACGGCGCATGATGATTTCCAGCAGAACTTCCCCGGATCTGGGTGGCAGGACCTTCAGCCCCATATCGTCGATGATGAGCAAGTCTGGCTTGAGGTAAGCGGCCAGGGTGCGGTCCAACTCGCGAGGGGATTGGTCGAGTTGCAGTGCGTGGACCAGGTCGAAGATCGAAGTGTAGAAGGCCTGGAAGCCGGCCTTGATGGCGTGATAGCCGATAGCCTGAATCAGGTGGCTCTTTCCCAGTCCCGGCGGGCCGATCAAGAGCAGGTCGGTGCGCTGGCGGATGAAATTTCCAGTGGCCAACTCGTAGAACTGCTGCCGTTTGATGGAGGGATTGAAACTCCAGTCGAAGTCCTCGAGTGTTTTGCGATCCCGAAAACACGCGGCTTTGACGCGTCGATCGATCTGGCGCTGATGGCGGACGTTGATTTCGTCCTGGAAGACAAGTTCCAGGAATTGTTCGTGGGGCAATTGATGGGTGGCGGCCTCCTGGAGGCGCAGCTCCAGGCTGGCTAGCAGACCGGAGAGGCGAAGGCGACGGGCGTATTCAGTGAGGGTTCTATTCATGGTCTTGTGATTGGTTTTTGTTGTGAACGAACACTCCGTATTCGCTGAGATTGCGGATGAGCGGGTGATGTTCGGCGAAAGTCAGTTGGGTTGGAGCCGAGGGGTTCTGCAGGAGGTTCTTAAGGTGACAAAGGCGCTGTTGACCGTGTTTTTGAGCTTGTTGACAGGCCCGATTGAGAGCGGGGAAGGAATGATCCTCGCTGAGATTGACCAGACCCATGAGAGTGCGAATGGCGGTGATACCCCGCTGGTGGACCAGCGAACGGGCCCAAGTTTCGCAGTCGCTGCCCAGTTCGCAGGCACGCCCAAGCCAGTAATCCAAATTGGCCTGCAGGGTTGCGTGGCCGCCGCCGATGCCCACAGCGTTGGTGAATTTGCCCGCTTCCAGGCGCCGATGGACCTGGACCTGGGTGAGTATTCCGTATTTGTCCTGGGAGAACAGACGAACCAATCGGCTGTCATATCGGACCCACAGATGGCGCCCCACGAACTCGGGTGGCGCGTGGTAGAAGGCCTTTTGGACCTCGACGTAACCGTCGCGGTGAACGGTGCGGCGCCCTTCCTGAAAGTAGGGAAAAAGCGAAGGGGGCAGAGGCTTGAGCAGGGGCTTTTCGGCGGCGAAATGCTGGAGGACCTGCCGTTTGGTGGTTCCGTGGATGCGTAAGTCGGCGACGGTGCGTTCCCAATGGCGTAGGAACTGATTCAGAGCCGACAGGGACGGGAACTTGCGGCCGGCCAACGCGTTGGATTTGACGTATTTCACGCTGTTTTCGACTTTTCCTTTGTGTTCGGGCGTTCTTGGAAGACAGGGAAAGATCGCCGTTTGGTAGTGCTTGGCGAAATCGACCAACTTGGGATTGAGCTGCGGGTCGGCCCAGTCGGCCTTGAGAACCGCCGCCTTGAGATTGTCGAGGTTGATGGTGAGGGTCACGCCGCCGAAACTGCGGAAGGCATTCTCCAAGCAACGTAGAAACGTCTCGGTGTCCTGCCGGCGAACCGCCTCACTGTAAGCCTTGCGTGAGTGGCTGAGGATGACGCGAAAGATCCAGGTCTTGGCTCTCTTGCCCTCGGAGCCGAGGAGCATGGGGCCCGAACCGAAATCGACCTGGATTTCTTCGCCAGGAGCAACCTCGACGCGTTGCACCAACTTCGGATCGATCTGACGAAGCTTTCGAACGAAGCGTTTGACCGCCTGATATGAACCGCAGAAATCGGTTTGCGCCCTGAGATCCTGGAAGATCCGTTGAGCGCTCAGACCGTCTTCTAGTTTGCCTGCGATCAGGTCGCGGTGAGCGGTGCACAGGCTATTTCGCCCGCTTTTGCCGGGGGTCGAAAGTGGGTCAGTTTCAACGGCCTCACTTCCGGAGCCGGGGGTCGAAAGTGGGTCAATTTGCGAGTCGCCCGGACGATCACTCGGCTCTTCTATCCGACGCCAACCGCGCAAATACCTGCGCACCGTGACGCGACTGAGCCGCAATTCGCGGGAAATTCGACGAATTCCCCACCCCTGCCGCGCCAATTGCCTGATCGCTTCCTGTTGATGCACCTTGAGTATGTTGGCCATAGGTGCTGCGAATCCTCCGCCCAGCCGCGGAGATTGGCAGCCCACCAGACCTTCTCAAGGTGGGTCATTTTGAAGCCGTTCATTTCGACCCGAGGTGGGTCAGTTTGAGTGACCGCTGACACGCTCGAACACGTGTCGCCTGACTTTCAAAGCCACCAAAAGTATGCCTAGCTAGTTAGGGCTTCTTCCAACGGCCCGGATTTTCGAGGGGGCATTAGCGACGCTTTTGCTGTTTCCACATCCGTAATGAATCGGAGAAACGAAGAGAAGCAAAGAGTGTCTGAAAAAAGGGGTTAGACACTCAGAGGGCACCAGAACTCAAGGACAGGTCCGTGATTTGTCATTGACCTCTGAATCTCACCTCCGCAAAGCGTAGCGACACGTAGCGCAATTTGAAGGCCCATACATTTGCCCTCTTGACAGTTTTCAAAACATTGCGACAGCTCCAACGGACTGAACGCACTTTGTTCTTCGTTCGAGTAGTCGCTCACGGAGACACAAAGCTCGCGCCTTCCATTTCGACTAGTGACAAACAACGTACAATATATCGGGGCTGTATTCTTTTGTGCGACCGACAGCGATGCACTATAAAACCACAGACCGGCAACACCCACCTGGAACCAACGCAGATCAATCCACTGAGTAGTTTCTGCATCCCAAACTCCCGGATCTATTATGATGTTTGGAAACCAAATTCGAAAAAGAGGAATTAGTTCGTTAATCGCTTCCATTGGATTCGATTCCGCCGGAGTCCATGGCATAGATTGGTAGAGAATAAAAAGATCAGCAACGTCTCGGATGGAAATTTTTGTTAACTCATACTCTCCAATGCACAGCAGGCGTACGCAGCTTTGAAGAAGAGTCATTCCTCGCAAATAAATAAGTTCCTCCAACATGGGGTCAATACACATCCCCGTTCGATGCTCGTTTATCAACTCTGCCTCGGCAAGATGCCAGCATTGCTCCGAGGTTAGGTCGTTGGCTCTACCGATCTCTTTAGAAATAAAATATGCGCGCAGCTGAATTTCACTATACGATGGAATATACGACTGAAAGGAGGCCTTGTTAAGCGTCTTCCGCCATCCAAAAATGAGCTTCCCCATGTAACAGAGAGCCGTTTCAATGCTTATTCGCTGGGTATAGAGCGAATGGACATCGTAAAAAACGCCTCTGATCCCATCAGGCTTTCCATGTGAGTCGAACACAGGGATCTTTATGACCGAAACCCTCCTGCGGTGCTTCTGACGAAGAGGTTCGTGCCATTCGTCTCGCTCCACCGAACCGTTGCTGGTGACAGTTCGGTCATCTTGTTCATACAATAATGCACAATCTTCATGATAAAGGTCACGGTCACGCAGACCGATGAGAGCTTCTGAAGTTGAGTACCCTGCGTCGATTGCAAAATTGTGATTCACCCACACGAATCGCCCGTTCCTTTTGCGGAAGAAGCAAATTGGCGGATTACGAGCGCCCAAGATATTCTGGAAAAACCAAAGGTCTGTTTCTGTTAAAGGATCGCGGCAGAGACCCAAGATGTAGGCGACGGAGCTGTGTCGGTCGAAAATCGGAACCTTTATGGTTTCGATTTTGTCGTTTGACCCATGCGCGTATGAAACCTCGAATTCTTGATAGAATTCGATCTCGCCATCCAGAATCTTACGATCAATTTCTCGATACTTTTTAACTTTGTCGAGTTCAAGATGCAATTCCTCGTCCTTTTTTCCCTGAATGGACGAGAGGTCCATCTCTTGATTCCCGGGAATCTGCTTTAGCTTCGTCAACAATTTCTTGTTCACAAAAACGAACTGACATGATCTGTCCTTTACAAACACTTCGAATGGTAAAGCTTCGGCTAAAGTGTGAAAGAAGCCTGCCTGTTCCTCTGCATTTCTGCGCACGGCCCTCATTACCATCATTAAACTGCAAACCAGAAACCAAAACAGAATCCGAGGTAGTGTATTTCCAACAAAGACGATTCCCCACTCGAACAACACCGGAGTCGACTCTGGTAAAGTGGTCCACCAATGTACGCCAGTGATTAAATAGCCCGTCCAATGCCATTGAATATAGAGCGCGATAGCGATGGAGAGCCAGATAATGATTGCCCGCCCTTCCGCCCGAAAGAGCCATGCAGCCGCTACGGGGACAAAGAAACCAAGGTGGGTTTCGCTGATACCTGGCAAGCAACAGCTGGCGACAAGCACATAAAATACGTCGATAGTGGCGGGAAAGAAAAAGACATCCGGGTACCGATTGCTCCACACGCCCCCCCCTGCGAAACGGGATTCGTCCGATTCCTCATTCGCGAGAGTTTTCTGGGAATGCTCGGCCATTCGTCTGGAAAAATGTGCGACGAATATGTAAGCGGAAGTCAGCGTGAGTAAGCAAAGCGTGAGCCAAGGTTCAAGGTCGCGACCAATATCCGGAGTCCAAGGCGGGTCCAAGACTCGTAGCCTAATCCAACGCCAGAGTACTGCGATGATCAGGGCGAGACGGAAAACCGTAAGCCATTGGGCTGAAGTGGAAACGAGAGAAGTGCTCAATCGCGTGTGCAAGGCGCGACGAGCGATCTTCGCGGCTTCTTGATGGCGCAACGGGTTCAGCAGTATTTTCAGCCAACTCTGCAGTGCGACCTTCCGACGAATGATGGCTCTGATAAACCAAAAAACATAGTAAAGTGCAGCGAGAACCGCGACTATCCCCGATATATATTTAAGGAGGTCTTCGAGAAGTTTCGTCGTATGGATTGTCGAAAGTATATCAAAGTGTGCGCTAGGAAAAGTGGCCGCAAAGAGTCGTACAGATCGCATAATCAAATACATTACTGCCAATCAAGCTCCTGGTGGTAAGGTGATCATTGTATCTCGTAGAGAAGAGAGGGCAAGTTAATTCGCGAGACCGGCGTGGTGCAGGGCGCCTCTCCGAATGAGGACAGATTTTGCGGTACTACAGTGTTTTGGTCGTGTATTGGTCGCTGGAAATGGGTTCAGCGTTTGACGCGTGTGCCTGCGCTGCGATAGGCGCAACGAGCAGGGGAGGTTGAAGGATTTTGCGGCGCGTAGTTTCCTTTTGAAGTTGGAAGCCGGTGGTTGGATTGAGCTGCCTGCGCTCCGCGAGCACCAGAGGCGCAGACCCACGGTGGCCGAATGGGAAGAGTGGCGGGAGCCGACGCCATGGGAAGGCTCACTAAGGCAGTTGAAGCCGGTGGCTTTGGAGACTCCGCATTGAACGTCATCAGTGATTTGAGAGTTGTGGTGACATTCGATCTTTGACTGGGATTGCGTGTCGGGCCCCGATCATTTATCGGTGAGTGGTGCCCACACTGAAGGCGAGGTAAGGTATCCGAACGCTTTTTGATTCCGGTTCGGGTCGAGGAGCGTAACAACGGATGGGTCTACTGGTAAGTATTGCCGATATGATTTCTCGCCGTTGCACAATTTGGAGCGCATCTTAAATAAGTTTTCTCGCACACATGGTGTCATATTTAATTAAAGCGTGTAGTGCGGCGCAAAGAATTGCATCGAGGGAACTGTTCTTGTCCTCGACTTCACTGCTAAATTCTTTCGCTGACGTGGATGATCCTGATTTGATTGACTTAACGACCTTCTTGACCGCTTGATGTGTTATCGCTTTTCCGTTGCACTCCTTAATGACGAGACTCCACGCTTGAGGCGAACTTGAAACTCGTGGTTAGGCAACTTGTCGGAATTCTGCGACAATTGGTCAATTGTTTCCGCCGCGCCAATCAGTCGATACGCGTGCGCGCGCCCGATATCCCAACGCTTTTGGCAATATGACGGGAATTCTTCGCGATAGAGACGCTTCGCTTCTATTTCGCTGAGGGCCTTGCCAACCCTTACGAACGCCGCCCACCCATGCTCAACGATTGTCTCGAACTCGCGGAGTTTCTCGCGGTCGACGGATGATAGGGGTGATATCAGCTTGCGTGGCTGGTGTTCCGATTTCATCCTTCCCATCAAGGTCTTCGTCCATCGAGTCAGAAACTGATTTCAACCATTGAATACGTTGAGAACACCTGAGTTCTTTCAGCTCGTTCGAATATTCTTTCCTTGATTTTTTCAAACGATAGGACCTCCGGATCTCGAGGTGAGGTCGCAACTTAGGCTGATCGGTTCTGGGTAATTGGCTACGCAAGTAATGCCAGCACAGCGGGTTATAAACATTTCGCGGTGTTTTAAGCAAAGATCTCCTTTGCGTCGAGATCTGTCTCATTTTAGGATCGGCGCTACATATAAAGTCGGGTACGTCCAAAGGAACTATGAGCCTGTGGGGGGAGAAACACAGCTCTTCTCCCGAAACAGAGGTGGCCCCCCCAGTGCATTGCGAAGCTAGCACACCGAAAATGCACCCTGGCGATCCATGATAAATCGTGTCCCCGGCTTGGTGGCGATTGAGAATTCGCGCGATTACGCGATAAAGCGCTGCCGCCGTCCTGCCCTTCACCTGTCACGGTTTGTTACGAATCACGGGGAATTGAGGCTCCCCAAGAGTTTGAATATCTCCAATTGGAGACCTTCTTACTTGGGGTTTGTTACGCAATAAATGTCGCAATTGAGCCAAGTTCAGTGTAGACTGTCTAGATGGAAATTGACCAGGCAATTTCAGAAAGGTTCGCGTTACTTGGTGGTTTGTTGAATGAACGCATGCGCCAACTCGTTGCTGCGGCCGAAGCTATGTCCATCGGGCGCGGTGGAGTTTCTAAAGTAGCGCGGCTTACTGGAGTATCTCGGGTTGGTCAAACCGAGTCAGTCGACTCACCCGATGAGCGAATCCGCAAGCCTGGCGGCGGGCGCAAGCGCGCGGTCGATCAGGATAAGACCCTGTTGAGGGATTTGGAGGCACTGATTGATCCGGTGACGCGCGGCGACCCTGAATCACCATTGCGCTGGACTTGTAAGAGTCTTCGGACCTTATCGTCGGAACTGGAGCAACGCGGACATCAGATCAGTCACCGATTGGTAAGTCAGTTGCTCGGAAATATGGGATACAGCCTTCAAGCCAATAGCAAAACCCACGAAGGGCAAAGCCATCCAGATCGAAACGCACAGTTCGAGTTTATCAATCGGCGAACCAAGCAAGAGTTGAGGGCCGGCAATCCAGTCATCTCGGTCGACACAAAAAAGAAGGAATTGGTCGGAAACTTCAAGAATTCTGGCCGTGAGTATCGTCCCAAGGGGCAACCACAGGAAGTCCGTGTTCACGATTTTGTCATTCCCGGATTGGGCCGAGCCAACCCCTATGGCGTCTACGATCTGGCCAACGACATGGGGTGGGTGAGTGTCGGTGTTGATCATGATACTGCGGCTTTCGCGGTCGAATCGATTCGCCGTTGGTGGCGCACGATGGGAGCACCGCTTTTTCCCGGTGCGCGGAGGCTTCAAATCTTCGCCGACGGCGGGGGTAGCAATGGCGTGCGGGTGCGGTTATGGAAGGTAGAACTACAAAAGCTAAGCGAAGACTTGGGCTTTCCCATTCGGGTATGTCACCTTCGTCCGGCGACCAGCAAATGGAACAAGATCGAACATCGTCTCTTTAGTTTTATCAGCATGAATTCGAAAGGGCAGCCGCTGGTGAGTCACGAAGTGATCGTGAACCTAATCAAAGCAACCACGACGGCTGAAGGATTGACCGTCGACGCGCAGGTGGATGACTCAATCTATCCGTCCGGGATCAAGGTATCCGACGAAGAGATGGAACAGCTCAACCTGAAAAGAGAAACCTTCCACGGCGATTGGAACTACACGCTCTCTCCGCGGCAGAGAATGCTTAATTTGTAACACTTATTCCGTAACGGGCCCTTAGGGATTCAACACAAGTATTGGGAAATTGCATCAGCGAGTAATGCGTATCTCTTATAGAAGACTACTAGATACTGTAACTAGAATACGCATTCCCCACCTTACATTAGAGATCGCTCGATTGACACCAGAACTATGTATTGATACATTCTATTCTAGAATATCGGTAACAGTCGCTAAGACAGCATAACCCAACACTACTTTGTTCATTACATACTTAAGCCATTTACTTTCCTCAGAGTGCTGAAAAGAATATCTCAAACATCAACACCAATACCATTAAATCCCCGACCGAAACAGGCAGAGTCATCTATGAGTAGGGAATTCTCTTTACTCCGAAAAGCACGATAAGAACCACGATTCCAATCAAGTATGAGACGCCTTTCTCAGCCTTCTGAGTGGAAGGTTTGAAGTCCCCACAATACTCGCACTGAGTATGTGGGGAGTCATGTGGCTACTATTCACCAAAGCGGGAAAGGTGTGCTAATGACTACGGAAGATGTAGAGCATATTGTCAAATTGCTGCAAGGTATCCAGCAGAATCTTGACGGGATTGTAAACGGGGAAGTATCTTGGATTAGTATCGTTCTTTGTATACTGCTTGTGGGTGGGATTCTTACAATGTGGACTGGAGAGCGGGAACGAAAGCAGATGAAGGAGCAACTTGAGCGGATAGAACAGAAGCTTGATCAAACTAGGCAATGCAATAGTACCCATTAATGGTGTGTTTAAGAAGCGTGCATTAAAACTCGACCATAAGGTCGAGTTTTTCTAAGGGTTTCGCTGCATTTGATTATGAGTGCGATCTTCTGGAATTGTCGGGGGGTTGATTGGCCGAAGCGCGATCCTTTTCGTGAATCTTACGCCGGTGGACCTGTTGTCCTGCGTTTCACCCACTAGGCGCGCGCCTTTTGTCGTGGGCGAGACCGAGTCAATTCCGCGTGCCGACCGGCGGTGATTATTCCGTCAAGATCCGTCATCAAACTGAATCGCGCGTCTAACTCGCCAAATGGTTGATGCTATACGACCTTCTTCCGGAATCGTGTATTTGGCCTACTGTCGGCATGCTTCTCTTGAAAGCGGCATGCTGACGGGCGTCCTTTTCGACTGAATCGGCCGTTTCGACCTCCAAGACGATTTTCTCGCTATTCTTGGCCGCGATCACATCCGGGCGCTTTCCCGAGATGGTCTCGGACTTTGGATAACCAGCAATGTCGGCCGCCACCTTGAAGCCTCGTGACTCGTAATAGGCAGCCGAGCCGGCCACCCCTTACGTTTTGCCATGCGATTAGATGTTTTGATTCCTTGTCGGCGATGACGGCCAGGGCTTTACCGCAAGCCATTGCGTAGCCGTCTAACGGTCATACAATATCTTGCTGTTAAAAGCATGTCAATGAAACTGGGGCGATCACAGCGGTTCCGCGCAATCGTCGGGATTCCGGGCGTTGCGAGTGTCGCGGGCATCTTTTTCGGCGGATTCGAGCCCGCCGTGTAGGCCAGCGACCGAATCCGCCGTGAGTCGAGACGACAACTCACCTGTGGGTTGCTTGGTCGGAGTTCTTGAATGTCAAGGAACAGGAGTGGTTGGGGTCGACCCAACCCGAAGCGAAGCTCATGGGTGATGTCGAGTCCAGATCGGTTCAGTGGCGATTATCGCCTGGTTGCTTATCCTCGTGCTGGCGTTCAATCTCTTTTGAGCTGTTCGTTCGAGTAAACGGTAAGTTGTGGCGCCAGGGCAAAAGAACCCTGGTAGAAGCGGGTGAATTCGTTGAAGGAATGATTTTCGATCCCCCATCGGTGGTGACCGATCCTCCAGATCGTCTTGGCGCCATAGCCTTCAAACTCCTATGGCTTGGGCACGCAAACATCTCCACAACAAGGCTTTATGACCGCCGTAAATCGCGTCCAGAAGACAGTCCAACATTCAAGGTTGTGTATTGATCGTACCGAACCCGGTCTAGTAGCCAATACTGGAAGAAAATCGTGCTACTCAATATCTGCTCAAAGATAATAAAAAGGGAGTAAGCAAAAGGAAAGCAACGGGTGAAATAAGTCCCAAAGTCATTGCATCCTTAATATGGCGAATATCCTCTCCCTTTTTTGCAGTTCGTGAAAGGAGGTTGGATCCAGTAACTCCAATGACCACACAAACCGGCACCAAGATGAACAGCACAGCAGGCATTACAGCAAATGCTAGCCCTAACGTATATCCTTCCACTCCGGCCAGCGAACGATATGTTGCAATCGCGCCGAAAATGGTCAGAATAAATACAGTATATGAGAATACGATAAATGCTTGTTTTCCTGACATTCCTTCATGATACAGTATTTGTTTTCCAATAGCACTGTTGATAACTATTTACACAAATACCATGAACACTTCTGCCTCTAGAATTTCTGTTCTCGTTGCGTCGAGTATTCTCGTCAATCTTTGTGTTCAGGCTGATCCACCACTTGTAACAAACGTGCGCGCAAGCCAACGCGCTGGAACACAGATTGTCGACATCCGTTACGATGTTACCGACCCGGACAGCCCGATTGTTACAGTGTTTCTGGCCATTTCTGCGGATGCTGGAGCCAAATACAATGTTCCGGTGCACTCGTTAAGCGGTGATCACGGTCCAGGCGTTGCCGTTGGTCTAGATCGTCACATTATTTGGGACGCTGGTGTGGATTGGGCCGGCAACTTTTCGGATCAATGCCGCGCTCGGGTGATTGCAGACGATGGGTCGGGGCCTCCCGCGCCATCCGACATGGTGCTTATTCCATACGGCCCATTCAACATGGGTGATCCATTTTTCGAAGGTGATCTGCAGGAGCTCCCGGTTCATACCGTAGAAATCAACTCATTTTTTATCGATCGCTACGAAGTCGACCGTGAGCTTTGGCTTGACGTTTTTACGTGGGCTATTGGACGTGAGTATAATTTCTCAACAGGTGGCACATATTCCGGAGTGGGTCATCCTGTTCGGCAAATGACTTGGTATGACGCGGTAAAGTGGTGCAATGCACGGTCCGAGAAGGCTGGCCTAACCCCTGTCTATTATACAGACGTTGCGCACACTACGGTCTACCGGTCTGGGAACTCCTCTCTATCAAACGAACAGGTTGACTGGACAGCGAACGGCTACCGTTTGCCGACTGAGGCTGAGTGGGAAAAGGCCGCTCGTGGAGGGGTTCCCGGTCTGCGATATCCGTGGGGTGATGATTTGGATGGCAAGAACGCTAACTTCTTCGGTAGCGGTGATGCATTTGAACAGGGGGGCTCCACTACTCCAGTTGGCTATTTTGATGGAACCCAAACTCCTGAGGGAGATGATATGGCAAATGGCTATGGGCTCTACGATATGATTGGGAATGTGGCCGAGTGGTGCTGGGACAGATTCGCATCCACCTCGTATAGCCAACCGTGGGCTTCAGAACCAGATCCGCGCGGTCCAACTTCTGGGGATCGACGCGTTCTACGCGGCGGAGCGTTTAATAACGCTCCCTCGACAATGTCTCTTCGCATCTCTGCCCGCGGGTCATTTTCACCCGTTAACAGCGTCTCAACGGCTGGCTTTCGCTGTGTTCGAGGATTTTAGATCGAGCGCGCATCATGCACTGTTTCGTTCAAAAACTGCTTTTCGTCGTCGCTGGATGGATAATTCTCTGCGTCGACCTTTATGCAAGTATTAGCATCAGTGAGTCTGAACCGTTCACTTTAGACACTCGGTTTTACGGCAACCTAGGCGTCTCAGATTCGCTCGCCACATTTACGCTCGATACTCGGTTTGGGCGTAACTCAATCCGCCGGAACGATTCGCACCTGTTCATTCTCGACACCCGATTCACGAGCAGCAGGGCATTAGTCATCTCGGACACATTCACGGTTAATACCAGATCTGTTTCATCTCCAATGATTCAGCTCAGCGGTTTTGTCCGCGACACTCATGGCACTCCCCTGGCTGCGGACATCTTTGCATTGCGCGACGGCATCACACGCGCTGTTGCTCAAAGCCGTGGTGATGGCCGCTACAATCTCGCTTTACCCACAGGGACATACGAACTTCTTGCTTTTAAGGCCGGATGGCTCAGGGAGGAATTAAAGATTACGCTTCATGATTCAATCACAGAATCTTTGAATTTGTTTCTTGAACCAATGCCGCCGCTTCCAGAAATCCGCGTCTCCAATCGAGAATATGAAGAAGGTCAAGTCCCGGTAATTCAACCAATCTCGTCTCAGCTCAATGTTTTTGTAAGCTCCGAAAACGGGTTCCGGTTTGGTGTTCCCAGCGATCCCTCAAAAATGACTATCGTAATGACCCACGGATGGATCCCCGAGGGCCCCGAATCCCCTTACGGAATTGATGGATGGCCAACGCTCATGGCTCGCGCATTCTTTGATAGCGGGGGGTCAAACGTTGCAAACTTGGTTGCCTGGCAGTGGCATTCTGAAGCTGAAGATTGTTTGTTTTGGGCAGCTGGTCGCACCCGTAATCAGGGCACCGCACTTGGTAATGCCCTAATCCAAGCCCTCGGGAGCGAATACGAGAAGCCAATTCACTTTATTGGTCACAGCCTCGGCACATTGGTAAACGCAGTTGCCGCTAACTATATCCATGGTGATTCCAAGGAAAAACCCACACGTCCTCTAAAGCCATTTAGAACCCATTTGACATTATTTGACGATGCGGAACTTACCGAGAACAATCTATACACCTATATTCTCGGAATAGCAGACCTCAGGATTGACTGCACGCTCGGAAGATCTCAGGATTTCACACCGATTCCACATCGATTTCATTGGATTGATAACTACATTACTGCAGTCGGGCAGCTTCGGCATCGTCCCAATCTAGTGAACGTTCTCCTTACAAGCGGACGACTTGGATATTCGTATGATACGGTTCCCGAACTTGTTGACGCCTTGATCGATTATCATGGTGACGCACAAAAGTGGTATCAATCGACCATCGAAGATCCGACCAGCAGTGCGATGGGGAATGCCAACTCGTTCGAACGTGACGGATTCGGAGTACGATTCGGTCAGAGCTCAGCGTATTTCGTTCAAGTTGGTGATGGTGCTACCGTTTCAGAAATCAGCCGAGATGAAGCTGAAAAGATTTCATCCTCACGGGTAGCGGTATACACGCTCATAATCGATGATGGAAAAGCACGATATTTGGCGGATTTTGCCAATGGCGCAATTGAAAAGGTCGGTGATGTTGGCGTTTGGTGGGTGGAAACCCTTAATCGCTCATTTGATCGAGGTGAGGAATCGATCGCTCGTTGGTCATTGCGGCTTAGGTTGGGTGGTAAACGAGGTCAAATTGAAATGAACAAGCGAACGACGAATGCAACGGAGTCAATACCCACATCGCTGTCGAGTTACTTATGGATTCCCGTGCTTATTCCGACCGAAGCAACGTTTATGTCATTTGACTTTAGTTTTGATGGAGTCTCTCGCGACCACAATCTCGTCTGTGGAATCAACGGAATAAACGTTTCATCGATTGAATCATTGCTTTTTTCTGACAAAGAAAAGTTCAATAGTGGGCAGATCAATATTTCGGAATGGAGCGGTCAGTCCACAGACCTTTTCTTTGGGTTGCTTGGTGACGATTCTCATAACGGAACCGTCACTGTCGACAACATTCAATTTTTTTCGTCTGCTTCGAGATCACGTCTCGAGGTATTCAAAACCGAAGGGAGGATACGCATTTCTTGGCCGATTTCCCCCTCCGAATATACTCTTGAAACTGCAACAATTTTCAATCCGATGATGTGGGAAGCTGTAAGCGGCACCCCCACGGTGGACGATTTCAGGTTCACTGTTCAACAGTCGATCGATTCTGGGACAACTCGATTTTACCGTCTACGAAAGAATTGATTTAATATTCCTCGCCGACCTGGCGGACACGGATGTGTTTTTTGAAATTGCGGTGCCGCCACGCTCATTCCGGAAACCTGTTTCGGAGAAAGCGAATCTCACGTGTCATAATGCTGACTTGTGTCTCAATTCTCTTTAGCTGCTTCAGGGATTAGGCTTTATCACGTTCGGGCAATTTGGCGCAAAGTGCCCTAAGCTTTATTAACGACTGACACACCGCTAAGTATTCCTGTACGCATCGACCGTGGAGGGTGTCATAGAAGTTCCTTTTAATCTGCTCAAGCTCCAAGAATCCGCGAACTGATGGGATCTCAGAACTTATTTGCACGTGGACTTTTCGTTTCCGCATTTCGTGGCGAGTTTGATTTTCGAGCGCTGATCGACGAGATTATTTTTGAGAGGTGTCACCGGTCGCTTCAAAATGACCCACCCTGGACGGTTGAGATTTAGGGTTTCGGGTTGGCGATTTCAACGAATTTCGACAGGTTGAGGGTTGAGGTTGCATTTGGGAGGATTGGGTTCTGCGGGAGGGCAACTCGAGCGCCAAAGCGGCCGTGGAATATACTTATGAGTTTTTCATCAACATTTTCCAGTTTGTAGTTTTCGACAGATCCTGTTCGCACACTCGAGATCAATTTCGAGGAGGATGAGGGAATCCAGCAGGCAGCCTGTCGCCAGTGAGGATTACCAAGCTATTTACGCTTACACCGCACGGAATCTTTCAGACTTTCAGAAAGGTTTTCGTGCCTTCCATAGCGCTTGAGGATCCGAGAGGGTGAGCTTTGCGAGGTCGCTCCTCCGCGAGCTCGCGGGCGCTTTTCTCAATCTACGTGTCTGACAATTATCCACAGAGTCAGGGCGGTTTGCAGGGTATACTGTGACTATGGAGACAATCGCTTCTTGGCTCGCTACCAATTGGTTTGGCTTGGTTCAAACCGGGGCAATTTTCGCGGTCGTTCTCCTTCTTCGGCAGGCCATCCTCCGAGATGCCCGCATTCGTCAGATTGGGAATTCAATTCAGCTGACCGAGCAACACCGAACCCTTTGGGAACGATTGATTTCCGAAAAGGAGCTTTCGCGGGTGCTTGCCGAGAAGGTCAACCTGTCGAGGCAACCGATCACGCAAACCGAGGAAATGTTCGTCGTGTTTCTAATCCTCCACCTGAGCGATTCTTTCTACGCAATCGAAACGGGATTCTATCCGCGTCCGGAGGGCATTGCCAAAGACGTCAAACAACTTTTCTCGCTCCCGATTCCCAAACGGGTTTGGAAGAAGGTCAGGGGATTTCAAGATGCAGCGTTCGTGCAGTTTGTCGATCGCTGTCTGGATGCTCAAGAATCAGATTCCCGGGCCACGTGAGGGTTGGATAGGTAATCGTCGATCGCGAGCGTGACGATTCACCAGCCCCGCACGTTGAATCGGCAATACCATGAGCCAATGGCTGCCCGGATCGTTTTGGAACCCGGTCTCCCCCCAGCTATTTCTTCGCCTTCGCCCAGCGTTTGCGGGCCGCCGCGGCAATCTTGGAGCGCGTTGCTTGGCTCATCGAACGCTTCGCCGCCGCTTTCCGGGGGCGTCCAACCTTCCGTGTCCCGCCCAACACCGCATCAATCTCGGTGAGCCGTTGTTTGATTCGATCCCGTTCTGCGATCAATGAGTTCCGCGCATCGATAAACTGTTGAAGATGACCAATGTTCATGAGCGTGGATTGTATGAGGCCGAAAGTGATCTTTGTCAATTTGATAGATCGAATGTCAAAATTGTAGTGGAACGTAGAGGAGGGAACTGCTTTAGTGTAGAAATCATCCCCCGATATAGATACCGGCGAAGCACGGATGGACTCTCCCGACACGATAATCAGCGCAGATCATGCATACCTATGATTTTACCATACGGTGTTCGGAATGCGGTTTCAGTATCATTGGAATGCTTGCCCTCGGTCGCACGATTTCCCAGCAACAACAGGAACTGTCAATTCGATGCCCTGAATGCACGAGCTGGATCACCGGGCAAGCATATGCGAGTGTTCCGATCCCGGAGGTCACGGATTGGCGGCCTGGAGATCCGCAAAATGCGCTGAGTTAGCCGATGGCGCTGGGCGCATCTCCGAATGAGGACAGATTTTGCTGGGCTACCGAGTTTGGATCGTGTATTGGTCGGTGGAAATGGGTTCAGCGTTTGTCGTGCAGGGGATGTCGGTGGATGCCGATCGACTGGATTGGCTTCGAGGGTTGATCGAACAAAACGGCGAGTGGAGCCGCAAGCGTTTGGCGCGTGAATTGTGCCTGCGCTGGGATTGGCGCAACGAGCAGGGCAGGTTGAAGGACTTCGCGGCGCGTAGTTTCCTTTTGAAGTTAGAAGCCGGTGGTTGGATTGAGCTGCCTGCGCTCCGGGAGGACCAGAGGCGCAGGCCCAGGTCGGTGGCCGAATGGGAAGGGTGGCGCGAGCCCGCGCCATGGGAGGGCTGCCTGAGGCAGTTGAAGCCAGTGGTTTTGGAGGTAGTCAGGGCCGGCACCGAGGCGGCACGACGCTGGGCCTTTTTGCTCGACCGTTATCACTATTTGGGGTTTCGGGTGGTCGGGGAGAACCTGGGGTATTTGGCCTATGATGGCCGTGGCCGTGAATTGGCGTGCCTGTTGTTCGGAGCGGCCGCCTGGCGGTGTCGGGCACGAGACATCCATCTGGGTTGGACCAGCGAACAACGAACGATTGGATTGTCGCGTTTGGCCAACAACACGCGCTTTTTGATTCTGCCGTGGATCCAGGCGCCGCATCTGGCCAGTCATCTTCTGAGCCGAATCGCTCGGCGGATCAGCGAGGATTGGCAATCCAAATACGGCCATGGATTGAAGTGGCTGGAAACCTTCGTGGATACCACGCGATACGCCGGCACGTGTTATCGAGCCGCCAATTGGGAGTACGTCGGACAGACAACCGGACGCGGCCGCCAAGATCGTGAGCATCGCTTGGCGGTCCCGCCAAAAGCGGTCTACCTCTTACACCTGCACGCATGAATGAGCTTCTGAGTTTGGAACAATCGGTCCTAGCCGAAGGCCAAGAGTGGACGCGTCGGCGATTGGAAGCTCAGGCGCAGAGCGAAGTAAACCTTTGGGGGGCGATCTGCCCGCTCAGCGGGACGGTGTTGAAATATCGCAAGCGGCAGAGGCTCAAAATCATCACCTGCGCGGGAGTGATCGTCTTGAAATCAATCCGAGGCTTTTCATCGGCCCTGGGCCGATGGGTCAATCCGGCGCGCGAACGCTGGGGACTCAAACCGAAGCAGCGGATTAGCCCCGAACTTCAGTCTCGTCTGGTTTTCAACGCAACGGCCACCGGCTCCTTTGAAAAAGCCGCCGCCACCGCACGCCGCTGGGGCACAACCATCAGCGATGATGCCGTGCATGCGGTGGTGCAGCGATTGGGTGAAGCGGCGCAAGTTTTAGCGTTGCCCGCCATAGCGTCAGTGACGGTCGAGCCGGAGTTCTCAATGGTGATTATGATGGATGGATGGATGGTGCGGCGGCGGGGACCGGATTGGGGTGCCGAGCTGGGCAAGAAACCAGCCGACCGGATTGAGTACAAAGAGGTTAAAAGCGCGGTGATCTACCGCTTGGAACAAAACGTCAAGAACGCCTCTGGCCGAGGCTTGTTGTTACAAAAGTATGTGGTGGCGGCTCCACCCGAAACCGAGCCGCTGGAGTTCGGGGCTGCCGTCCAAGCCCAGGCGCTACGCCACGGCTTGGGTCGGGCTAAGAAAACCTATGTTGTGATCGATGGGGCTGTCTGGCTATGGCATTTGGCACAAGACCGGTTCGGCGGCGCTATTCACGTCCTGGATTTTCATCATGCAAGCGAGCATCTCTGGGCGGTGGCCCATGCTGTTCATGGCCAGGGCAGCGACGCAGCCCGCGCCTGGGCCGAAGGGCTACTCCACCAACTACGTCATGGCCAAGAGGCCAACGTGGTTCGAAGCCTGGAAGAGTTGATCGCCCCAGATACCGGGCTATCGCAGAGCGTTCGCGAGGCCATACGACAACCTGTGACGTATTTTCAAACCCACCGAAACCACATCCAATACGGGGAAATCGCCACTCAAGGCGGCCCGATCGGAAGCGGCTCGGTCGAGTCACTTTGCAGCCAGCTTCAGGACCGTTTCAAGCGCACGGGCCAGTTTTGGAAGCCTGCCGGTCTCCGCAACCTCCTTAGCTTGCACGTTCTCCTCCGCAACGACGACTTCGACGCAATCTGGAACTGACTCCAACCGGCGTCCGACCTCAATCGGAGATGCACCCGATGGCGCTCGACCCAATCGATTTTTCTTCCTTACGCTTGGAGATTCAGCTTCCATGCAGCAAGCGGGTCTGGGTAGATCGATCCCCTTCTGTCCGCCCGTTATTCGGATGGTGGGAAATACCCACCATCCGATGTGTCCCCGCGGCTTGGCGCCCACTGGGCTACGGCAGGACCCAGCGGAGGAGGTCGAGCATCCTCCACTGCAGCTGATCTATATATACTTCGACTGAACCGAACCAACCGAACACTCCCTTAGTCACGGAGTCACGAGTTACCCACGGTGAGGCAGCCGTAGCTTCCGCAGGACGGGCAGTGGAACGTGAACCCGATGAACTGATCACGATGCACGGACTTGGCAAGCAGGGCAGAGCAATTGCCACAGATCAGATTGGTGCGCCCGCCACCAATGAAACAAACGGATTCGGTCGTTCCAGCTTCGTAGTCGAGCAGACGCCCGCTGAATTCGTCGGGTTTCGGAACTACTGTCAAACGCACCTCCTGGAACTGCATGGATTAACACTGTATTCGGAATATGATTTCGTCCAGGGAAAACTAACAAATCCATCGCGGAAAGATGACGCTTCCGTTTCGCATGGAAAACCCCTGCGTCGCCAAGAAATGATGCGAATTCGTGAAAGGATTTGGCGATCAGCAGCGTATACGTATACGGCGAGAACTGTGGGGAAGTTCCCGTGACCGTGCGCCGTCGAAGAAGTCGGGCCGAGGATTGTGTTCTCGTGACGGGGAGCGTTAAGCTTTCGCCGTCGCGTATGAAAGGGCAATGTGACGCGTCAGGCTACTGAGTTGGCGCCGGTGCGAGCGTCAGATAGAAGGTCGCCCCCTTTTCAACAGCGCCCTCAGCCCATGTTCGCCCACCATGGCGAAGAACGATCCGCCGAACGGTGGCAAGCCCGATTCCCGTTCCCTCGAATTCCTCCGCGCGGTGGAGACGCTGAAAGACGCCAAAGAGCTTTCCTGCATACCTCATGTCAAATCCGGCGCCGTTGTCGCGCACAAACACGGTGAGTCGATTCCCGTCCATACCGGTGGTTCCAATCTCAATCTCAGCTGAAGTCTTTCGCTTCGTATACTTGATCGCGTTGCCGATCAAATGTAAGCGTCAACGGAGGTGCGTGGGGTCGGTTGGGCGGGGAGCGGCGGCGGCCGGCGGCGACACGCCGGGCAGGCCCAGGTAAAGCCACGCGCGGCCGCCGATGTTGGCAGCCGACGGGCCGGTTATCCGCGTTGTTCGAGGCCGCTGGACGAATCGGAACTCGGCGCGGGCGGCTTCCAGCGGCTGGGCGTCAGGGTTTTCGCCTCTTGGGCCGTGATCGCAGGCAGTCGGCCGAGCACGTCGGTCAGATAATCCTGTGGATTGATATCCCGACGTCGACAGCTTTGGATGATGGTGTAGATAACGGCGCTGCGCCAGCCGGCGTCCGGGTGGCCGATAAAGAGCCAGCGGCGGCGACCGACAGCCGAAGGGCGGACATCGTTTTCCACGAGGTTATGCCGAATGCAGGATTATGCCGCGTGAAGTTCTGGAACTTGGATTCTTCATGGAGAACGGAGATTTTGGTGTCGGCGCACGCGGCATAATCATAGGCTCTCAAGGAACGCTAGCAGTCGGTCTTTGGGGCGGTAGCGTTTGATTGAGGTTTTGTTTGGGCTCGCACGATCCAAGGCTCTTTCCTTCATGGCCATGTCCGCATGCACGTAGGCCTGGGTGGATTGGATGGACTCATGTCCCAGCCAGAGCGCGATGACAGTGATGTCGACCCCGCGTTGCAGCATGTCCATGGCAGTCGTGTGGCGGAGCGTATGTGGAGTCACGCGCTTGCGCCGCAGGGATCGACACGATTCACCAGCGATTTTCGCGTACCGAGCGACCAAGCTTTGGAGAGCGTCAGCACTCAATGCCTTGCCGCCGGCGGTCGGAAAGACCGGCCTTGTTGGATCGGGCGGTTCGTGAGCGAGCCACCGTGTGAGGCTTTTGGCAGTGTCCGAACGCAACGGTGTACTGCGTGCCTTGCGCCCCTTGCCAAGACAGCGGACGTGCGGCCCGGGTCCGAGGTGGAGGTCCTGCTGACACAATGTGGTTAACTCCGTGTTCCGTAACCCAGTCTGCAACGCCACCTCCAGCAAGAGGCGATCTCTGCCTCCCCGCCAAGTTGTGGTGTCGGGCGCATTCAGGAGCGCTTTGATCTCCTCCGTACGTAGGAATTCCACCGGGCCTCGCTCGAAACGCTTAAACGGGATCGCCAGCACTTGCTGACAGTGATGGGCAAGTCCGGGTTCCTGTAGACATACCTGCCGGAAGAAGGAGTGAATGGCACTGAGCCGATTGTTGCGGGAGCGTGCCCTGTTACCGCGATTCTGCTCGAGATGACGAAGGAACGTCGCGACGAGTTTCGCGTCCAGATCCTCGACCTTCAGATCACTCACCGGGCAGCGCCGATGCTTGGAAGCGAACATCAGCAGGAGTCGGAAGGTGTCACGATAGCTGGAAACGGTGTGTGGGCTCGCGCCCAGTTGTCCCAACAGTCGTTCGGTGAAGAAGCGCTGGATGTGGCCGGACAGGTTCGCCGTGATCATGGTCGTCCTCCCTGTTCCGACATGAGCCGCCGATTGGCGGCCAGTTCAAGCAACTCAGGGACCGCCTCGATGTACCAATAGGTGCATTCCACCGACGAATGCCCCAGGTAGGTGGCCAGTTTCGGCATCTGGGAATTGACGTCGCATCCGGACTGATACCACTCAATCAAGCACCGGGTGGCGAATGTGTGGCGCAGGTCCTGCAAGCGGGGTCCTCGTCCGGAACGTTTTCCCTCGGTGCCGCTCCTCAAACCGCAGGACCGCGAGATCTTGCAATACCAGCAATGAACGGTACCCAGATCAAGCGCGTCTCCTCGGCCCGAGACGAAGAACGTTCTGTTGATCGAATGACCGAAGAGCCGGTCCCGCTCCTGTGCGTAATTCTTCAAGGCCGCGACCGTCGAGGAATGGATCGGTACCTGCCGCGACTTTCCGAACTTCGACATTCGCACGATGAGCAATCCGGCCAGGAGATCAACGTCGCCGACCTTCAGAGCGGCAGCCTCGCCGGGACGCAGTCCGGTGGCGGCAAGCAAGCCAATGAGGGTTTTCAGCGTCATCGCGTTAATCCTGTGACGCGATCTCAATCTCGAGGCTTCCGCCATCAGACGAACGATCTCTTGATTGCTGTAGATGTATGGCGTTGGGCGGCGGCGCCGGACGTTCAGCAAGCGGGATGGTGGCACCTGATGACGAGGTTCGCTGACACTGAGCCACCGGGCAAACTGGCGCACCATGGACAGTTTTCGAGCCCAGGTGGCCCGTTGCACGTCCGGGGATTGTTGGGACCACTCCAACGCCAGTGCGACGGTGATAAATCGGGCCTTCTTCCGTTTCAGGAACTGGACGAACTGGCGAAGGGTCTTAGCCGGTTCCTCCAGTCGTGTCCCCAAGGCGCGTCGAGCCGCCACATACGCCGTCAACTGGGCTTGAAGGGATTTCATCGCGCACCTCCCGCAACGGGCCAGGGGTGGACGACTTCCTGTAGCGAACGCAGATCGATCTTGGCGTAGATCTCAGTGCTGCTGGGAGCATGGTGTCGAAGCACTTGCCCAATGTCGTGCAGGCGGGCTCCTTGTCTGAGCATCCCACTTGCCAAGGAGTGACGGAACAAATGGGCGGCGGTTCGGTGGGGTCGTCGGATCCCCGCTTGCGCCATGGCTCGACGCACAACATGACCAATACTAGCCGGTCCGCTCAGTGGTATCCGGGGAGCAATTGTGCGCAGGAAGACGCGTTTGGTCGTGGAGCGAACTCCTCGGTCCAGCCGCAGGTAGCGCGCCAAGGCGGTTCCGACCTCATGAGGCAAAGGGAGGAAATCCTGTCGGCGACCTTTGCCGCGGATCAGGATCTCGCCAGTCCTCCAGCGGATGTCACCCACTTCAAGCAGGAGGACTTCACTCGCCCGAAGTCCCAACTTCGCCAATAAGAGCAGGATCGCATAATCGCGTCGCCCGGTGCCACAGGTCCGATCAGGGGCCGCCAGCACCCGGCTCACTTCTTCCGGCGAAAGCACTTTGGGGATGTCGGGCTGGGCCGTTCGACGAACAGAGGGGATCGCCGCGACGAGATCGCGCCGGATATATCCTCGCACGTGGAGAAAGCGCAAGAATGAACGGAGGCTTGCGCATAGCAAGCGCACATACGCTGAGGAGCGGTCTCGGGAACGATCGAAGAGAAACGCTCGCAGAATACGACTATTGAGCCGGCGAACCGAAGAAACGCCATGTTCTTTTGTCAAGTAGCTGATCAAGTCGGGAATTAGCGGCAGGTAGGCCAGGAGGGATCTCTCTGCCAACCCTTTCTCGTGTCGGAGAAAATCGGAATACTCATCTTGAAGCCGCGAAACGCGTGTGTTCAAAGGTCTCCGAGCGGGTGTGGCGATCAATCCCTGCAGCCGTAAGTGTTGCAGGAATCCCGACAGAGCCGTAACCGCGAGGCTGCGGTGCTTTGGTCCGAGGAGACAAGCACGCCGAAGAAACAAGGCCACCTCCGATTCGTTCGTTCCGCGCCTGAAATTTCTTCGCCGTCGCCGCCAGTTCAAGAACTCCTTCAGTGCTTTCCGCTTTGTATGGAGGGCGCTGTCGGAATAACCCGCGGCCGTCAATTGGGTCACGAAAGGGGTGATTTGCTCTTCGAAAATGTCAGAGATGGAAGAACACCGTAGACGAGAATGATTGCTACACGTCGACGATCTCGACCCCTCTTGTCATCAAACGCGAGCCGAAGATTCCCACCGTATGATTATGCCGCGTGCGCCGACACCAAAATCTCCGTTTTCCATGAAGAATCCAAGTTCCAGAACTTCACGCGGCATAATCCTGGATTCGGCATAACCTCGTTTATGCCGCCCGCGGCATAAACGAGATTGTTATCAATCTCGAAGCGACCGTCGCGAAGATATCCGACCATCGCGGTGTATTCGTTGATGAAGTAGCGCACCGCTTTGCCCAGCGTGCTTTTGGGCAACACACGCGGATCCTTCTTCAATTGTTCGGCGCGTTTTTTCATCTCCCGCCAAAGCCCTGGTGCATGGGCCAGACGTTCCCGGCGGCGCTCTTCAAAGGACGTTTCCCGGATCCGATCTTCGATTCGATAGAGTTCTCGTATTTTCTGAATGAACCAAAGTCCATCTGGAAGCGATTCCTTGAGCGCCTGAAAAAATCCGCGTCTGGCGTGGCCCAGGCAGCCGATGCGTTTGAGGCGTCCGCCGCCACCACGCCGCAACGATTCGTAGACTTGGTAGCCGTCGCTCTGGATGGTGCCCTCAAAGCCCTCGAGCCGGGATGCTGGTCCCGCGCGGCCCCGTCCATCGCAGAACTCCAGGAGAACATCGCCGCCTGGGTTCGCGTAGAACCATAGGTAACCGGATCCCGCTTTGCCTTTGACTTCCGGATCGAGGACTTTGACGGGAGTCTCGTCGACTTGGAGGTAAGAGGTGGCTTTGAGCTCCTCCCAGATCGCCCAGTAGATCGCCAAAAGCAGATGGGCGATCTTTTCGACCCACTGCACAATCTGCTGACGGGGGATCACGACTCCAAAGCGTTCGCGAAAGTTGCGCTCCAGCGTGTAGTAAGCGACGTGGTCGTCGAAACGGCTGAGCAACAGGAACACCGCCAACCCCAGACCCAGCTTGCTTTGCGGCAGCAAGCGCGGCGGCAGCTGAGCAATCGCCACACCGCTGCAACAGTCCCGGCCGCACTCTCCGTATTTGGGCCGGATGATTTCCTTGATGATGAGCTTGGCCGGCTCGAACTCGTACTCGGTGGTGCGTTCCTGACCCATTCGCGGCCGCAGTTCTCCGGTGATCGGGCAGTGATTGTTCTCCGGTTCCAAGACCTCGGTGCGCCGGACCAGTTCAACCGGTGGCAGGTGACGGCGTTTCTTTCGATGCTTTCGCCGTTTACCCTGTTGGTCGCGCTCCTTTTTCTTCTCGTCCTCGACCACGTCCTGGCTCAGCGGCGGTGGGCCCTCGTCAGCCTCCTGGAGCTCGGTGACGAGTTTTCCAAGTTGATCTTCCTCTTCGGCGGTGAGCTTCTCGGATTTGGAGCCGTAAAGTTGTTGCTTCAAGTCGGCAATGAGGGCCTGCGCCTCGGCCAACTTTTGCTTGTGTTCCTGGGCTTGCTGGAGGGCTTGATCGAGTTGTTCGTGTACGGCTCGCAACTCCTGCCGAGTGGAGGCCAACTCCCGTTGGGCCTCTTGAAGTTGGTCAACCAAGTCGTGCGGGTTCTTCATGCGCACAGGACCTTTCGAAAATTGGTTTGCAGGGGATAAACATAGATCGCCTTGAGCGGCACCTGGATGGAACCTTGGCGGTCTTGGCGCGTGCGTCCTTTGGTCAGGCCCACGTTGCGCCAATTGGCGGCCTGATACACCGTGCCCCGGAAGCGGTCCTGCTCGACGAAGGTTTCCAACACCCTCACCGGATGTCCGTATTTGCGCTGCCAATCCCCTGCGATCCGTCGGCTGATCCGGCTCAGAAACCAACTTCCTAAACCGGGCGCCTTGATCCAAGGCAAGATCAGGTATCGGGTGTTATTGGCGATGAGTCCCAGATTGCGTGCTCGCTGCTCAGCGTTCCACCCGATGAATCGGTCGCGGTCCTGACACTTCCACGCTGGCGCCCCAAACAACGCGAAGGCCAGCGCACGACCTGTGCGGTCTTGGAGGCAGTATCGAAGGTTTTCGCCGACGCTCCCGCCAAAACCCAAGAAGTGAAACTCTCTAAGCGCCTGGTCCATGAGCCGGCGTGCCGCGGGCGTTTGACTGATTTCCTCCACGCTCAGGGGCTGCAGCTGCCGCAAGGCCACCACCTCCGTGGGACGCTCCAACGACGCGGCCGCGCAAGGTTGCGAGCGCCTTCGCGCAACCGGTGCTCGGCGCCGAGGCGGCAGGTTCACCAGACCGCGTGCCTCCAGCTTGAGCAGAAGCGTGCGCGCGGCCATGTCCTTGAGCCGGCCCGAGCCGTTGCGCCAGTTCCACCGTTGGGCCACTTCCTTGGAAATCCGACACCGATGCCAGTCAGGGTGGGTGGCGATCAGTTCTCGAATCTGCTCGAGATCCTCGCGCGTCCACGACCGGCCCTGTAGATGGAAGATTTGCGCCACGACCCCCATGGTGGCGGAAAAGTTTTTGCGAGTCCAGAGAAACCGGAGCTCCGAACCAAAAAAAAATTACAACCGATGCCAGTGGCGCCGGCTTACGCCCTCCAGACCGTGGAGGAGCAGGCTCAACTCTTCGGCCCGCAACAAACGACTGACGCCTTCGCCGTTGGGCCAGCCGAAGCTTCCGCGATCCAGGCGTTTGGCACAGACCCACAAACCCGAACCGTCATAGCAAAGAATTTTCAGCCGGTTGCGGTGTTTGTTGGTGAAAACAAAAAAGTGGCCCGATGTCGGATCCTCCTTTAACACCGCCTGAACTCGGGCGAAGAGACCATTGAAACTCTGGCGCATGTCCACCGGCTCCAGCGCCACGAAGATCCGGGTGGCCGCGTTGACACTCAGCATGGCTGGCGAAGTGGCTGAAGAATCGCCCGCACCCATTGCGGATCGGCGCCGGCTTGGAGCCGCACCACAGTCCCGCCCGCCAGGGCTATTTCCGCACCCCAATCGGCCGTCGACTTCACCCCTGCTATCCGGATCTCCTGGAAGTCAGCTGCTGCCACTGCTCCCGGCGTCCGCCGCCTTCTCGGCCCGTAGAGCCAGTTGCGAAATGTCGTCCACTTGACGCCGTGACGCCGCGCGAACGCCCGCTGCGTCTCGTTGCCGGACCGGAACTCCTTGACCAAGGCCGCGCGCCTCTGCGCCGAATACTGAGCGCGTCGGGTCGATGCTCGATTCATCCCGCCAGCCTAACCGACGTCGCCCGCCCGCCGCTAGGCGCGCTCGCCTTGACGCTTACGATCAAATTGGTGAATACTTGTTCAAGGAGGGCTTGATCTCCCATCACGGTGGGAAGTGGTGCAATCGACCAGGAAATCGCGCGATCGCAGGTTGCCATCTCCAGATCGCTCACGACCGAGTCTATTAGGGGATTCAATTCAATTGGAACTTCCCGAAGTGGTCCGCGGGCGGTTTGGGAAAACGACAACAGATCGTCAATGAGCTGTCCCATCCGGATGCTCGCACGCGAAATCGTCTCAATATGGCTTTGAGCCCGCTCGGAAAACTGATCCTCAAGCTCCCGCGACAAGAGCGCGGCATACCCATGAATGTGACGCAATGGAGCACGCAAGTCGTGCGACACTGAGTAGGAGAACGCCTCCAGTTCCTTGTTCGCTGCTTCGAGATCACGTGCGCGGGTCCTGAGATCCGCGTGCAACCGCGAAATCCGCGCTTCATCTTCTTGGCGCTGCGTAATGTCGTTAAAGAGGACCGCAACCTGTCGGTCACCGAGTTGGCCGAAACGAAACGCATAAACGTCATAGGTGCGACCCAATGGGTCGGCTCGGTTTTGAAAACGCGCCGGCATGCCCGTGATCGCGACCTTACCCAGATTCTCAATCCAGTGCGCTTCAAGCGCTGGGAGAAGTTCACGGATGCGCTTGCCGACGACCGAGGAAAGTCCCGTGTGCTTCTCGAATGAGGGATTCACCTCCAGGAACCGGAAGTCTGCCGGTTTACCGTCGTCGTCGAAGATCATTTCAATGATACAAAAACCTTCATCAATCGACGTAAACAAACCCCGATAGCGCGCCTCACTAGAACGGAGCGCTTTCTGGGCGTTTCGCTCGGGTGTCACGTCGCGGAATATGAGGACGACGCCAATGACGGCACCATCCCGATCATGGATGGGCGCGGCACTGTCGGCAATCGAACGTTCCGTCCCGTCACGAGCCAACAAGGCAGTGTGGTTTGCAAGACCCTGAATCGCACCCGTCTCAAGCACCCGATCCACCGGATTCGGAACGGCGAGTCGTGTATCCTCGTTGATCGTACAGAAGACGTCGGCAACCGCTTGACCGGCGGCGTCACGCATTTTCCAACCGGTCAATTGCTCGGCGATGGGGTTCATTCTCGTTACACGCGAATCCGTGTCAGTGACCAATACGGCGTCGCCGATCGAGTTGAGGGTGACCGCCAGCCGCTCCTCGCTTTCGCGCAGCGACGCAAACGCCTTGAGCCGTGAACGGAAGAGTCGAGCGGCAATTACGGCGGTAATGGAAAGCAGCGCCGATAGAATCCCAAACACGGTTCGTAATCCACCAAGGATCGCCGAAAGCTCGCGGTTCGAAATCTCCGAAGCCATGACCAAAAAGGCGTCTTCGGCAGTGACATATCCGGGCTGGTCCGCGAGGTGGTGACGGGTGTCAACCCGACGCCACGTGAGAATTCCGCGAGCGCTTCGCTGGTGACCGGTCGCACGCGTCATGACGCGGGCCCAGAGCGCTGGTTCCGATTGCGCGAGGGTCGTGTTTTGACGCTCGGGGAACATAAAGCCCCATTCGGTGGCGGGATCATCACCCTTGAGCACGAAACCACTCGCATTGAACACTCGAAGACGGTGGTACACGTTTGGCCAGAGCCTTTGAAACTGAGTGAATAGATGCTGTCCCCGGTAATTGATAACGTAAATACCACGACGTCGGCCGGATTGGTCGAAGATCGGTGTAGCCAAACGTACGACAGGTTTGCGGGGCTCCTCCACACGGCCGTCTTCCATATTGAGGCTGAAGGCCGAAACGAAAATCTGGTTGGGCGCCAACTCATTGGCGCGTGCGACGTATGACCGATCGGACTTGTCCTTGAGGTCGTTCTCGGGGACGATACGTCCACCTTGATTAACGCGGAACACCTCCAGGCCGCTCGAGTCCAGGAAGCGAAGTTGGTCAAATTTCGGTTGCTGGCGGCTGATAAACGCCGCACGCGCGACGCTGCGCTCGAGATCAGTCGAACGGCCCGTCTCAAGATAGGCGCGTAGACTGTCACCGGTTGAAAGCCTGCGCACGTCATCGGCCAAGACGCGCAACTCCTGCTCGAAAAGCCGGGCGAACATGTCGACGCGGGTACGCTCACGAAGAAGGGCCGACCGCTCAATTTGACCCGCCTCACGCAAATACGTTCCTCCGCAGAAGACGAGCGCAGTGCCGACAAGGATCCCGGGCAGCAGGAGCGTGGTGCTCCAAAACTCTCGCTTCCGTTTCAGTGAACTGCCCATGAGGAATACCGATCTCGATGCGGCGCGTATTCCCAACGCCTCGCTTCAAATGGTCTCTGATTTGGCGTGCCCGGTCAATGCCTTGAGGTCGGGCGGAATTCAGCGCACCAGAGTGGTTCCTCAGATCCTCTTACGCACTGTGTGGGGAATAGGGGAACTCCCTGCTTGGCACCGAGACGAGACCCCATCACCAGCACTGGTGGGATACATTGCGGCTACCGATCGCCCTGCGCCGCTCAACTTGGAATATTACGAGGCACGAAAGAAGTCCTCGAGAAATCGTCGGGCGCAGGTAGGGCAATACCCATGACTCAGTTGCTGCTTCGACAGGGGAGCGATTCCGAGTGGACCCCACGAACCGTCCTCTTTCTTGACACGCCCACAAACGCAACAAATCAAATGGAGCCCGGATTTCCCCGGTTTCCTCTCCCGCTGTGCTCCAGGTTCCATGGGCATTCGAGCACGAGCACAGACGATGCCACGCGCCGCGCCCGTCCATGGGGCGCTCAAGCATGGTTGTGTCGTTTCTCGACGGGATCGATCTCAACGTCATGGGTCGGCATCGCTTGAATCGTGATTGATCCTTCGTCAAGACTCGTCCGCAAAAACTCGGCACCGTGAAGCGCCGAATCGCAGAATGGACAATTGGACGATTGACCTGCATGCGCGGCGCGGATTCAAGCTGCCGCCCGAGAATCGCCATCCCCGCAAAGGTAAACCGGCACTTATCGCAACGGAATTCAAACTCGAGTGTGTTCATAGGTGGTTTCGGGCAATCGATCATCCGTTCCGGGCCGCAACGGTGCGCCTCAGGCGCCAGATATCGTGTGGCCACATGGGGGGGCGAATCGGAGACGGTGTCACCGGGGTTCTTCTCGTTTCTCAAATAATGCGGCGTCATGCACCTTCGTCCACCGGTATCCAAACTCGTCGGCAAGTTCTTTCCACTGGGGATCCCACTCCGAATACACATCCTGGACGACAACGAACCGTTTCCCAGCCTCCATGAGGATCCGTGCCTTGGTCAAGGCATCGGGCTCCAAACCGTTCAAGTAGTCATGCAGTTCCATGGGAACGAAGAACGCCGCCCCCCGAGGTACACGTGAGAGGCGGCGGTTGGATGCTTCCACAGGACACCGCTGTCCTTGTCACGGGTTGAATCGACCGAATTCCTGAATGTCTGAAGTTCCACCGTTCGTAGGGCCGTTGCCCGTGCCGCGGATGAGTTCGCCAGGCAACGTCTTTCCGCAACCTGGGCATTTGATCTGCACGGACGGGGTACTCCGCAGATCGTCGGGAACCAGGAATGCGCCCCCAACCACCGAGACGCAATCCCAACAGCGAAATTCATACTCCAAGGTCATAGCCTACCAAGACATATTCCCGTTCGTTTAGCGTGTCACTTCCATTACGCTTTGGTGACACGACTGCGGTCCCCCAGACGCCCCGGCCCGTTCAACCGAACACCGCACCTTAGTCAATATATCCCATCCATCGGCGGCCCGCTCTCCGATGATCCGCCATTGAAAGGGTCAAACCCGATGACCGCGGACAGCCGCTTCCGCATCGCGTGTCCCGGCCGGCGCCGACCGAGCTCCCACCCGATCATCGTCTTATCCGAGACCCCCACCGCTTCCGCGAACTCCTTCACCGTCAGCCGCTGGTGCATTCGATAGGCTCGAAGACGCCCTCCACCGTCGGTCTCAGACGTGGATAACAAGGCCACGTCATGGGGTTTGGTGCTCCGGGGTGCACCAGCCGCCGGATCCGTAAACGGATCAAACCCCAGAAAAGCGGCGATCGCTGGTTGATGAACCCAGGCAGGGAAGACTTTTCCGCACTCCCAGCGACTGAGTGTTACCGTGCTAACCTTGAGCAAATGCGCTACTTGCGCTTGCCGCAAACGCTTTTCCGCACGCCGCTTGATGAGGAATTCGCCCACGGTATTGGGCTGCGTTGGAACGAGCGCTCCTCGGACCCGGACGGGCAAAAACGCTGCTCGATCCGCACGAATCACTCGGTAGCAACAAGGCAACGTCGCCAACAGGTTTCGTTGCCTTTTTGTGAGCGCTTCAGAAGAAGGTGATGCACAAAGTGTTATCGTTACGGTCTGGTTTGATACTTCGATCGATTCCACAATGCTTTCAATTAGGCCGCGCTTGTCCTCCGGTGACAAGCGCGGCCAAGAAGCATGCAGGTTCATGGCTTCGCCCACGACTTCTTCCGCTGAAAGCTCGTGGATCTTGAGTGCATCGAGCTCGCCTTGGAGCTTGGGCAACTCCGACGCGAGGGTGCGTTCCTGCGCTTCGAGGGGGCTGTTGAGGGATCCGAATCCCTCGGTCGAGATCTGATCGTCTTGGTAAAGCCGGTAGACCTTACGCTTTTCTTCCCGAACGCGATCCAACCGGCGTTCATGGGCGGTCACCCGACTCTCGAGATCCCGAACATGCTCGCTTGCATGCTCCAGGTGCTCGCGCACAGCGTCTTCGGAGACCAGGAATGCCTTAAGGCGTTCCCGAAAGATCGCTTCCAAATCCTCGGCCGGGATCTTGGTTCGACATTGCGAACAGACATATTTCGGCGAGCGGGAGAACACGTACATTTTTCGGCCACACCCGCACCGGAGGAGACCGGCAAACAGATGCACCGGTTTTGGGCCGGGCGCCTGACCGTTGCTGCGCCGATCACGTAGGATCTCGTTGCACTGCTCCCAGAGCGTCTCCGAGACCAACGCATCAACGGGGGTATGGACCCACTCCGACTCGGGCTTGGTCTGAAGCTTTCCCCGAGCATCCCGAAAGGTATGATTGGACCGATACCGGCCCTTGGCGGTTGGATCCCGAATGAGCCGATCAATCGTGGTATCCGTGAATGCGGCTCCCTTTCGCGTCCGATATCCTGCGTCGTTTACCACGCGCACCACGGTCTTGATGCGGCGGTGTTCGAGAAACAATTCGTAGATCCACTTGCGGATCGGCCCCTCAGACGGGTCGATTTCCAAGCGGTTGTCCACCCAACGGTAGCCAAACGGAGCCGCCCCGCCCAAGTTCTTACCCAATTCGGCCCGCACCCGTATCGATGCCCGGACCCGATCGGTGATCTCCTCACGCTCCCACTGCGCCATGGCAGCGATAATGGTGAAGAAGAGCCTTCCCGCCGGTGAGGATGTGTCGATCGACTCTTGCAGTGAGATTAAATCAGCGCCGAGGTCCCGGAACTGGTCGGCAAAATCAAGCAACTCACGGGTATTTCGAGCGAGGCGGGCGAGTTTGGAGAAAATCAGGGCGGAAATATGTCCGCGCGTGATATCGCGAATCATCCGGACCGCTTCCGGGTGGTCCTTGACGGATTTCCCGCTCACTGCCTCCAAATGGTAAATCTCGCGGACCGCCCACCCTTGAGATTCGGCGTAGGCACGCGCGCGGCGTTCGTGGTGATCGGGGCTGTCGCCTCGGGCTTGGTCCTCCGTCGATACGCGGATCCAAATCCCCACTGAACGGGGTGATGAACGGGCCGACCGCGCCTTCATAGATGCTTAAGACGGTAGCAACCACGACTTTCTCGGGCAAGTCACCAACCCCCAGCTCCCCCCAGCTATTTCCCCCGTTTCTTGCGCTTCTTGCGTGCTTCTCGCGCCGCGATATCGATCAGTTTGGAAGGTAGAGGAGGCTTCTTCGGGCCACTTGCTGGCGGGGCAACGGAAACCTTCCATCCATTGACCACCGGCGTATCATCATGCGTGGGACACGCATCTTTGATTTCCTGTAGGAGGTGCCAGACATCCTCCACGAGACAGAACCGAACGTTCGTGAGGACTCCAGGCGGAAACTGCTGTCGCGCTGCATGTTCGAGGGCGTCTAGTGCAGTCCGGTCGGTTGCAACCATGACCACCCAGAATATGCCGTGGGCGAGGAGTTGTCCCAGGCCGCGGAGCTCATGCTCGACTGAGGTGGTTTGCGAAATCTCGACCGCGATTCGCTGCTCCCCTCTGGTCAAGAGCACATCAATCCTCCGGTCACCCAACGGCACCTCTTTGTGCGCGGTGAATCGCAGCCCACTGGCAATTTCAACGATGCGGTCTTGGTAAAAGGTGTGTGTGGGGCCCGGACAGGCTGCTCCCGGTTTTGCCTTGGCTGGCTCCGGGGGCGGCGACGCGGGCAGGTCGTGGGCAGGAATCGAGGAGGAATTGTCGGTGGCACTCGGTGTATGAGCCGGTGGAACTGCGGCAGGGCCCGACGCTGCAGCCGGAGCGGGCGGTGGCGTAATCGGGGGCGTTGGCGCGGGTGGTTCTCCAAGTGATTCCTCCGGAGGCGGTGAATCCGGCGGCTCATGAGCCCTCTCCTTGCGCGATGGCTGAGCGCCTCCCGCCAAACGCTCGGTGCGTCGCGTGGCAAGCAGTTCTTCAACACTCGCTCGACTTCGGGCAAAGCGCACACGCGAGTTCGCTCGAATCCGCGCGCGCCGGGATGCCGCTATGTCGGCAGCGGGGAAATCAGGGAGCACTGTGCTGAGATTGAAGTCAGCATCCGCTCGCTCAACCCGCATAATCGCTTCTCCGCGGGAGAGATTCTGCAGGTCGTTGGCCTCGAACGATTCGAAACCCTCAGCAATGCGCCGGGCGTCATGGTCTCCAACGCGAAAACAAATGCGCGTCAGCGGGTGCGAGAGGACGGCACTCAGTACCTCCGGGCTTCGCGCGAGCTGCTCGAGTTCATGGTGAGCGAGGGTGAGCCCTAACTTGTATTTGCGCACCCCAGAGAGAATCGTTGCAAGAGACGGTGTGACGAAATGGTGGAATTCATCAATATACAAAAAGAACGGACGCCGCTCGGTTTCCGCCACCTCCTGGCGGGCAATGGTGATCTCGTAGAATTTTGCCACCAAGAGTGTGCCCAAGAGATACGCATCGTCCGGATTGATGAGCCCATGCGATAGCTTGGCGAGGAAGATCTTCCCCTCATTCATGATCCGAGCGACGTCGATCTTGTTGTCGGGCTGACCCACCATGTGCCGGATGATCTTCGGCATGAGGAACGTGTTAAGGCGGGTAAGAAGCGGTCCGATGGAGTTCGATTTGAGAATGGGGAACTCGTGCGTCCAGTAGTATATGACTTCAGGGTCAGAAACAGACTCAAGGAACTGCTTTCGAACCGTGCGATCAACGAGAAAGCGCCGCAGATCATCCAGGGTCCCGCCCCGCGCGCTCTCGACAAACGCGAGGATCGCATTGCCGAGCACCACGTTCATTTGGTCACCCCAGGATGTCGACAGACGACGGAAAACCGCCACCAGATCCGCCGCCAGGAGCTCCTTCTCAGTTTCGTTGTGTGCGGAGAGGACGTTGAATCCGATTGGATACTCACGGTCAGAGGGATCGAAGAGGATAACGTCGTCAATGCGATCTTCGGGGATTGCGCCGGCAATCTGGTCGACGAGATCCCCGTGGGGTTCGATGAGGGCAATTCCGCGACCGGCGGCGATGTCCTGCAGGATCATGTTTGCCAAGAGCGTGGATTTCCCGGATCCGGAGCTTCCGATACAATACGTGTGCTGAATGCGTTGGTCGACCGAGAGCGCGACCGGCATCGCAATACCCTCATGCAGGTTAGCGCCCAGAACCACGCCATCCCCGAGCACCGCTTCCGGAGCCCGTTTGGTTCGCTTCGCTCCGCGCTTTAGCTTCTTCACCTCAACCGCGGCAGTGGGCAGGTGCGCGATGGACGCCAGTTCGGTGCCGTTGAGAATCATTCCGCTGCGGTTTGAGCAACGCATCAGAAGTTCGAACTCGCGTTGCGGTGGATCTGCGTTCTCATCCTCAAGCGCGATCAGCGAGTTTGTCTGCGGCGTTCCAAAGAGCTCGAGAGCCCCAGCCAGTCCGGCAAAGACCTCCCACGCACGTGCAGGATTCGCTGCCGCTGCCGCGACGCGAACCACCACCGCGAACAACGAGCGCGACAGCTTCTCACGCGCCTTTGGAAGCATCTCAGGCGCATTCACAAAGAAGCAATCACCACGCTCGGTGGTGACCGCGCGCACCGTACTTTCCGCCCATCGGTGGCGGACGGGCTGAAAGAGAATCTGAAATACGCCAGCTTCATGCTTCCCGAGCCGACTAAGCGCGGCGCAAACGGCAACCATCGGATCAATCGCCAGCTGTCGGAGTGTCGACAAGGGAATCATGAACTCCTGATCAAGGCCAAACTCGCGGATAACCTGATAGGTATCATCACTCTCGGCGTGTTGCCTCCAGCATTTCGCAAGCGCGCCGCTCGTGCGGATAATTGCAGCCTCGGGAAAGTGCGCGCCAAGTTGTGCATTGACAACCTCCGCATCGTTCGGGTGTGTTGCGATCTGGGTTGCGATGGTATCCGCATCCCCAAAGACTTCGAAAGCAAGTGATCCCTCGGTATGGGCAAGGCTTGCGATGCATTGCTCGAACACTGCCGGCCGCGGTTCATACTCGTGCGGGAGGGTGACCGACAATTCCACGGGATCGGGAAACGCCTCCCGGTAATTTACCGGAGGATCGAGAATTTCGGGATTGTGCGTTCTGCTGGACTCGTCGTCGATCGACTTCGTGAGGACTCGGCATACCGCATCCGCCAGACGCGACCACATGGTCGGAACCTGTCCATCGTCAAGGATGACGCGACGGGGAAGTGAATGACCGGGGAACGGAATGAAAGGAGGTTCAAGGTCAACGGGCGCCTCCCAGGTCATCCATCCCCTCCCGCGCAGCTCCCAGCGATAAAACTGCTCGGTTAAGAGCTCCGATGCGGTGGAAACGCTCATCGCGTCGGACGCGCAGAACCACCAAAGTGCGGTCGCATCTCCTCATCCGAGAGCGCTCGAACGCCGCTCTCGACGGTCATGGTCGCAACCGACTCCATCACCGCGCGGTGTACAGCTTCGCGATACATTTCCCGTTGGTCTTGTCGGTAATAGGTATCGGGATGGAACAGGGTCTCGAAAATGGGGCCGATCCAAGGAACAATGCAAAGGGTCTCGTCGAGCCACACCGCGAAACCCGCGACCGCAAGACGCATCAATGACCAGATCGTGGTAATCAAGAGACCGGTCACGATAATACCAACCATTCCGCCGAACTCGTTCCACACGCCGGCGGCGATGAGAATGAGCATGCCGAGGACGATGACATAGTCCATAAAGCGTGCATCCCGGCGCCGGTCAAAGAGCCGGGACGAGACGAAATATCCCGTACCGAAGGGAGCGGCACAGACTTCAAAGACCAGCCGTTCCCGTCGCAATTGGAGATAAATCCGTTCTCGAGAGAAAATAGTTCCCTCACGCAACTTGACTGCACCGACGAGGAGCCCTGGAACCTCGCGCTTGGCAAGGTTCTCCGTGACCAGGGAATAGAAGTCGCGGGGTGAATAGCTGAAGCTCTCAAGGAGCGTGCACCAGTAGGAGAGGAGAGTGTTGCGGCGCGCCAGTGCTGCTTTAGCCTTCCTCCGAGCCGCCTCCCAGGATTCGAGCGTCTCTGACGTGTGCTCGGAAGTATCGGCCATAGTTAGCGCAACTCGTGGCGGAGCTTTGCGACGAATTCCTCCGCGATTTCGCGCCGGCGCCCGTCGGCAATCGCGGGATTCTCCGGCTTATACTTCCGCGGATGAATCGGAATCAAACTCTCTGGCTTGATACCTTGAAAAATGGAGAGCGTAACCTTCTCTCCAAGTGCGTAATCCCAAAACTTCGCGTAACACGCTACCTCATTCGGTAGGACTTCACTGAGAAGCAACACTGCCCGCCGGCCCACGGAGCCAAAGCCCTTGCCGGTGCAATGAATGAGGATGGTATCGGCTCGGACTCGGGTCTCATTCACCAACTCCCAACGAATCGGGCGGGCATTAAGCGAGCGAACGAGTGCTTCGCGCACCTCACCCAGTGGGTGATTGAAATCCCATCGGTGCGTGTCAAAAAGGTCTGCATGGGTAAGGGAGTCCGTCGCACCCGAGAACGCTTGTGCGGGGAACTGCCGCTTGGCTGCCTCCTCCGCTTGACGCGCCGCCGCCTGTCGAGCCTCTTGTTCCGCCCCCAATCGAGCCAATGCCTCGGCCTTGATTGACTCGGCTTCAGGATCACCCGGCCGCTCGGCCAGGGCAGCATTCGCGGCATCAAGAATCCGCTCATAATCAGGCGAGCGCAACCTCGCGAGGCGACGAGCGTCATCCATGGCGCTCCCGTAGGCTCGACTTACCAGGTTGGTGGCGATCGAGACCACCTCATCCGCCGCAAGCGTCACGTTTAGCGTGAGCGGCAGAAACCCCTCAGCACGAACTTGGTATCGATAAGCCCCAGGCAGGAGCTCCTTTCTTGATAGGGGGGTGGCTCCCATCTCTAATCCATTCTCAGTGACTGTTGCATTCGGCGGATCGGTAGTGAGCTCAAAGGTCCCGTAGGAGAAGGCCGCATGCGCCCGATTCGTTGATCCCGCTCCAACGATCGCCGACACCTCCTTGCGGTGCTTCCCACGGATCACATGAACCTCATAGATTCCCTCGGGCAAATTAACCAGGGTCGCGGGAGTTTCCCCTGAACGCGCGATCCGCTTCCGAGCGCGAGACAGCAGTTCAAACACTGCATCCGGCGGGTCGCTGGTAATGGTGAGGTTTCCGACCGGTGGTGTGACCGCGACCCGCGATACACCGAGTCGAGTCACCTCAACTTCCCGCACCTCGCTAAAGTGCTCGAAGCGAACCACAATCTCGTATCGACCAACCGGGAGGGAAATTGGGTCGGAGGGCCGCTCAGATAAGGTTAACTCCTTATGGGGCCCCTGAATCTCGATTTCGAGAGGATCAGGTTCGACGAGCATCTCCAGGCTCCCGCGGCTCCACTCCAGTTCAACTGTTCCGAGATCATTCACCCCATACCAAAGGAAACGCCGCTCTGAATACGGCTCCGTGTCCTCTCCAGCAACCGTGATGGTGCGCCAACCCAACGGAAGCCGACCATCGCCCACGGCCGTGCTTCCAACCGTAACCGTCACCGGAACTCGATTTGAAACGTGCCCCTCAATCTCTACGGTGAAGGTAAGCGTGGATCCCTTTGCTCGTGCAACATGATACTCCCGGACGAGGAGTAGCGCACTGATCGCGATCCACACGAGCAGTGGCCGGAAGGCGATCACCCATGTTCCCCCGTTCAAATGAAGTTGAGACACTCCCATCGATCTCGCAGGTGTGCCAAAAAGAATTCGTCGATGCGAGAGCGGCCTTACGATTTCGGGAGCTTCCGCAAAATGACCGCGGATTCAGGCACCCGGAACCGCATGGTCCAACAGCGTTGAAGACCATGCGGTTTCGTTAGAGCGCTTACCACGGAAACGCCGCCGTTATCGGAATCCCACATTTAGTTAGTTCCGTTCGCACGAACCGTTCCGCTCCTTCGCCTGACACTCATTGTCAAGTTCGCCGCTGGTCGGTTTAGTATGCCGAACGTCGTAGTCCACCGTGGGCCATTTGGAACAATTCTTGCACCAATGCCATGTGTCTGATCCCTTCTTTCGTCGATACTCAGCCATTATTCTCACCCCCGATTCCGCTTTGTTACTGTAATTGTGAAACTGAAGCTCCGCTCAAGGCACAAGGCATCCCATAATCAGTCTTGGACGATGTCCGGCCTTCAAAAGCGAACCGATTCAATGTGGGCTGCGGGCCGGAGAAGCCCCTTTTCTGGTGCCGCGATGTAACGCGACCCTCCTATCGTCGCAGGCGATTTGAGGTCATCGTGCTGCCAGACCCGATTTTTGCGCCTCCGACCCGCAGCCACCTGTACGGATAACCCAATCGTTTGAAATACGCTGCCGATACCTCCGTTCTTTCAATGAATATCCTCGATTAAACTTCTGATCGGGTTAGCCCCTCAAGGCGAACGGGTTGCACCACGAAAAACCTGATACTTTCAGAAAAATTCTTGAAAGAACCGAGCCGTTCCAGTCGTATACAGGGTGATGCATGTTGTAACCCGTCAGCTCCCAACCCGGCAGTCGTTATTAAGCCGCCTTAGGGATTGGAATGACAGCGACAGCTGGCAGGAGTTTTTCGATCGCTATTGGAAGCTAATATATAACTGGGCGATCAAATCGGGATTGAGCGACGCCGAGGCTCAGGATGTCGTCCAAGAGACCGTCCTCAACGTGGCGAAGAAAATGCCCGATTTCAAATACCGTCCGGACGGCTCGTTCAAGCGATGGCTCTACACGTGCACGCAATGGCGCGTTGCGGACCAATTGCGTGCGCGTGGCCGTGCCCCGAGCACACCGGGTAGGAGCGAAACCGATATTTTGAATTGTATCGCAGACCCACAACACGACCAGGAGACCGAGTGGGATGAGGAATGGAACAAGAACTTGGTCGATTCCGCGATCGAACGGGTAAAACGGCGCGTGGATTTAAAGGTCTTTCAGATTTACGACCTCTATGTGCTTAAGGAGTGGCAGGTTGCGCGGATCGTTGCAACGCTCAAGGTAAGTGCCATGCGCGTTTACCTGGCGAAACATCGCGTTGGGGCTTTGATGCGTCAGGAGATTGAATATTTACAGAGGAATTCGTTGTGAAGCACGTGAATTTGGCCTGTTGTCTTTGGGTCAACCCGTTTGGTGCCTTGCGTCTGGATCATCGGCACGTCGCCGTGTATCCAGTGCGCGGGCCCCATTCCATGTCTGCACTTCGCCGTTTGCTCATGTCCAAAATCAATGCTGGCCTTAAACCCGGGCCTGATTCCAACCACACCTATGAAACCAACCGATCCAAAGACGATAGAACCCCAATTCAGCCCAAAGCCTAAGAACCGCCCCAAAGTATTACGCCCGGTCTGGGGAGATTCGAGTCCGAGTCCAAGCCCCAGTCACGCGCCTGAGAGCCCGGATCCGGAGGAGAATCTGGCCCAATCGAGCCGTTACCGCGAACTCGTGAGCTAAACCGCCCCGGGGTTGCATGGGAGGGCCGCGGAAACTCATCCTCAAGTGCGTCTACTCACTTGGGGACATTGTGATGCTCACCGCAGCAGTGCGGGATCTCCACCGCTCGTACCCGGGTGCATTCCTCACTGACGTCCACACCCCCTATCCGGAAATTTGGGAACATAATCCCTACCTCACGTCACTCGAAGCGAGTGACGCCGAGGTCATTGACTGCTGTTACCCGCTGATTAATCGATCGAATGTTGCGCCGAGCCACTGCTTAGCCGGTTTTGTCGACTTCTTGAACCAGACGCTCGGCCTTTCGATCGAAATCAGCGATTTTCGCGGTGATATTCATCTCTCGCCCCTCGAGAAAAGTTGGTACTCCCAGGTCCACGAGTTGACGCGCGCTGACACGCCGTTTTGGATTGTTGCGGGTGGGGGGAAGTTCGATATTACCCTTAAATGGTGGCCGACGGAGCGTTACCAACAGGTTATCGACCATTTCGAAGGGCGCCTGCTTTTCGTTCAAGTCGGTTCGGCTGGTCACCATCACCCGAAGCTGTCGGGCGCCATTGATCTGCGGGGCCAAACGAGCGTTCGCGAGCTCATCCGGTTGGTCTACCACTCCCAAGGCGTGCTCTGCCCGGTGACTGGAATCATGCACCTAGCAGCCGCCGTTGAGACGCGGTCAGAGCGACCGCCCCGGCGGCCATGCGTGGTGGTCGCGGGTGGGCGCGAACCACCTCACTGGGAGGCGTATCCGTGGCATCAATTCATGCACACGGTGGGAAGCCTCTCCTGCTGTGCGGAAGGAGGGTGCTGGCGAGATCGGGCTATACCGCTGGGAGATGGCGATCATCGGGACGAACCGGAAAACCTCTGTCTGTCGCTTACTGGTCGCGTTCCGAGGTGCATGGATTTGATTCGCGCACCGGATGTCATTGAGCGGATTGAAATGTTTTTCCGTAGCCAGGAATTCGGGTATCTCGAGGCGCGTCAGTGGAGCGCAGCCCGGCGCGGTATTCGCGCGGCTTCCGACAACGAATTTGACGACGAACCCCTCAATCTCTCAAGCGCGCGGGCCGCATGTGAAGCATTCATTGCTTCCATGCCGAGCCCGCCGACGATTGCGGACCGGCGGGGAATTGTAATTTGCGCCGGCAATATCAGATACTTCACGTGTGCGTGGGTCTGCATCAATATGCTTCGCCAGTTGGGTTGCACGCTTCCGATCGAGTTGTGGCACCGGGGTCCCGCCGAACTCGACCACCGGATGCGGCAGTTGGTGGAACCACTTGATGTTCGCTGCATCGATGCCCTCACCGTAGCACGGGAACATCCGGTGCGCCGCCTTAATGGGTGGGGCTTGAAAGCCTTTGCCTTGGTTCACTCATCCTTTGGGCAGGTCCTCTTTCTTGATGCCGATAATGTGCCGGTCAGAGATCCGACGTATCTTTTCGACACCATCGCCTATCACGAGAGCGGTGCGATCTTCTGGCCTGATTTCGGTCGCACCCATGAAAGCGCCCCGGTTTGGCACAGCTGCGGTATCCCTGAACCGAAGACTCCTGAGTTTGAAAGCGGTCAGATCGTGGTCGATCGACGGCGATGCTGGAGGGCACTTCGGCTCGCGCTGTGGTTTAACGAACACGACGACTTCTATTACCGCTACGTCTACGGCGACAAGGAGACCTTCCACTTGGCATTCAAGAAGCTCGGGATGCCGTTTACCCTCGTGCCCCACGCAATTCATCGGCTCCAATCGACGATGTGTCAGCACGATCTCGATGGAAGGCGTCTATTCCAACATCGCAACACGGACAAGTGGGATGTATTCGGGCGAAATATGGTGGTGGAAGACTTCTGGTTTGAGGACGAATGTCGCCAGTTCGTCAAGGACCTGACCCGCCAGTGGGACGCCCACGCCTCGGAGTATGCCTTTGAAATTGGTGAAGCCACGCGGAAAGCCCCGTCCGTGGTGGCGGTGATGATTACCTGTCCCGAGAGAGAAGTGATCCGTGAGCGGACGCTGGCATCGTTGCGCGAGTCGGATTGGGAGGGAGACCTTGCGCTGATCCATGACGAGGCAGCCGATTCCAATCGGGAACTCCGCCAAACGGAGGCGGCGCGGAAGGCGCTCTTGGCGGGCCTGGAGGCCAGGACCCCATTTATTCTATTTCTTGAAGATGACCTCATCTTCAACCGCCATCTTTTCCACAACCTCACGACCTGGGCCCCGGTCCGAGAGCGTGCCCTTACCTTGGGGAGCCTCTACAATCCCGGTGTGGGAGCACTTGCCTGCCATGTGTCCCAGCATTGGATCGCCACACGAGGCGATTGGGTTTACGGAAGCCAAGCCTTCGTCGTGAGTCGCCGAACTGCCAAATACTTCCTCAATCATTGGGAGTCAGTTGAGGGCATGCAGGATATCCGGATGTCGCGACTCGCCGGTCGTTTGAATCGCCCGATATATTACCACGCGCCGTCATTGGTGCAGCACGTGGGCGAGACGAGCACGTGGGGAGGGGGTTTTCATCGGGCACGCGATTTTGATGCCGAGTGGCATACCGGCCGTGAAGAACCACGATTCGAGGTATTAGAAATGGACCCTCGGTCGTAATGCATGAACACCTCTGGGTTATTGGGACACCATGGCTTCAGCGCAGTCACCACCGCCAATTTCGATTCCTGATCATGAGCTTCTCGTTCGGATCGGCGAGGGAAGCTATGGCGAGGTGTGGCTGGGTCGGACGGCACTCGGAACCTATCGGGCAATCAAGATCGTCCGTCGTGCGACGTTCAACCGCGAAGAGCCGTTTCTCCGAGAGCTCAAGGGATTGCGGCTGTACGAACCGGTCTCGCGAGCTCACCCGTCGCTCATTGACATCCTTCAGATTGGCCCCCCGAGTCCGAGCGAATACTTCTACTACATCATGGAAATTGGGGATGATGTCGCGGGCTCGCACCCCATCGACCCCACACGCTATGAGCCACGAACGCTCGCCCATGATCTCTCAGAAAGACCACGCCTTTCGGTTGCCGAATGCACGCGCATTGGTCTTGCGTTGAGTGAGGCGCTCGCGCACTTGCACGATCAGAAGCTGCTTCACCGTGATATCAAACCCGCCAACATTCTCTTTGTCGAAGGAGTGCCAAAACTGGCCGACATCGGCATGGTGGCCGATGCAGGAGCGACCGCTTCGATTGTCGGGACGGCCGGGTTCATCCCACCTGAGGGACCGTCAAGCGTCCAATCGGATATTTTCAGTTTGGGTAAGGTGCTCTACGAAGCGAGCACGGGCAATGACCGGTGCAGTTTTCCCACCCTGCCCGATAACTTGGATCAATGGAGCGATGCGGGAGCGTTTCGCGAGTTCAACGAGATCCTGATCAAAGCGTGCGACAATCATCCACAGCATCGCTACAAGAGCGCCCACGACATGAACGCCGACTTGGTCGTGCTGCGCTCCGGTCATTCCGTGAAGCGCTTGCGTGTCTTGGAGCGCTACTTGACACGCGCGCGACGAATCGCTCCGGCAGCGGCCGTCCTGTTGATTCTCGTCGCATCCCTCATTTGGACCTATCTTCGTGACCAAAGTCGCGAACACCTCCATCGGCAGCGGCAAGTGGGTTCCGCCGTTGCGCTCGGAATGCAGCGCGTGGATCAGCATGATTTCCTCGGTGCATTACCCCCCTTGGTGAGTGCCTTGGTGCAAGATGATCCATCTCGCAAATCAACACATCGCGTGCGGATTGCCGCGGTCCTCGATCGTTGTCCGCGTATCGTCTCGATGTTCTTTCATTCGAATGTCGTGGCCCATGTTGAATTCTCTCACGATGGAGATCGCCTCCTAACCGTCGAACGCGATGGTAAGGCTCGGATCTGGGATTTTCGGAGGGAAGTGCTCGCCGCGCCCATCATCGCCCCACCCTACGGCATGACCCACGCATCGTTTCACCCCGATGGGAGCACGGTGGTGACCGGCGGATTGAATCAACCGGTGATCGTGTGGGCCGTCGAATCCGGCGAGCGGATTGCTGAGTTTCCCCATCCAAGCGAGGTGTTCAGCGTTCGATTCAGTCGGGACGGTCGGAGGATTCTCACCGCAGCGCACGATGGATTGGTGCGGGTTTTTGACCTCGCCGGTGAAGAAATGGTCGCCTCGCTTTCGGCACCCGAAACACAATCAGTCCGCTATGCCACCTTTTCGCGTGACGATTCGCTCGTTGCCATGGCTGGTGAGGATCGGGCCGTTTGGATTTGGAATGCACTCGGATGGCAATTGGCATCCGAGGCGCTCCAGCACGGTCAATGGGTGATTTGCAGCGCATTTGACGGAACCGGACGTCTGGTCGCGACTGGAGGATTCGATCGTCATGTCAGGGTTTGGGATTGGGAAAACGGCCGTGAACTTCTGCCACGCATGGTGCATCAAGAATGCGTCGCGAGCGTTTCCTTTTCACCTGATGACCGCTTTATTCTAAGTGGCAGCTGGGACGGCACCGCGCGCCTGTGGAATGCGTCGGACCATCAGCCGGTATCCTTTGCGAATACCCTCCATCATTCGAGGGCCGTGCGTAGTGCGGGCTTCCACCCCTCGGGCGGCTTCATTGCAACCGCGTGTGCGGATGGCTCCGTTCGCGTCTGGGATATGGCCGCGTCGGCCGCGACCGTTGAGTCGCCCGACGCAAGCCTCTTGGTTTTGGATGAACACCTCATCACCAAGCAGGCGGGAGGATTCTCCATCGCGTCAGCACGCGGAAAGACGACCGTGATCAAAAGCAGTGCAGCACCGGGAGCGTGGGCGCTCGGCAACGGTGTCTTAGCCGCCCTTTGCCAACGCTCTGAACCGGCAATTCTCGTGTGGGAACTCGCCGACGGAAACCTTCGATTCGGTCCCATCCCGGTCTCAGTCGATTTTACGGTTGCGCTCGCTTGTAGTGCAACTGGTGCCTATGTCGCTCTCGCCGAAAGCGACCGAATTCGCGTCCTGAATACCTCTAACGGGAAAGTGATCTCCCTCGATTCAATCGCCAATCCAGCCGCTGTTTCTGCGATGCGTTTCGCGCCGCAACGGCCGATCCTCTTCGTCGCTGCCGGTGAATCCCTCTACGCGTGGAATTGTGCCGAATCGGCTCCGGTCTTCTCCCCGGTCGCTCATCCTGCACCGATTAAGGCGCTCGCAATCAGCCCAAACGGGCGGTTCCTGGCTACCGGCGCACAAGACAATCAATTGCGCGAACTCCATGCCCAGCTTTGGGATGCAGCGACCGGAATCCCAATCGGGCCACGACTGCGGCATCTTGACGGGGTGCTTGACGTAGCGTTTTGTCCGAATAGCGAGATGCTTGCGACCGGAGGGGAAGACGGCGTTGCAATCCTCTGGGACGTCCCAACCGGAACACCGCGTTTCCGCTTCCGCCATGCCGGCCAAGTGCGCTCCGTCGCTTTCTCGGGAAACGGAAAATGGCTCGCAACCGCCTCCACTGACCGAACCGCCCGAATCTGGGAAACCGAAACGGGAGAAGCAATTACTCCCGCGCTTACGCATCCAAATCCAGTGGCCGACGCACACTTTATCCACCAAGATTCCGCGCTCCTTACCATTGACCGGAAAGGAAATCAGTTGAAATGGCCCGTTCAGCCCGAACTTCGGAGCACCGCTGACCTCACCAAGCTCTCAATCCTACTTTCGAGTGACCGCGAAGGGTTCTTGGGCGATTCCGAACGCGATTGGCAGAAGCTTTGGAAATCGGTCTCGCAACTTGATTGACCAATCTAAAACGGAGAACGGAGGAGACAATGAGTGTAACGAATACGAACACCTTTGCTTTGCGGTTCTGCAGTTCAAAATACAAGCGCCGTGAGCTGTATTATTTAACGAAACATAATTGGTCAAAAATGGCTTAAACGGCTTCGATACGAGGCTGAAAGCGATTCCCACACATTTCGTTCTCGAAAGTACTCCATGTTGCTTGACATTTGAACTTTAATTTCTGGGCACTCGCCGTAATCGGCGACTGTAATGGACGGAATCCTAAAACAATATGTTCTATGAGATTGGTATGCTCACAGATATTGCAAGCCAATCTGTTGATAAAACGGCAGAAAGAATCACGTTAAAACAAATCGCTAAACTGGAGCGGCTGCGGGGCACGCGGTCTGTGTGTTGGAAGTCGATCGCCGCCGCCCCAGTTTTATAGCTCAGGCGTTAGCCCAAATCTATGTCGAACGGTAAGAGTCATTTGGTATGGGAAGTGTATGATCTGCAAAGGACCTGCAGATTGAATTTCAAGTACTGGTCGTCCAAGCTTGTCGTGTGTCGTCGCTTTAATTTCTGGCTCGAGTATTCTCTGCTGGTTACCGCTCCCGGGTCTGCAGTTGCCGGTTTCGTTTTCTGGAAAACAGAAAGCGGCGAAATTGTCTGGACAATCCTGACTCTTACAACCGCTTTTTTGGGAATCGCGAAGCCGTTATTGCGACTTACTGACCGGATAGAGCGACTCCAGAAAGTTGCCACCGCGTACAGGGCTATTGAGTATCAGATTGAGGAACTCGCATCAGATATTCGGAGAGATGACAAGTACTCGGCCGAAATGGTGACCACATTCAAACGTATCCAGAAGCAGGTGCAAGAGGCGTCGAGAGACGAGCCAGTGGAGAATGCTAATGAGAACCTTCGCCGACAGTGTTTCGAGGTAGTGAAACAAGAATTGCCAGACACTTCATTCCACATTCCATCAATATGAGTCAACCAGCCCCAAAACCGACAAGACCAATTGCTCCGCCAAAACCCCAGCCATCGAGGTCTCCGAAACCGGAACGGCCTCGTCCACTGCCCGAGCGGAGAGAGGCTCCGGCACATGAGCCACCGCAGCCAATACCTGCACCTAAGATTGATCCGCCTGAGCCCTGGCCAAGAAGGGGGAGGCTAATACAGAAGAGGTTGGCGACGGTGAGTGATCCTGGATCTCAAGATCCTCAAGTAATGACGCCCCGAATCTGTGCAAAGTAGTCGCGAAGTTCGTCCTCGGAAGATTTTTCGATTCCCTTTGGAACTGTTCGTGGGTCAAGCGTACGCATCGGTGGTTGGGTGTGGCGAGTGCGCGTGACGACGTAACGTAGCGCCAGCAGCTTTGCATGTGTTCGTTGGACCGGTAGGAATGGTTCTACAGCAGGGGTTCGCTGTAGGACCGACGTGTCAGTAGACCGCCGCCGCGCCCTACGATTTCGGCGTGCAAACCGCAGTAGTCGGGAGGGCCGCGAGGATTGCGCGGTGCGAGTCGAACGGGGTTGCGAGTGTTTCGTGCGGAACGAATCAAAGAATGATGAAGAACGATGCTTGGAAGCTTGTCCCTGCCGCTCCATGCCCGGAAAGGGATTGACGGCAGAGGACATAAGCAAGAGTCGAGTGAACTCGGAGGTCTATGCTTTGTGTTTGTCCGAAGGTGAGACAAGCGACGGGCACATCGAAGGTGGGGCAAGTCGCCACAGCTGCCGCGGAATGACAGTTTCGCGGTGGTTGCAAAGGGGCCGCGAGCGGTCGGAGGAAGACCGGAAGGAGTGCTCGGGCGAACCGTCGGGCACCGCTAAACCCAAGGGGACGCATCACTCGAGGGATCTCAAGAAAAATGACCACGAACTCGACGAATTGCACGAATCGGGTCCCCTTGGACGTGCGATCCCCTGGACTTTCAAATCCGCTTCATTCATTCCAGAATGGTGCAATAACCTCCTCCAACTCCTCAATTCGCTGAGCATCAAGTTCCGGAAAAAAATCGATTCCGGTGCGTTCCTCAATCCAGTCGACTGATTGACGAAAATCCTCAATGCGCTCACTTCTCTCATGGTCCCGATTCTCGAGGACAAAGGCGATTGAACGCCAGGTTCCGCCTCGATTCTGAATCGCGATCTTGTAAAAGTGGGTCGGAACACTCACGCCATTGCCGATCGAGTAATATTCTACTAATCCATCAGCAGTCTGTGGATTCTCTTCAAGTGGATCGTAAAAGATGGGCCCGGTAACGATAAAAACAGGTGATCCATCGACGACTCGATCTCGGAGCCATTCCTCAATACGTCTCCAAATCGAGCGATTCAGCCACGGCTTCTGAGGCGACATATTGGAATAATAGAAAGTTTCGTTCTTAAGTCGTTGGCTCGCAACTTGATTGCCTGCGGGAGCCTGGTGCCCTCGATCATACCCGGTCCTTGAGTAGTCAGCTTGGCGCGCCTCAAGATGATCGGGAACCAACGGGTCGTCGGCGAAGACATCCTGCCGATCCGCCTGGCCTTGAAGTTGCGCGTGGTCCACACGCTCACAGACCCAAAGTGGAATCTTATCAATCACGCTCAATTGGAGCACGAACCCTTCATGAGGAACGATCCACGTGGGTCCGTAGGGGTGGCGCGATTCCAGTTCCGGGATGCCAAACTGACAATGATTCTCAACCCACGAACGCGCCGGTTCAGCGAATTCCAGATTAACCGTGGGAAGGGTTGTCAGTATTGCCGGTCGGCGATGAAGCTGTGCCCGCTCGCTCGTTGGTGGTAAGAGTGTGGCGCCACTGATTATCCCAACGAGTGCCGGAATTGCGATGATTGTGCGGCTCATGACTCTTTCACTCCGTTATAGCGTGCATATCCAATCCCGCGGCTATTTACTATGCGGCAGTGCTTTGTCGGCGAGATACGCTGAGTGGCTGATTCCCAGCAAGGCAAGCACCCTCTGAAACAGCGGGTAGCTCTGTGATCCCGCCTTCGGAATTGCTAAACATTCCGCCCAACGTGTATCCATAAGCGAGGACGAGGATAAACGTGAAGTAAAACATCTGGACCCGCCCGATATCGAGATACGCCCCATTCCCGACCTCCTCTCCGCGAAAAAGGTCGCTCCACTGGGCGTGACTCGGGTCACGTCGTGTAAACACCTGGCCGTCAGCAGCTACTTCGCTCTCGCCCTCCCGGCAAGGCGCTGATTCAGTCGATCGAGTTCCCCGCTCTTTGCATCCTTTTGCGCCTTTTGATTGAGTAGAAGCGGCGATCCCACGAGAGAAGTTGTACTAATACCCATTAGGACCCACAGTTGACCGGGAATCACAATCGCCATTGCATCGTGGGCTCCGCTGAACAAATTGACCGCGACTGCAGTGAAAAAGGCAGATAGAATCAGCACGGTCCACGCGATCAATTGAAGCCGCGACAGGCTTAGCTTGTTCCGTTCATCGATCAGGAACCCGCGCACGACACCCTTCTGATTGAACCCTGCCATGATTAAGAAGCTCAGAAACAATAGCAACTCCATCAACCAAACGACTAGTGCAGGGACTTGCGTGACAAGGAACCCCGCGGCGGCGAGCGCAAAAAGCACAACGACAAAAAACCGCAGGGCAATCGGCTTGAATACTGCTTCTGGTTCAGTCATAGTATCTAGATGATGATCTAAAAGAGTTCAGGACGCGCCGCGACCGTAACGTCCACTACACATTCTGCAATTTCATTGGGAATACGCGGCTTCTGGACATACTTCCACGCCGGACTTCCAGCTTCGATTCCAGTGGGTTCCAACTTGGTTTCGAATACTTTCTCAAACAACTCACACGCTGCGCGGCACACAAGACTGAAACTGGTGGGGTAAACTACTACACCCTGCGCGGCAAGCCATTGTCGACATCTTTCAATTTCATCAGGAGCAGCATGCCGCGACACCCCAGCCGAGCTATCCACTTCTCGAGATCTATCTCGCGGTCGGAGCAGAATTTCAAACTCGATCTCGTTTGACGTCGCCATCCTTATAATACTGCCTCAACCGCGCGTAACGCGTCAACGAGTCCGAATCCGGTGGCGCCGTCTGGGCCTGGCGCCGCATTTCGCCCATGGGCATTGGTCCCGGTCGTAATATCCCGCGCCGTATATTTGAGAAGATTCCGGATTTCGAGGGGCGTCAGGTCGGGATCGATTTCCTTTAACAATGCACAGACTCCGGCAACCATTGGGGAGGCTGCCGAGGTTCCGCTAAAGGCGCCCCATCCGCCGCCTCGTTCCAATACAGCGTTCTGCTCAACGGGAAGAATGATGTAGTCCGCAGTTGGAGGAATACCGCAAAGTCCGCAAATATCAGGGGTCTCACGGCCGGGAAACCACGTGGAAGCAAAACCGCTGGTGTACGGAGTGGCTGCGTATTGTAGTTGATCGTTGACGACAACACCACCGACAGAGAGCACTTCCGGCATACTCCCGGGAAAGCCAAAATGTCCGTTGCCAGCGGAGAAGCAAACGGTGATCCCGCGGCTAACCGCATCCAAAACTGTGAGGTAGAGCGGACGCAACCAGTTTGGCATCCCGGTGCCGGGCAGATCTACACTATACCCCCAACTGCACGTTATGACGCTCGGGCGCAGTTCAATCGCCGTTTTCATTGCGAGAGTTGGATTTCCCATTTTGAGGCCGATAAAGTTGATTCCTGGCGCTGTGGCCAATAAGTTTGCGCATTCACCGGTTCCATGGCCATGCGGATCTGTTGCATGATCGAGGACGTCCGGGGCGGCAACCGAGAGAAAGTTGTATCCTTGATCAAGAAAGTATGGATGCTCGTAAAAACCGGTATCCGGCATCACCACGCGGACCCCCTTTCCCGTGATACCACGACGATGGACGGCACTCGCGTTCATTATCTGCGCCACGTCATTTGGAACTCGAAGGCGGAACTTGTCCGTCCAATAGGGTGGAATCGGTCGTTCATTGGCAAACAGTATGGGGTCATGCTGGATATATGCACGATCAATCAACTGATCGAGGCCGTCAACCGACGGCAACGCCCATGGGTCACTGCTTACCGGTGACTGCATGACATACTCTTTGGAAACTTTCGCCTGCTTCGGAGGACGGTGTTCACTGATTCTCGTTGAAAAGAATGATTCGAACTTTTTCCCTGGACACGTAGCCGAAATGCTAAACTCACCAACATGATGGACCGTAATCCCGTTGCGCTGCAGTTTTCTCGCGACCTCAACAACTTTATCCTTCGGTGGACGATAGTCGTCGAGGTTAACCACTGTTGGAAAAGCATTCTCCGCGAATACCGATTTTTGTCCGGATTCCGGCGTTACGACGACTTCGAAGTTCACGCTTTCCCGGCGAATTGATGTCGTTGATTTGGATTGCTTGCGTTTTGCGGGCATTTTTGTTTCCTCCGATTTTGACTCAACCCCGAAGGGCTATACCAATATTGAGTCAGGTTCATGGGTCCATCGATCCGATCTCAAATCTCATCCTGTTTCGCCAACTCAAAGACAAGGATCAAATTCCCCTGTGCCTCGAAGGTCGCGACGAGTTTCCTCGCTTGATTTCGGGATGCCTGAGATACGCAGGCTTGTCGAACTGCTTTCTCCAAGTTTGCGGTTGCAGCGAGGTCCAGCTTCTCTAAGTGAATGTCTGTTTGAATTGGCATTTTACGAAGTGGTTTATGGGATGATTATGATTCCTTGCGTTTTCAACGAGTTAAAGATCTCGTCCAAGTTTTGCTTGGAGGGTTGCGACGGCTTTCCATCCTGAAAGCTGTCCCAGTTTGGGAATCCGACAGACGTCACTGCCGCTTCGATAGTTGGTCGCATGTCGGGATTCTCAATATAGACTTCAGCCAGTTTTGCTTTTCGCTCTCGAATGTCAGCGTCGACTGACTGAATCGATTCAAGTGCCATCAGTGCTTTCACTGATCCTTCGTCGATCTTTCCGTCTTGGTCCCGCAGGAAGAGACTTGCAGCACCGGGCTGCTCAACCGCGTTCTTCCCAACGGCTAAGCGCTGATAGATTCCGGCGTCGCTATTGAATATTCCATTGAATCGTATTTCCATTAAGACATCGGGGACGTCGAGCGCGCCAGATCCACTGTCACCCGCATCTTCGGTTGCATCGCGATTCGTCGGTACCAGGGCGAGCTCCGCCCGGTTATACCCGAGCTTGCCTTGAGGGGATTGATTGGCCGGATTCTGCTGGAGTTCGAGGCCGATGACGGTTCCGGTAGAGGCTACCACCATCTGACGCTGGTTTGTGCACCCGGATCCAAGTGCGAGTGAGATCAGCAGCATTCCGACCGGATAGAGGTAAAGGGTTTTCATGATTGAGTCTAATCCTCTGTATCGACTTTCAATTCTTCGACTATTGTTCGTGATTAAGGTTTTCGGGTATTTGCTCGCTTTGGACACTGAGTCTTCCAAATGGTCGATGTTCAACTGAAACCCGGACATCTGAACTCCGTGAAGGAACTGTCGTTACCAGTGAACTATGATAGCCGACGGATGCTGTCGGCCCCGAATGATCAGTGTAACTGGCCCCAATCGCATGCTGGTTTGAAACCACTACTGACGAATTGTTCTTGGGCTTTGAGAGGGATACCCAGCCAAATCCAACAATAATGAAACGAGCCCGCTCCTCACTGTTTTCCAGGGGAATTGCCACACCGCCACCGTCGGCAATCCGATTCTTGGGCGCCTGACACCCAGAGGATACCATCCACACGGCGAACAACATGATGGTAAGCAGAACTTCACGGAGGATTCTGCCACCGCCCTCGAGCCACGAGGCACTTTCCATTTGTGTTACCGATGGTGAGTGGTAGTGGATTTTCACGGGCCCGGCGGTTGTTCCGTATCGATATACGTCAAATCCCGTAGAATCCTTTCAAACAAAGGATGCGATGGCCCGGATTCAATAACGCACCGACCTCCGTGTAGCTTCGGTTCCCAGAAGAATGGGACGATTTCTTAAATCCTCTGAAAGAAACTCCTATTTTGACACGTATATCTGTTCTGACGGCGTCCTCTCAACACGGCCCATGAGCGCTGTCGGGGCTGTGCTAAGAAGTGGGTGGCGGGAAAACTTTGTCGAGACCGGTTGAAAGCCTTGGACGCGTTCCTCCCGGATAGGCGCCTCGTTTCGATCAGAATCCCGGGATACGCATGGTTCAACAGATTCCAATAGAAATATTTGAGCACGTGGTCATAACCAGAACAGGACGGAGGATCAAATGGCAGCAAAACCTTTAAAGTTTGGGAATTCACCGCGGACATTCGATGCTCGTCCGGATACCATTGATTTCCGCGATCGGATGTTTGTCCCGACACTCGTTGCAGTTCCGCAAGCAATCGCGCTTGCGGCCTACAAAGAAGTAAAGTGCCCAGTTCTAAATCAGGGAACAGAGGGAGCGTGCACGGGCTTCGGGCTCGCCGCTGTCGTGAATTTTCTCCTCCGTCGCCGGAATCCTGCCGACACAACCGAGGTGAGTCAGAGAATGCTTTACGAAATGGCCAAGCGCTATGATGAGTGGGAGGGTGAGGATTACAGTGGGTCGTCAGCGCGTGGCGCCATGAAAGGCTGGCACAAACACGGTGTATGCACGAGTGACCGCTGGCCCTATTCACCCGGTCGGAATGACAGCGGATTGACACGGGAACGAAGCCTGGATGCCATAGACCGGCCGCTCGGCGCGTATTTCCGCGTAAACCATCGCGACATCGTCGCAATGCACGCCGCATTGACCGAGGTGGAGATTCTTTACGCAACGTCAATTGTCCACGAAGGCTGGAGTCGCGTCGCCGGGAACGGGGATATTCCGTTCGATCCGAGATCCACGGGAGGCCATGCGTTTGCAATTGTGGCATTTGATCGTCAGGGATTCTGGATTCAGAACTCCTGGGGGGAGGGATGGGGATTGGATGGTTTCGCACGGATCAGCTACGATGATTGGTTGCAGAATGCAACCGACGTTTGGGTTGCGCGGCTCGGCGCACCAATCGAGCTGGACTCAGCGCGCTCAGTGTCGATCGGAACAAATGTCCACTCGGGAAACCCAGAAGCGTATACGGCATATGAACTGCGACCGCACATCGTTGCGATCGGAAATGATGGAAAGTTGCGGTCGCATGGAGCCTACGGAACCGACGAGAACGCCGTGAACGAGCTGTTTGGGCGCTCACTTCCCGAGATTACCGCAGCCTGGAAGAAGAAGCGAATCTTGCTTTACGCGCATGGCGGCCTTGTCTCCGAGAAGTCTGCCCTGCAGACCCTCTCCGAGAATCGCGAAGCACTTCTCGAGAATGAGGTTTACCCCATATCCTTCATTTGGAAGTCGGACTTTTGGACGACGCTCAAGAATATTCTGAACGACTCCTTGCGTCGTCGAAAGCCCGAGGGGTTACTTGACGCGACCAAGGATTTTCTGTTGGACCGATTAGACGACGCGCTCGAGCCAATTGCACGGCTTACGACGGGTAAGATGCAATGGGATGAGATGAAGGAAAACGCACTCGCCGCTACCGAGTCGGCCAACGGTGGTGCATCGATCCTGCTCAAACGATTGGAAACGCTTTTGAAAGCGGATCCAACGTGGGAGATTCACCTTGTTGGCCATAGCGCAGGATCGATCTTCCTTGCCCCAATCGTTCAATTGATCACCGGATCGGGAAGAATTGCGGCCGGTCTTTTGAAAAACCGTTCCGGGTTAGGCCGCAGCATCCAGAGTCTCAGTCTCTGGGCTCCGGCATGTACGATTGAGCTTTTCAACGCATATTATTCAAAACCACTCAAGGAACAGAAGATCCGCGACTTTGCGTTGTATACCCTAACGGATCGGGCAGAGCAGGACGATCACTGTGCGAGGATATATAACAAGTCGCTGCTGTATCTGGTGTCGAATGCGTTTGAAGATAAACCGAGGATCCCATTGTTTCGCGATGGAATTCCCATACTCGGTATGGAGAAGTTCGTAAGTCAAGATGCTCGATTACAGCAATTGCTCAAACTGAAGCACTGTCGAATGATTCTCTCACCTGACGGGAGTGCAGCGAATGCAACCTCGCACGGGGGATTTGATGATGACCGAGCCACCAAGGAGTCAACGTTTGCGAGAATCCAGGGAAAACGCAGTGTATCACTCGGTGGAATCGCGCATCTCGGAACGGCGAGTGTTCGCGAGCGGAGGCGGCGACTGAACGATGGAACGATTTAGACTGCCACACATGTTCGTTCCGATTACGGCGGTTGAACTCTCGCGAAGCGTTTTCACCAGTCCCTGGCTAAGGCGGTTCTTCGGTTCTGCAAAATGCTCACCCGGATGGGACTCGGAAGGCCTTGCTACTCTGCGTACCGACTGGCTGCATCAACGGCCAGCTGCCAGGCGGTGGTGCTGGACGGAAAGATGGTCCGCGACCACATCGGTTTGCTCATTCTGGCCTAGCGGCGGCGCTTCTGGGAAAGCTACTTGCGCTGCACGGCAACTAATCATGGCCGACACCCGCTGAGCGAGCCGCATTGCTCTGGCAGCCTCGCACGATTCAAACTCATTTTGGTTATGGTTCCCGCCAGCCGTCGGAGAGGGGCGGTGGAGCGGGTTGTCGCGGTATCGGCCGATTCTCCTCAGGGGGTGGATTAAGGGAAATAGGGATATTGTCCGATGGTCATTCAGGGTTGTTAATGATAGATCTTTAAGTTTGATTCACGTGCGCGAATCAATCATCCTCCGACCTTGGGCTCAGCGTAACGAAAGGTTTTCTTGGTCAGCATGAAAATTTTACAAAACGGCTATTGACGCGGGTTGAGTTTTCGGATATGACAAATTGGAGGAGACTGCTATGAAAAATCGTGTCTTTTGAGCACGTTTTGTTGCTTGGCTCCGAAGGGCTTTCCTTCGAAGCCGAGTTGCATTACGGAAACCTTCGATCCATATGCCCCTACTTGCCCGACCTGCTCTTCAGGAACAGATCCGGTATTGCTCCCCCCCTATACCACGCCGCCAACGCTAGAATTCTTTGCTGAGTCTGATATGATAGGATATGGAAGCTGTTGAAAATGAAAAACTTAAATATGGAGCACGAAAATGATGACCAAATCGAAGCTATATGTTGATGAGTATTTCGGCGGTAAAGAGAGTGTTCGCAATCGACTCTCCGACGCAATCCGCCAAGCACGGAAGCGCGAAGGATTCACGCAAGCTGCTCTCGATGAACTCTGTGGATTCGGTGAGGCCGAAAAAACGATTCAGATAGGGGATAAGCAATTCTCGTCGAAGGCTCGTGCACGCCTCAGTGATACAAAAGCTATCGAAGATAATCCGAACTTATTGAGAAGCCAGCACGTTAGTTTGGCAACGGCAGCTTTGGGTCTTAGGCTAACCGAAGTTTTACCATTGACTCTTTCCGGAGAACAAAGACGGACTGTTGCCCAAGAGATGCGTACAGGAAAGGGTGCCGGCGTGTTATATGGTTCAAGTGGACCTGACCCCGATGACATTCCTTTGGAATCTCAAGCGGAGCTTCATGTTCTCTTACGAGTGCTTTCGGAGATTGACGACTGAGCAAAATCTGAGTTGACCCAGCGTCGACCAATTGAATAACATCGTTAGATGTTACCACACCTCGACGACTACCACTCATGTGCCAAGGAAGCCTGCGTTTACGCGCAGGCTTTTATTTCGAGCAGCTATTATACGAATAGTAAATTTGCCGAATTCGTAGAATGTGGTCCCGGCAGTCCGCATTTGCGCTATTGGCTACTTTCGATAATCAATTTTATTACAGACGTTACAGGAATAAGGATTCTCTTTGGCCCTTTACCGGTGCGCGGCTATGGCTCCTGGTTGTGTTTATCTGACGGTGATGATTATGCCGTTGTTGTCGACGAGTCACAATTGAATATCTGGGCGCAAGAATCTGGGATGCCGGCAAAGATCCAAGCAATTCGTTCAATCGTCCATGAATTAGGACATTTTATCTTGTCCCAAAAGCTTCCAGCTCGATCCGGTTCAACGTCAGATCCTGGAAGGATTGGAGTTCCCATAAGATCGGTCCGTCCCATTGAAGAGGAAAAGGCTTGGATATTCGCATTCGTCTTCTTTGCAGTAATAAATGGTCACTATGCGCGAAGTTCGCGCGAGCTGCCCCGGAATCGCGATGACGGTTGCAAAGTATTTGTTTAATCTGGAGGAAGCCAGCAAGTGCGGCCTTGGCCGGCAGGCGCATGACATATTTCGGATATCTCTTTTTCGCGCGGTGTGTCTGGAAGCAGCACTGTCGGGATTCAGTCAATCGGCTCATTGGGCGAAAGACTCCGTGCGCTGAAGGGAAGTGTCATCGCGCCGTCGATCAAGAGTTTGATGACCACCTCATAGTTTGGCAAATTGACAATATCCCGGATCACAAAACGCGACAGAAACTCCCGTTCAAGAACCTCCGCGTCCGCGCTTCCAACACGAAAGCAAATTAGGGTTCCGACGTTTCCGAGAATGGCGTCCCTTATCGAGAGTTCAAGTTGCGAAAGGAATTGGTGAGCGAGAATGAGGTTCAAGCGGTATTTCCGCAACTCGGATAGAAGGGTCACCAAGCTTGGTGTGGTGAAGTTGTGGAATTCATCGAGATAGAGGTAGAAATCTCGGCGACCCCACTCGGGTTTGTTTGAACGTGATAGTGCCGCCAAACCGAGGCTTGAGACCAGAAGCGCACCAAGGAGGGTCGAAGCATCCTCGCCAATCTTCCCCTTGGCGACGTTGACCAGGAGGATCTTTCCCGTATCCATGGCGGTTCGCGGGTTGAATCCACTGCGAACTTGAGTAAGGATCCGGTTTACGAAAGGGTTGCCGAGGAACGCCCCCACCTTGTTCTGGACCGGTGCGATGGCCTCGGCCCGCAAGCGGGGCGGGTACCCTTCAAACTCACGGAGCCAAAATTGCCGGACCGGCTCGTTTCGGGAGCTCCGTGCCACGGCAATCCGGAATTCCTTGTCAGTGAGAAGCCGCAGGATATCCGCCATGGTTGCGTCCGGGTAGTCGAGGAGTGCATGGAACGAGTTGCGGAGGATGTGCTCCAGGCGCGGTCCCCAGGAATCAATCCAAAGCTTGTTGAATATCTCAAGAATTCCGGATGCAGCCAGGGCGCGTTGTTCCTGCGGGATTGACGCAAGGGGATTGAAGCCGAGCGGCTGCGGCGAACTAGCGTCGAAGTAGATGAGGTCGCCGGCGCGATCCTTCGGGATTTCCCGCAGGATTTCTTCGGTCAGATCGCCATGAGGATCGACGAGCGCAAGGCCCTCGCCGCCTTTAAGGTCCTGCCGGATGAATGTTTTGAGTAACGTCGACTTTCCAGTTCCGGTCTTGCCAATGACGTAGCAGTGACTGCGGCGGTCACCTCGCCGGATGCCGACCAGGCGCCCACGATTCCGGAAGGTTGTCCGGGCAAAATATGTGACGTCATTGTCGCGCTTCTTCCACGGCAGCATTGATCCACGGTGACGGTTGTTTGCCGCCAGGCCAAGGGTGTCCGTGCTGCCGGCGATGACACGTGGCGCTCCCTTGTACTGAATCACCCCACTCTTACACTGGAGCGTGGAATAGGGCATCGCAGACGCGCTGCCACGGAAAACAACGTGATCCCTTACAAGCACCATGAAAGCTGAAGAACTCATGCAACGACAAGCACGAGCGGCGGAGGAGCCGTTCGTCATCACGAAGACCGAGCACGGATACCGTGTCTGCTCGCCTCGCTCGCCGGGAAACCAATACCTTGTCACTGATACGGGCGACGAGGTCACCTGCACGTGTCCGGACTTTGAACGGAATGCGGCGGATCCGGAATGGCGCTGCAAGCACATGATTGCGGTTGCGGCGCAGACCACGGGAGCGAAGGCGGAACAAGCGGGCGACGCATCGACGGCGCATGTGGCCGCCAACACCGGTCGCGAACCGCATCGCGGGAACGGGAACTCCACGGAATCACCCGCTCTCTCTCGAATCCTTATTAAACGAAGCGTGAGCCCGGATGGGCACATTGATTCCTTGTCGGTTGAATTCTCCGCGCCACTTAGAAGCCCTGCGGCAGAAGGGATTCGGGAAGAAGCCAAATCGATCCTTCGGATCCAATCTGACATCATCGCGGATTTCCTTGCCGCGAATCGACCTCGCCGGAGCGAGGAACGAGTGAACGGCGGAGGAGTGGGGCCCGTGGAAGCACGGCTCCTTAGCATTTCCGGAATGGAAGGCCGCTACGGTCGCCGCCTGTTTCTCAATGTGCTGGTGAACGGGCGCATTGCCAAGCTCTTCGGAAGCCACAAGCAACTCGCTGACGCCCTCGATAACGCGGGCTTCGGCGAATTCGGGCAGCAGATTGCTGAAGGCGTTGAGCTCAACCTCCCCTGTCGTGTGGTCACCAAACCGACGCCGGATGGTCGATTCCTCAATGTCGAGAAGGTGTTGCCACCGAGTAACGGGTCTGGCACTTCCGGAGGTTCGCAATGATCGCAGCACTTCTGCGAGACCCGGATGAAGCACGGGTTGCCCGGCTTCCCCGGGCACTCTCGCATTCGCGGATCAATCGCTACCTCCTGTGCCCCGAGCAATACCGCCTCTACTATATCGAGCGGCTCCGGCCAAAGATTCCGGCAGCCACACTCGTATTTGGGCAAATCATTCATCAGGCAATCGCCTCGTTCCTCACCCGTGAGCGTGATCCGGTCTCGGAATTCAACGAGAGCTGGAACTTGGTCAGGGGAATTCTGCTCAAATATCCGGAGCGGAGCTCCTGGGAGAAGCTCAACACCATTGGCGAGGCCCTGGTGACGAAGTTTCTATCAGAGGAACTTCCGCGCTTGGGCGTTATCCGAGCGGTCGAGACGCCGTTTGAGCTTGCGCTCTTAAATCTCGACATCCCGTTGGTGGGATTCATTGACCTCATTCGCGAGAAGAACGGTCACGTCGGCATCGTTGACTTCAAGACCGCTGCCTCCACCTACAAGCCGGGGGATGCGGCGCTCTCAGATCAATTGACCGCCTATCAACTCGCGGTCCCGGACGCCACAGAGCTTGCGCTTTGTGTGCTGGTCAAGACGAAGAAACCAACGATCGAGTGGCACGTCACCACGCGAACGGATCAGCAGTTGGGGGAATACCTCGACAAGGCGGCGTATGTCGCCCAATCGATAGCCCGGTCCCGCTTCTATACCCGACCCGGAATGTGGTGCGCATGGTGCGATTACCGCCCCGTATGCGTCGGAGACCACGCCACCGCGCGGGAAACCCTTATCGAGCTCACCCCGAGCGAGGATGAGGGGAGAAATGGGACGCGTGTATGAGTATCGATCCGTGCGAATACAAGGTCATTCGTTTGCGGGAGTGTCCGGTGCCCACCGAGCTCGCCCGGTGCGAAACCCCGGAGCACGCGGTCGCGTACTGGAACCTGCACATTGGCCCGCCCCCGTATTTCAATCCGGAATGCGAGTGCTTCGTCGTCCTCATGCTCAATTCACGCCATCGCGTCAAAGGGCATGCGCTGATATCAATCGGCACCGTGGATACGCTCCTGGTCTCCGGACGGGAAGTATTCCGGACGGCCGTGATCGTGAGCGCCGCCGCGGTCGTGCTGATGCACAATCATCCGAGTGGCGACCCCACCCCGTCCGAGGCCGATATCAGAGCAACGCGTGACCTGGTTCACGGCGGGAAGGTCCTTCGCATTGAGGTGCTGGACCACGTCATCATCGGTCGAGACAACCGAACATCGTTGCGCGAGCTCGGCTACCTCTACATGTAGCCCCCGCCCCGGTGTGAATAACTCACAGCCTCGTCTGAGCAATCAACGGGGCCTTTTTCTTGCGAACGACGGTGGGTGGGTGATTCACTGGTGCCTCCGTCACCGCAGGGATCGAAACCCTCCAAGCGAATGAGAAAGAGGTGGGCCACCGCGTGGGGATAGCCGTGCGATCGGAAAAACGAAACCGCAGCGGCTTGATCGCCTGAAACCACGACCGCCAAGCGTCCCAACTCCTCCACGAATGCGACAATGAAGAACGGGAAATCCCGATGCGTCGCGGAGATGGTAAACCGCAGATAATCAGGTAGGTCCGCAGGCGGGATCGTCTTCATGCCGCAACGTTATGGGAGTGAATCGTGCCGTGCCGAGAAAAACTCACCGACCTTCGTGCGACAATTATGAGCGCCGGCTCGTCGATTCCTCAATCGTTGGTCGCTTGACGCACGATTTCAGCCAAATCGAGGTCCATGGCGTCGGTCAAGCGCAGCAACGTATCGAGGCTCGGGATTCGCAAACCTCGTTCGACGTAGCTTACCATCTGCTGAGAGAGCCCCGCGCGCTCCGCCAACGCGGTCATGGAAAGATTCTGAGCAATGCGCGAGGCTCGCAGCAGTCTGGCAACATTTGCGCAAACCCTTGCTCGGCGGTCATTTACTGGCACGGGCAAGATGTATGCGCCGTGCGAGTTGACAACACACCTAATAATAGTTAGGGTAAGAGCGCTATGTTTCTTCGCCGACTCGGACCCGACCCGCACGCCAATGGCGCATCCACCCCGGCACTTCAAAACTGCCCGGACATCTTTGAACTTGAGAACGGTGATTTCGCCATCATCGGTATCGACATGACGGCGGACGGCAGGCCGCGCCTGCCCCCGAGTGCCGGCTGCGGTCCCGACGAGCGAATTGTCTGGATCCCGCGCCGCATTCTCGTCAACGCGAAGGGGGATATTCCTGATTCGGTGTAGGAGCACGCTGCCATCCCCTTTCCTCCGACACCCACCCAAGGGTATACTGGGTGGGTATTGGGTTGTGGCTTGCGGAGCACTGGTTTTCCCTCCTTCAAAGCGCCGGAATTATCGGCAGCCTCATTTTCACTGGCGCCTCACTCCGGATTGATGCACGTGCCCGTCGAACCAGCAATCTGATCGCCATCAGCCGCCAACATCGCGATATCTGGACGGAAATCCTCCGACGCCCTGACCTGCTTCGCATCCTTTCTCCACGAGGACGTGTTGAAACCGCGAAAATCTCCGAATCCGAAGAAGCATTCGTCACGCTCCTCATCCACCATCTGGCAAGCGCCTATGACGGTATTCGGTTCGGATTGATCACCGAACTTGATGGGCTGCAACGCGATGTCGCGCAGTTCTTCGCGCTCCCCATCCCTCGCAAGGTATGGGAGCGGATCCGCCCGTATCAGAATATGGAATTCGTGCGCTTCATGGATCACACGATCGGGCCACCCACCGAACCGCGGTAGCGCGATCGCCGCGCTACCGGATCTCCGCAAATCGTAGCGCTCGGCTCCATAAAAAAGGCCCTCTTGATGATCTTTCAGCAAAAGGGCTCCTTGGCTCGGAATGAATCATTCCGAGAATTCGTTCACTGCCATGAGGCGACCGGTCGGATTTGCTTCCACCTCTCCCTCGTCACCGCCGACTGCGGCGAATTGGTCGAGCAGGCGGTGGATCACCCGCGTCCGTGCTGGTAAGCGCCACAGATCGCCTTTGATGGTCTCGGTGGCTGCATTGAACAATCGCCATGCGGTTTTACCACACTGGACAAACTCCGGATGCCGCGGCTCACGCCATTCCCGGATTACGCGAGGAATGTCCGAGACATTCAACGCACCGGCGTCCCACAGGCGGACCACCAGGTCGTGAACGTCGTGGTCGGAAAGCGCGGTTTGCCGATAGCGCTCAAACGTTTCCGACTGCGCGGCAAAGCGCTCCGGAAGGCTCACCACCGTCTCGCTGATGATCCAGGACAAATCGCGCAACAAGTTCGCGGTATGCTTCCGTGCGAACGTGACCGCTGACCCTTGAAAGGACAGATTGTCACACACGAACACGGTTGCGCCGATGCAAAGCCCTGCGGAAACCGATTTGTCGTAGGAATTGCGCAACCCCAGGACGCATCCATAGTCAGAGCCATTCGCTCCGGGCAACTCGACCTGGAGAATCCCGAATAGCCGGTTACCGTCGCGGCCCAGCGCCAACCGCTCGTCGCGAATCGTGATCCCCTCAACCGCAAGCTGCTTTTCGATCCGCACAATCAAAGATTCGTACGGGAGGGGAACATAGGTCCGCGTTGCGGTCGGAATCGGCACCCCAAACACTTCCTCGCGCGAGGCGAGCTCGGCACCGCAGTGGAGAACGAGCCCCTTCATTTCGATCCTCCTTTGGCCAGAATCCTGGCAACCCAGTGGGTGAACATACGTGTCAACTTCATCATCATCCTCCTTATCAATTGGTTGTGAACAGCGTGAATCCATCCGCCTCTCACGACTGGATGGGATGGGTATCGAAGAACCTTCGAACTCTCGCCATCATATCGCCACCCGGCTGACACGAAAGAGCGGGAAACGTGCTGGAAACCGCAGGTCGCCACATCATTGAACTACGGCGCCACGTCAACCCCTGGCGCGACCCGTCGGCAAGATCTGGTTGATCTTGCAGAAATCCTGCGAAGCAGGATTGACCCGCACCGTTACCACGCTTTTTTCCGTAAAAGACACCTAAGTATCACGCCATGCTAACAACTGCCTAATCTCGAATCGATTACACCCCGATATTTCGAGCGGCGAATCCACTCGTAAACACCGTTTCTACAAATTCAAATTTTCTAAAACAAAACTTTGCTATTGTGAGATGCCTGTGATGAAATGGAAGCATGTCGAATCCGATTGCCGCACGCCCAAGGTTCGGAATCGAAATCGAGGGTGGGATTCCCTTAAAGAATGTGTGTGTTTCTCCCCGGAAGCTCCCGTTTACACTTATGAATAATTGCGATTCTCAATTCTCCACAGATTTCGTGAAAGATCGGGTCAGTTTCTGGCGTATTTATACCGAGCGGCGATGTCGCAATTCTTCCGGCCGTTCGCTATTTACTTGGACGACTCAGATTGCTCCGCAACCAATAGCAGCGCGATGATTGAAGGCAAGTTCGTCATAGATCGATTATTTCAGCATTTGTTCCCTCAAACACGTCGTATCGTTCGTCGCCCTACTTGTTGTGGCGACGGCTCATTCCGGTTGCAAATCAACCGAGTGTGAAGTGCAACCGGAAAACTTCTCGCCTCCCCAAGCTCTATGAAATTAAATATCCCTTTCACGCTCTTCTTCGTGATCGCGCTCGCTCCGCTGATCACGGCACAAGGGCGACGCACTGCTCCTGAAACCCTGATTTCAAGGGGGCAATACGAAATTCGTGAACGCGGGCCACATCACAACAAAGTCGGTCGTGAGATCGTTGTGCGTGATCAGTCCGGTGAGATCGTGACCCGCGAGCAATCCTATGTGGAACTCGCCACCGGAATGAACTTTCTGGATGAGGGGGAGTGGAAGCCGGCGGATCCCACCATTGAGCTTTTCGAAGGCGGAGCAATTGCGCGAAACCTCCAGCAGAAAATAATCTTCTCACCAAACATCTTGGACGAGGATGGGACGATTGACTTTCAAACTCCGGACGGACAGCGCCTTCGCGCTGCACCGCTCGCCCTCGCCTATTTCGACCCGGTGACAGGCCAGGACGCGATTATTGCGGTTGCGAAGGACTCAGTGGGTGAAGTGCATGGCGAAAGCAGGGTCGTGTATCCTGATGCGTTCGACGGTGTTGAGGCAGACGTGATCTACGACCTCCGTATCTCCGGCTTCAGCCAGGACGTTATTCTGCGCGAGCAAATTCCGCCAGCCGAGGATTTCGGCCTAAACTCGGAGTTCGCCCGACTCGAGATTCTGACTGAATTTCTGGAGGCACCGCGACCTCAAAAAGAGGAGCGTATCCTCTGGAGAGTTGAGGATCCCGTGCTCCGTGGAATCATGGCGACCCCGGATTTTGTCGATGAGGAATTGGTTTTTGGACAAACGCGCTTTGGTCCTGGTCGAGCATTCTCAAACAACCAAGCAGGTCTTGATTCGCCGGTAGATGAGGCCGCGACGCCGGTAGGAAAGCGATGGGTCGAAGAGGATGGCCGAATGATCCTCTTCGAATCTGTCGATTTTCAATCCATCTTGCCAATGTTGGATCAACTGCCTGCTCGTCAGCAGGCGCGAATTGACTTCAACGAGATTGACCGACCGGAACTGCTGGCCTCATCGAGCCCTGATCGCACCGTTCCTCGGCGCCCGGACCTCAGTGAATCCGAATTCCGGGGAATACAAATCGCCGACATCTCCCGTCACCGCCCCGGGGTAATTCTCGATTATACGACCATCGATGCAACGCAGACGGACTACACCTTCAAGGGCGACACCACGTATTATATCAAGGGTTCAATTCACTTGTACGGAACGACCACGCTCGAGGGCGGCACCGTAATCAAATTCGATAAATACAACTCTGGAAGTTCATACTATACTCGACTGTACGTAAACGACGGATTTGTCTGTAATACAGACTTTTACCGCCCAGCAATTGTCACTGCACGTGATGACGATACCGTCGGTGAAATCCTTTCGGAAAGCGACGGAACGGTTGATGCGCCAGGGCATTATGGATATTACGGATTTCATTTCAACACTCCAACCAGTGATATCTCGCTCCACCACGTTCATTTTCGAAACACACTGGTTGCGTGCCTGTTCTACAAGGCTTCAACAAACACCCACTCGTTAAAACATGTTACGTTCACTCAATGCCGCTACGGGATATATGCGAACGATACTGATGTTGAGGTTGGGAATATCCTAATCGACGACGCTTACACAACGGCATTCTGGGGACGGGATACGGCAACGATTGATGCGGAGCACGTAACTGTTCATGACGCCGCGCAGATTTTTTATGACCAAGACGCCAACTCCACGTTAAACCTTACAAATTCACTTTTGGTTGATGTCACGACAACCACCCACACCGGTTCAGAGACGAACGTTGAAATTATAGCGAGCGCAGCAGGATTGTTTCAATCCGTGGGTGTCGGCGACTTTTATCTTGCTCCCGGAAGCCCATATCGCGATGCCGGAACCACAAGCATCGATGCCACGCTCGCATCGGAACTGCGAACGTTAACGACGTATCCACCGGTGGAACTCGAAGGGGACATTACGGAAGACACGACACTCTACCCACACGTCGAACGAGACATGGGAATTCCTGACTTGGGATACCATTACACCCCAATTGACTATGCGCTCTTCGTTGTCGTAAAAGACTCAACCCTTACTATCAATCCTGGAACTGTGATCGTTCCGCACAACTACGGGTCCATTGAACTCCAAGACGGTAGTCACCTCGAAGCCGTGGGAACAGTCTCACAACCCATTCAATTCGCTCGCTACTACGCCTCTCAGGAGCAACCGGCGGAATGGGTAAACCATGGATATCCAGAGCGGTCAATCATTTCCCGAAACGACGGAAGTAACACACCAACCGCGAATATTCGATTCGCGAACTTCAACGGAATCAGTGGCGGTGGATACACGTTCTACCTTGACAACTCATGGTGGAAAATCCAAACGCTGGATTTGGTAGATTGCCAGATTTATGGAAACGAATCGCCATTTTCAGGCGGCCAAAGTCCCTACTCAAACATAACCATCAAGAACTGCCTGTTCGTTCGGGCCTTAGCCAAGTTCACTCATTGGGGTGTCCGTGACGTTTACAACAACCTATTCTCGGGCGGAACCACCCACGTTGAACGGTGGAGCGCCGGCGCGGGAACGTGGACCTTCAAGGATAATTCATTTCACAGCACCGCACTCACAGACGTCTACGGTGGAACAAGCAACAGCTACAATGGTTATCTGGGCGCAAGTCAAGGCACCTTAAGCAGTTCCTCAGGGAACGACGAAACTGCAACGACGTTCACCTACGATTCCGGGCAACTGGGTCGGTTCTATCAGAATAGCACTGATCTCCTTGACGAGGGTAGCCAAGCAGCAGGAGCCGCGGGTCTGTTTCACTTCACTACGGAATCGGACAATAGCAAGGATACGGGCACGGTGGACATCGGATACCACTACGTCGCGGTGGACAGCACAAGCGGCGAACCTGACGACACAGACGGCGACGGAATACCCGATTATCTTGAGGATGCCGATGGCGACGGCAACCACGACAGCGGAACGGAGACGGATTGGGAAGAATCTGAAAACGGAACAACGGGGACGACAGGCCTGTTGGTTTTCACGATCCTGGAGTAGGCATCGGGCTGAGGCCGTAAACCGGCTAAAACGATTCAATAATATGAGAGCACCACACGTTTTGACCGCTGTTGCGGTGTCCCTGGGACTTTGGTTTGCAAGTCCGATGCAGGCACAGATTTCATGTACGGACTGCCTTGTCGAATTCAAAACGGCGTTCGCCAAAAGGCCCAAAGTTGGTAAATTCGCCTATGTCTTCAATAATCTTCCCAAACGAGAAGTATACAAAACCTACACATACGAGAGCCTCTGGGAGGAAAACTATGATGGAGACATGGGTACATCAAAGAACTGGAATGCTAAGTGGGAACAAGCTGAAACACATAACTATGACCCTGATGACTTTACTTTAATCTCGGGATCAACCTACGAATGCCAGAATTACAGTACCACATCGACCATCACCGACGAGGTCCATAAAACAACTGTTACAGTTGCTGAAGATGGTTCTGAGACTGAGGAGAATGTAATTGCAACGTACAACTTCTCAACCGATACTTGGGATAGCAGTTGCAAGAAGGACTTTTTTCACGACCCCAACGACAACTGCTACAATGACATGAGCTTTGGGGGGCTTACAAAAGTAGTGGGAACAGCGAGCGATGATAGTCCTGCAGATACGGCCACAACTCACACGGTGATAACCGATTACGCACGTTACTCCGGTTACGAACGAAAAACAACAATCACCGAAACCCTCAGCGATGAGTATACCACAGACGAACTTATTGATAATTTAAACGCTGATCTGGATACAGCACTTGCCAGCGCAGGCTGGACCGGATCCGGATCATCCTCGCTTTATTTGCCATCCAGCGAAGCTTGTGCTGAGGCCGACAAGATGATCTATCGCTTCAAACTACCTGCCGCAGAAGCCGATGTGGAGTATGAGATTTCGTGGCAGGAGGTTTTCCGGCGAGACGGTGGTACAAGTAGCGCTACTGACAAGAGTGAAATCGTGGTTGGTGAGGGCGGTTTAACCTATGGAATTGAACATACTGGAGAAGTTCCTAGCGAAAACGGAATAGTCACGGTAGAAAACATCAGCGTTGAAATCCATTCGAACGGCGGGACAAACGGCGGCGGAGGCCCGCCGGGAAGCGGGAGCGTGGGTTTCGGAGGCGGGAGCAGCAGTTATGGCGGCGATATTGGCTGTGGGCCATGCGCGGGCGGAGGCATTGGTATTGGGAACGGCGCCTTTGCGTCAATAAGCATGGGACAAACTGGATTCGGACGGTCTGCTGGGAACATCTATTTCGCAACTGCGACAGCTACACCCGTAATGGCGAAACCGAAAATCCTCTTTTACAATGTCGAACGACCGGACATCGACATTGTCCGCGTCGAGGGTGATATTCATCAAATTAAGACCCATCAAGTTCTAGCGCACGTCGATATTATAAACGACTATAAGTTCGAAATACAATTTTACTATGATAGCGATGTCGGAACAAAAAGCGGGGAAACGTATCCGCTTATTAATTTTCCCACGCCTTTCGTAACCTGGCGATTTGAGAATCCGGATGCCTCGCCAACTATCTACAATAAGCTAAAGGTTACCGAGATTCGCGGCGTGATTTCACGAGTATGGGAATATACCTATTCGAGCGGGAGCAATCACACCTGGGTGTTAACAAAACCCGGCAGCATTCAGGAGGAAGAGCTGGTTTGGAGTGCGGATGGGCAATCTCCTGCGACGCGCGAAGTTACGATAGAATTCCGTAAACCCGCTGGAGCCAACGAGTTAGTGATATACAGAAAGTATCAGGAGTATTCGTGGGGCGAAGGAATGATAGAGGAATCAATCGGAGAAGGTGCTGAAAAGCAGACAACCACCTACACCTATCTTTCAACTGCTCTTTATGGGTCCGCAAGACCGGTTGAGAAAATTGTCCATCACGATGGTTCTTGGCAATGGTTTACCTATACCGGAGATAATTTGCCGTCGATTGTTTACTCATCTTACGGGAATCAAGCGCCAACCACCACGGCGTCCTTATGTCGAAAAGTCGAATATAACTATACCTCACCGTCCGGCAGCGGGGACGTTGCAACTATTAATCCGCGATCGGCGCGAATAGTTGACGAATATGTCTTGGGCGAACACGTGAGTCGCCGCTTCACAATTTTTCGAAATGGTGAACGCCTGGACATCGTTTGTCAGACCGTATCCACGAGCACCACGTGGAATGCGGGTGACAATCTTGTTACAACCACTACGTATTACACAAGCGGAGCCAACGAAGACCGTGTAAAGTCCATCGAGTATCCTGATGGAACAGCAGAGCTCTACACGTATTCAGAGAGCACGAATTTTACGACAAACGTATCGCGAGGCGTACCAAACACCAGTCCACCGACCGCGATAACTGACGGAACCACCACAACAACAGTTGTTAATGAGGCTGGGTTTTTGGTGTCGCGAACTGTTGTGGACATCGGTTCATCGAAAACGCTTTCCAGCGAAACCTACGATAATCACGATGAGTTCGGCAGACCGCAGGAAACTGAATACCTTGACCTAACAACGACCGAAGCGAACTTTAGCTGCTGCGGAATCGACAACACCGTAGGCAAGGATGGACTGGTCACCAGCTACTATTACGATGACCTAAACCGGCAAATTGCGTCCTTGGCCAACGGAATTCTACACACCAACGTGCTGAACTCGGTTGGAAACGTGCTTGTTCAAATTCGCAAGGGAACCGACAGTTCAGAGATAGTGCTCAATCAATCCGCCTACGACACCGCAGGCCAAACAATTACGGTGACCAATGCGCTGGGCGGGATTACCAGTATTGTCTACGAGATTGAGAATTCGCGGCAGAAGATCACTACCACTTACCCCGACAGTGGTCAGCGGGTGGAATATTACTATCGCGATGGACGCGTCGAGAAGGTATACGGCGATGCGACTACATCACCGGTTAAATACGTTTACGGCGTCGAGGACCATGCAGGCGTGGACCGGGAGTATAGAAAGGAAATCAAACTCACGTCCACAGGAAGTGACACATCCGAATGGACAAAAACGTACTTTGATGCCGTGGGCCGTGAGTTTAAAACCGTTTTTGCGGATTCAACAACCGGAACAGAAGCCGATAATCCATACAGCCAGCGATTTTACAACAGTTTGGGGCAACTGTCTAAGACCAGAGATCCCGATGGGGTCATCACGCTTTACGTGTATGACGCTAAAGGAGAGTTGGTCCGTCAAGTGGCTGACTTGGACCAGGATGGCGTCATCGATACAAGCGGAACCGACCGAATCAGTGACCTCGTTGACGATATCGTCAGCTATTCGAGCACCGATGTGATGGTGCAGACGAACTTTGTCTTCACAACCAATACATCGAGCGTAACCAATAAGGTGTCCATTTCACGGCGATCCACCGACGGGTTAAAGAGCTGGCAGAGCGTTTTTAAGGACCAGTCCACCGAGGTCATCACAAGCTCGCAGACCGTGTATCCCGGTAGTGGAGTGCGCACCGAGACCACGACCTACCCGGACAGTTCCAGTGTGGTTAAGTCCTATTCCTACGGTCGGTTGTCGACCGTCACGCGCAAGAACTCATCAGGCGGGCAGGTGACGAAGGCCACCTACGCCTACGACGTCCACGGTCGAGTGAGTTCAATCACAGATGAGCGCAACGGGGCGACAAAGTATTTCTACAACAAAGCCGATCAGGTGACAAACAGCGTCTCGCCCGCAATCGGAATCGGTCTCGTACAACAGACGCAGACGGCCTACGATTCCCAAGGCCGCGTTATCGCGGTGACACAGCCTGACGGGACGATTACGGAGAACGAGTATTTCGAGAACGGCCTGATTTCAAAAACATTCGGGTCGAGAACCTATCCGGTCGAATACACCTATGATGATCAAGGTCGACTTAAGACAATGAAAACCTGGAAGGACTATTCAGGAGCATCGGGCGCAGCGATAACGACCTGGAATTATGATCCGTATCGGGGATGGTTGACGTCCAAGGATTATCCGGACAGTTCCTCTGGGAGTGCTGGAACGTTGGGCCCGACCTACACCTACAAACCAAGTGGCCGATTGGATTCGCGGACTTGGGAGCGGTCCGGTGTGCTGACGAAAAGCTATCACTACAACTCGGCGGGGGATCTTGACTCGATCGTGGACGGCGAAACGACGGAAAGAACGTTTTCCTACGATCGGCGAGGTCGACTGCAAACGGTAGCCTTCAACGGGATCACAACGACATTTTCATATAACGATGCGAACCAAAAGCTCAGCGAGAGCTATTCTGGTGGCAGTTTGGACGGTTTATCTGTCCACTCGGGATACGATTCTGAGCTCGACAGGATTTCATTGACATCAAAAGACGGTTCAACAACATTGGACACAACAACCTACACTTACGATACCGCTGGGCGCATCTCGTCGGTAACAAGCGACACACATCCAGCAATTTATGGATATTTAGGAGATTCGAGGTTGATCGAAACCGTAACGTTCAAAAACGACGCGTGGAGCGACCGCCTAATCACCACGCGCACATTTGATAAACTAAATCGCTTAACGGCAATTGCATCCGAGCCAGTCGGGGGGGCTGCATCAAGTCTCCCGCTGAGCTATGCCTACGATTATAATCAGGCAAATCAGCGTGTTCGCCGCACTGACGCCAACGGGTCCTATTGGGTTTACATTTACGACAAGCTGGGGCAAGTGATTTCGGGCAAACGCTACTGGGCGGACGGATTTCCAGTGGACGGACAGCAATTTGAATACAGCTTTGACGATATCGGAAATCGACAGGAAACCGGCGGACGCGAGTCGGCGGAATCCACATATACCTCGAATTACTTGAACCAGTACTCACAACGCACAGTATCGGACAAGGTTGACGTGCACGGAATCGCGAATCCGACCGCAAGCGTCACGGTCAACTCCAATACGGCGGATCGAAAAGGGGAGTACTTCCACTATCCCCTCACTGTCAACAACAGCTCCACAGCGCAATATCCAACGGTGACGGTAACATCGAACTACGGCGGCACCCAGAGCAGCTCTGGCGAAGTGTATGTTCCCCAAACACCTGAGTCATTCAGCTACGATGATGACGGGAACCTAACCGCCGACGGGAGGTGGACCTACACATGGGATAATGAAAATCGCTTAACCGAAATGAAGCGCGACGTGGCAAGCCCGGTGGGTGCACGGCTCCGAATGACCTTCGAGTATGATTACCAGGGACGGCGAATACGGAAGCGCTTTTATACCTACAGTGGCTCATGGGTGGAACAAACCGACATGCTATACCTTTACGATGGTTGGAATGTGATTGCCGAGCTGAATGCGAACAGCGGCAACGCAAAGATTCGCACCTACATGTGGGGTATTGATTTAAGCGGGTCTGAACAAGGTGCGGGCGGTGTTGGCGGGCTGCTGAAGATCAAGGACTACACCAGTGGCACCAAACACTACTTTGTCGCCTACGACGGAAATGGTAATGTCATGGGTCTTGTTGATGCGGCCGATGGAAGCGTTGACGCCGTGTATGAATACGGTCCCTTCGGGGAGCCGCTGCGAGCGACGGGTAGTGCGGCCGCGAACCCTATAAGATTTTCAAGCAAATACGCTGACTCTACCTCTGGCTTGCTTTACTACGGGTACAGATACTACAACCCGCAAACAGGGAGGTGGCTGAACCGGGATCCGATTGGGGAGGAAGGGAATTCGAACGTTTACGGATTCGTGAATAACAATTCGCTTTCTCAGGTCGATCTTCTCGGGCTTTGCAGGTGTTCAATCATTGAGCCGTTGACCGTTCGCCTTGAAATTCCCGACCATTACAGAGCAATATCAAGAATAGAAGGAAAAGGTCCAATTTGGGACGGAGACGACGCTCAGGTAATGTTCACTATGAAGGCCGTATTCGCCAATGAGTGCTGTGAGTTCCGCCAAAAGCTGCGAAGTCATATTAGATATGACGGTGAAGTGAAGAGGAGGAGCGACAAAGAGTTCAAGGAAGACAAAGATATTTATTCAGGAAAGGGGTTCTCGAGGGAGAATGATCCTGGAGATTACGAAACACGTCCCGACGGGAGCGTAGTGTTTTCGTCAGATGATTGGCCCGGTGGTGCAGGCTACGCGGAAGGCAGGGAAGTTAGCGTTTGGATGAGTTTTATAGGGTATATCGTTGACATCTGTCCGCCATATTCCTACGAGTCTCCGATGCTTATGCCGAATAGCTCAAAATACTACGGTTTTATGGGCTATGGGACATCGCCGTCGATTACCGTCAAGACATGGGGGTTCCAGTGAGTAAACGATTCGATTCAATATTACGTGGCCTTACGATAGGACAAATTGCTGTATTGAGCACGATGTGGCAGACAGTCGGGCAGAGCGCGTTAGAGTTGCCTAATGTCCAGAAGTTCCTGGACGCTGCAAATTTAGTCGTTCTCGGTTCGAGTCAAGACGTATTCAAACCCGGCGGTCGAAGTCTTTTCTGGAGACGACTTGAGCAGCCAATTGTGCTTAAAGGAGAATTCGATCCCACTCATGTTCTCTGGTATGGCTCGACGAAAGAGCGATTCATAGATCAAGGTTTTTGGGATGCGGGAAAGGTGCATCTGGTATTCCTGAGCCACCGCGTAGATGGGGTTTTTGACACAGCGGGCGATGAGATGTGGGCGCTGGTCGATTTGGGTGATGGAAAATCGGGAATTCTAGAGATTTGTAGTTCATCAAAGGATATACTACCTCGTAAATCTGGCAGCGTAATGCCTGAGTATGGTGGTAGTGAAGCGCTAATATCTACGCTATTGACAGAGTCCGACGAGATGAAACGCGTCTTGGCCATAGTTAATTTACACCGATTGAAAGCGAAGGACCGGCGGACCAGAGATGCCCTAGTGAGTGCGTTAAGAGACAGGAGTTTTCTTGTAAGATTGTTCGCTGTGCAATCAATGGAAATGTTTAGAGGGCAAGAGGAGCAAATCGTTCCACTACTGATCGAAATGCTCAAAGATGAGTACGGAGAGGTGAGGGCGGAATCCGCGAGAGTCTTGATGGGTTTTGGTAATCGTGCAAGGGATGCTCTTGAACCGTTGAAGGCTGCATTGAAGGAGGACGGATTAGCAATCATGCAGCAAGCAATTGAGAGGATCGAAACGGACGAATCCGCTGTTGAATCGGGCAAGGGGAACAGCGAAGGGGAGGGTCGTGGGCAGGATAGTCAAGGAGCCGTGCCGTAGCGCAAAGATCGCAGGGAGGCTACGGCGCCGGACTGATTTGTGAGTGCACCAAGACCGCCGGTATTCGTCTGTTTCTATAAGCGTCACCCATTAGGGCGAACGGTCAAGAGGCAAAAAGTTGTTAGCTCCGAACTTTTGTGTCCGGTAGTCGCGCGCCATGAAGCGCCAGCTTTGAAGGGGCTGGATTCGATCCTGCGTTCTTGTCACTGATTTCGAATCGTCCCGTAGGAGTGGCGCGAGAATACCGTGGCAACTTCAAATCAGGAGGAATACTACTTATATTGGTATGTGACAAACTGTCCAACGAGCAAGACGGATTCATTTGGGTTGCGTAGCTCATCAAGGTCATTCTGGGCGACGATTTTCGGCCTTTTGGCCGGTTTATTTGGTTGTAAGCCATCCATTCCAAGGCTTCCTCAGAATCCCGGAATGGGTGATCTTGAGAAGGCTGCGTTGCAAAGGATTTGGGCTGCTTGCAGCAAAGGAAAGAACCCTGCACCAGGAGATTGTGAGATTGTCTGCGCACCATTTCATGAGGGTGGTATAACACCGTATTTAACCTGTCTTGAACAATGCGACAATTGCTGGAAATAGTTTCTGTCGCCGTTGCAATCATCGCCTGTGCTTTTTGCATTTGGCAATTCTATGCCAAGAATAGCTTATATAATTACCGGAAACTCGACTTAAACGGTGATGGATTTGCCGAAACAAAATCTGAGCGTTACTTTCACAGTGACCGGTTGATACTTCGGGTTTTGAGCGATTCTCGAGAAGGATCTGCGGATATATCCGGTGCGATCTTCTATCCATCCAGCGAAATTTCGATAGTAATAGGCGCGCAGGAGGATGAGGATCACCTTGGATTTTTCCAAATCCGTAGCGGAACGAACGTTATAAGAATCCGCCGGGACTTTGATGGAACACTTCGGATTCTTGAAGAGTTCGAAGAGGCACACATTCACTTCCCGGAACACTGAGCGCGATAACACGAAGGGTGCTTACAGTATATGATGATGTCAATCAATTGACCAGCACGTTCGGGGCGCGAAGCTCAACTCTATACGATTGGGAAACACGCTACGCCGCATATCGGTGGGATGAAGAGACCGGTCTCTATCAAGTGCGTTATCGATATTTGCATCCGACACTGGGCAGGTGGTTGAGTCGGGATCCGCTTTTCGAAGCCGATCATGTCAATATGTTTTCCTACTGTCACAATCGACCCACTACAAGCTCCGACCCAACCGGATTAAAATGCATCTTGCTCTCGAACGGAATGGTCTACGACACAAAGAAGCAGCGTGTCGTTTTTTGGAGTGGAGATGCAAAGGCGACACACGACTTTATTTGGGAATGCAACGTTCGCTCTAAGCTTCCAGTCTTGGGTGTGTGTTTTATCTTTCTCGGCTTTATTGAACCTGACGACCCAGCTTGGTGCACCTACCAGTGTCCAAGTGATTATCCGAAAACGCATTGGATTCGCTTGGAGCCTGGACAAGAAGTTTGTCCCGATGAGATCGAAATTGACGACGAGGTTTGCATCGAGGGTATCGGAAATCCGGATCCACCCGGTCTCCCGCCTGGTCGAGTTCCCATTTGAGACCCCCATCTGAGGTGAAATTTGAGCATCTCTCTTTTACCAGCCAACAGAAAGCCCGCTAGACTTTTCTTCGAACCGCAAAGTCGCTGCCTCTTGCTTCAGGCGCGATGTGAGGAGCCTAAAGGCGTTCCATTCGAGCTTTATTCGAGAAACCTAGGAGAATCTACCTATAAACGAATAGTATTCGAGTCGCGTGATTTGTCCGTCAAAGATGTTTTAGTTATCTCGGGACAAGCAAGCGCTTTCATATCAATAACAAAGTGGGCAAATGGCGCGGGAGTATTTTGGGGCCTTTATGAGTTGAACCTCAACTCGATTACGTGCTCAAGGCGAATTTTTAAATCGGATCTGCAACTACCAAAGAGTTTTGATTCTGTTTCGGTTCCTTGCCTCTTAGAAAGCGATCGAGACGGGCAACTACTCGTGTGCGTTGCCGGGCTAAAGCGGAATAAGAAACTTATTGGATATTTTCTCGCGGAAATCGACACTGTTTCGTTTAAACTCTCGACCGTCGATTCTTTACAATCTCCGTTTGGATGAAGAATTGTTGAACGTGGTAAGAACTCAACCGTGGTTCTCGGTTTCTGACCTGTTTGGTTGATTTCTTCCGAGATCTCGGGTAGAGCTCTTCGGCTGTTTCGTAGGAGCGAGCGTCCGGTGTCCAGGAATGTTCAGATATCCGCTATTTTAGTGGCCAAAACCGGAAGAGTTGAATAGATCCTAGATGGACAATAATCCGTTTCAGACCCGTGTTCCTTCTATATGCGGCAATCCGCAGCTGCGCACACCGCAGCAGGAAGCCTATGAACAACTTGCCGCTTTTGCTGGGGAAGATAACCGAAATGAACGCGAGATCGGAATCGTTCTGCCCGTTGGATGCGGAAAGTCTGGCCTCATCACGTTGGCGCCCTTTGCGTTCCGTGCGAAACGAACGCTCGTCGTAGCGCCGAGCGTCAAGATCGCTGAACAGCTTCACCACGATTTCGACCCTGCGCGCCAGGACATGTTCTACGTCAAGTGCGGGGTCTTGAATAGTCAACCGTATCCGGAACCCGCCGAGATCCGCGGCAAGGCGACGAATCGGGCGGACCTTGTGGAAGCCGATGTTGTGGTGACGAACATTCAGCAGCTTCAGGGCGAGGAAAACCGCTGGCTTCCGAACCTTCCAGACGACTTCTTTGACCTTATTCTTTTCGACGAAGGACATCACAACGTCGCGCACAGCTGGAACACGTTAAAGGAGAAATTCCCCACCGCGCGGATCGTTAATTTCAGCGCGACGCCGCTGCGCGCGGACGGCCAGCTCATGGCCGGGCGCATACTGTATTCGTATCCGGTGTTCCGGGCGATCCAGGAGGCTTACGTCAAGCGCCTGAAGGCGGTTGTTCTGAATCCCCGGACGCTACGCTTTGTCCGACGCGAGGACGGGCAAGAGCTCGAAGTCGACCTTGACGAGGTTCGCCGCCTGGGCGAACAGGACGCCGATTTCCGGCGAAGCATTGTGACTTCAACCGAGACGCTGAACACCATTGTCGATGCCTCGATCCGGGAATTGGACAAGCGACGCAAGGCAGCACACGACAATCGGCTGAAAATCATTGCTTCGGCTCTTAATTATGAGCATTGCCGGCAGGTCGTCGAGGCTTACCGGGCGCGCAGCCGTCGCGCCGACTATGTGCATTCCCGCGAGGACAGTGCCGCGAACGATCGCGTGATGCAGCGACTTGAGAATGACGAGCTCGATGTCATCGTCCAGGTCCGCAAACTCGGCGAGGGGTTCGATCATCCGTATCTTGCTGTTGCCGCAGTGTTCAGCGTGTTCGCGAACCTGTCCCCTTTCGTTCAGTTTGTCGGTCGCATAATGCGGGTCATCGAGCAAAACGCGCCGGGGAATGTCCTCAACTACGGAACTGTGGTGTTCCATGCCGGGGCCAACGTGGCCAGCCGTTGGGAAGACTTCCAGCAATACAGCGAGGCCGACCGGAAATTCTTCGACCAGCTTCTGCCGCTCGAAGATCTCGATTTCGGGTCTTCCCACGAGCTGGAAGTCGAGCCTGAACCGCGTGACTTCGGCGACGGGAAAAGCGTCGATGTACGCGGACAAACGGGCGTTCGACTTGAGGAAATTCCGCTGATCGTGGAAGACGCAGAAGCCCTGGAAGCGCTGCGAGTTCTGCAGGAGAAGGGCTACACGTCCGACGAAGTGAAGCAGGCGTACGACGAGCTGGAGCCTGTACCAGTGACGCGGGTGCGGCAGCGGCAGGCGCTGCGCGATGGCCTCGATATGCGTGTTCGCACTGAAACAGCCCGCGTTCTCGCTGAACGTGGCGTCAACGCAGAGGGCCACGACCTCGACCGCCAGCGGCTCGGCAGGACGAACTTTGTAGTCATAAAGTCCGCCATTGACCGCCAGGTTAATTCGGTAGCCGGAAGGCAGACCGGCGAACGCCACGAATTCACGCGCCAGGATCTTGATGCGATCAATGACGATTTCGCGGGAATCGTTGAGAGAGCGGTCAACGAAGTTTTCAATGGCACGAACTAGATCACTTATTGAACAGGCACGGGTCGATGAGGCCATACGAGCGCACAACTGTCAGGCCAACGCCCGGCACCGGATTCAGAAGGGCGAAAAGCGTCTGAAGGTCCGTAACGGTCGGAGCTGGGACCATTATTGCTTGGAATGCGCCCGAACGATCGTCGGGCGTGACATCGACAAGCTGGAAGAACTATCCGGAGACTTGGCGCCCTGAAAACACGGTCTGCTAGAGCGGCCTAGGTGCCAAGATAATCTTTGGAATGTTGCTACGAGCTTTAGCACTGATCTATTTTCCAAGCCCGACCTGAACCTCATCTTCGATTTGTAAATAGCATGGGGAAGTGCTCTTACTGTGGAAAACAAGAATCGGATAGTTCAATCACGTGGTGTAGCGAATGTGGATCTGAGGTCTTCGTTGCGGATTATGACTGGAATCCGGATAACAACAGCTCTGCAGAGAAGCGGAACGGTAGGGTTTTTGCGTTAGCGACTTGTGCAGTGGTAATGCTTGTCGCGTTTTTGCTGGTGTCAGGATTGGTTCTCTATATGGTCCGCGACACGCTATCCATTCCTATTTGGCTCGCTGATCCCGTCGTCAAGACTGCAGTACGCCGGGTCGCAACGGATAAGAAGGAAATTGTTACTCTAGTGAATTACGACGCATTCGACTATGAATTTATAAATATCCTAACGAGCACAAGAGTGCTTAGTTTAGAAGATTCGACGTCGGAGATCCTGCTTCACGATATTCCTCTCACTTCAATTTCCGATGCGTATTTGGATATAAAGGATAATCGGTACTTGATCATCGAGACTGAAGGTGGTACGAACCACGCGATCTTTTTCGTAGGATCGCCCGATGGCTTCCTGCGCGCATTGCGGAGCGCGATTGAGGAATGAGATTTTGTTTCCTCAACCCCAAATGACAATGCACTCGGAGACTGATCTACGCTCACGCCTCTAAACGATTGAACGTCACAGCAAGCGAAACGGCATCAAACGCGTTCATCCTATAATCCTCACCCATCCATGGTCGCCGCCTTGGTGGAACATACGGGGCAAGTTCTGGGAAGCGATGTCCGAGTGCGAGCGCAATTTCACGCTTCGTTCCCCGCGGCCCGACAATGGCGGTCTGAATGTCGGCGCGAGAAAACTTAGCGGTCCGAACTCCACTCGATGCGGCGAGCCGGCGAAGCTCTCCAATTAAGAGCTGCACCCGGAGACACCTGCGGGAACCGTCTCCGGCAAAATCCTCGAGCACCAGGATTTCTGGGGAATAGAATTTGATCAATCTCCGGACCTTGCGACAAGTCTGTGCGGTCTTATCCTCCGGAGTTCCATTTATCCCCCAATCAACCAACGTTTTCGGTCCCTCAAGGACCGCGTAGCCGAACCCTCGACAACCAGGATCAATCGCGAGAACACGTGAATTGTGCATTTTCACCCGCCTCATGATGTTGTTTGGGCGTGTGATTCGATCGCCTCGATGATCGCGGTTAAAAGTTCGAGCTTTCGTTGAGTTACAGCGCTTGGTTTGTCGCGTTTGATCCGCCGGATGAGGGCCCGGATCCGCCGTGCTAATCGGTTTTCCACCTTCTCATGCGTTCCCGCATACAATTCACGCACCGGCGTCCGGAATAGAATCTCCAGGGCGAGCCCCGTTTCCAGTTTGGGTTGTTGGCTAAACCGTTCGTAGCGACACACTTTGGATCCGCATTGCGTTCCAAGAAGGTAGGCAACTTCCTCTTGTGAAAGGCCGCTTCGCCTTCGGTGCGCCTTGAGATAGTTGGGTAAACGCGAGGAATCCATGGAGATTTCGAATGTTAGGGAAGTCGAAGTGGCTTCAATTCCATTGTAAACCGGTGCTCGGTCCGACAAAGGAGTGAATTCTTGCGGAATCACGCAAGATCGGATCACCACAACCGCGATCAGGACCTCAGCAAGCGGTCTTGGGTGGACTTGGGGGACTTTGGGGATGTCACCACGGACACGACGACTGGCGCCGGCCCGTATTTTCGGGCTGTTTGCCCCGCGTGACTTCGCTCAACGCACCCGGAAGAACGTCCCCAATGTCCCCAACGTCCACCCGTGTTCTCCACGTGCTTACGCATCGTGGAGTTTCTCGATTCCGTACCGATCGTAGAGCCGCTTTAACTTCGGGCACTCGTCCGGTGGAATCACGAAAAGCCCGTGACTTTTCCGTGTCTTCACGTGCAATCGGGACCGGAGAACGCCGCCAATCCAACGCTGCGTGATCTTTCGGTCATAATCCTCACCGTGAAGTTCGCTGAATCGCTGGGTGATCTCGCCGACAGAGAGGCGTGGATTTTCTCTCTCACCCGCGATATCACGAATGATCGCGAGAATTTCAGCCTCGGTATCCAGGCCCCGCTCAGCCACCATGTCCTGGTGGTGTTCTCGCAACACGTTCCGCAACGACGCGCGTAGGTCGGAATCGTCAATGATCGAGAGGAGGGGCGCGAACACTTGGTTCAGTCTGGGCTCAATTCTCCGGTCAATCAAATCCTCGGAAATGTTCGATTTCCCCAGGTTCCGGAAACGAAAGAGCAGCAGCTTGTTCCGCAATGCCAGCGCCTCTGCTGCGTGCGAAGCTGGAAGGTTGATGGGAATATCCTCGCGCATCGTGTGCTGCCCCATGTCTTCGGTCAAAAACCGGCTTTCGAGCGCGCGATCTTCAAATGAGCGACGAACCGCCACAAGTTTGGGCCCGAACACCTGGTAAGCTCTCGGATTGTATTCGCCCTTTCCATTGCCTTCGCTGCGAAGTACCGGAAAACCCTTCGCATTCCCGTTGTTGAGGATCTTCGACAGCTCGTTCTTCTCGTCGCTCATCCGGAAGTCGCTCTCGTCGATGATGAGCGTCCCTCCGATCGAGTCGAGGATCCGGAACAGCGGGGAGGTCGTTGAAGCGCCGCTCGCGAAAATTGGCTTGTAACAAAGCGACCCCACGGTGAGCAAGAAGCGGGTTTTGCCGCAACCAGGCTCCCCACGGGCGCGCAGGTACGGCAACTCATTGAATTGGTCGTGAACCCAGGTGAAAAGAACATAAAAAGCCGCGATCTGCTCAAATACGGGGCTCAAATCAACATAGCGGTGAATGAAGCAGCGAATCTCGTCAACAAGAGCTTGTTCTGAGTCATACTCCTCTGGTCCAGTAGGCAAGAGCACAATCTGATTCTTGATCAGGTTGTTCTGCGCCGAATACGGGACAAGCCGGAGCAGTGGATCCACCGGGACCGTGTCATGGATCTCCCACACGCCGCTCTTCCATCGAACGAAGGCGCTCTGTTCGCGAATCCTGTTGTAGATCATCTCAATCACAGATCCGTCCGGGAACGATGCCGAGACGGTAGGGACCTTTCGCTCAAGCTTTCGGAAGTCCACCCCTTTCTCCGGCGGAAAGTCAGGCATAGCATGCATGATCGGCTTGATCGTTGTGAGGGAACGTTGAATTCATTGTCATTATATCGCATTCTCCATTAACGGCGAAGCTCCAAAAGTGGGGATTTCTTGCGCTCGGTATCAATTGGAACTCGACATGAGTTAGAACCCTGCCACTCGCAACAAGTACTCACGTCTTCCGGAGCGCTCGTGACAGGCTATCCTAAAAAGATGCGTCTTTCAGAAGCTGCAATTAAGAAGTTCCGTGAGATTTATCGCCGCGAATATGGCGTGGATATCTCGCCGGAACGAGCGGAAGAAATGGGAATCCGCTTGCTTGAACTGACGCAACTCCTGCTACAGAATCCCAACCCCGACGAACGTAGCGATGATTCGGTTATTAAAGGCTGAGATAGTTGACTCGAAACTCTCATGTACGTTACGCTGTACACCTCTCGGGGTTTGAATTCCTTTCTCGTTATCTATGGCTTCGTTCATCATCTATTGTAGAAAATCTACCGAATCAGAAGATCGCCAAGTACTATCCATTGAATCTCAGGTGAACGAGATCCGTGAACTTGCCCGGAAGCTCGGGATTTCCGTATCAACCGTTCTTACGGAATCTAAATCCGCGAAGGCGCCTGGTCGCCCGATCTTCAACGACATGATACAACGCGTTTACCGCGGAGAGGTTCAAGGGATTCTATGCTGGAAACTTGATCGCCTTGCGCGCAATCCCGTTGATGGGGGATCCCTCATCTGGGCACTCAAACAGCATGGCCTCCAGATCATCACCCCTACTCAGCGTTTCAGCCAAATCGAGGATAATACCATTCTGATGTATGTTGAGTTCGGGATGGCACAGAAATATGTTGATGATCTCAGCCGGAACGTGAAGCGCGGGCTCAAAACAAAAGCTGAGAAGGGCTGGTGCCCGGGGCTCTCTCCCTTGGGGTATCTCAACGTCGTCACAAAGTCCGGTGAACGTCAACTAGTCATGGATCCCGACCGCTTTCATATCATTCGCCGAATCTGGGATCTTATGCTTTCGGGTAACTACTCAACCACAAAGATCCTTGAGATCGCCAACGGAAGCTGGGGATTGCGCACGCGCCCAATGCGCCGACAAGGGGGAAAGCCGTTGGCACGCAGTGGCCTGTATCGGCTCCTCTCCAATCCCTTCTACTATGGCTCCTTTGAATACCCCCGGAATTCTGGCTCATGGCACCGCGGGAATCACGAACCAATGATCACTCAAGCGGAATTCGACCGAGTCCAAATCCTTCTTGGGAAGAGGACCTCCAATTCCCCACGAAATACCTGTCGGTTCACCTTCAGCGGCATGATCCATTGTGGTGAATGTGGCGGAGCGGTCACGGCCGAGGAGAAACACCAAATCATCTGTAGCTCCTGTCGAGTGAAGTTCGCGCGCGGAAACCGTGATCAGTGTCCGGAATGCAACGTTCGCATTGATCGTATGGAGAAACCCATTCTCCTCCATTACGTCTATTACCACTGTGCCAAAAGCAAGAATCCCCGGTGTCGACAACGGGGAATTGAAACAAAGAAGCTCGAACGGCAGATCCACGAGTTCCTTCAAAGGCTCGAGCTTGCGAGTGAATTCCGTGACTGGGCGCTCGATTTTCTAGAAGCGTTATCGGAGAACCAATTCACCAATGCGCAGGTCGTTCGCGCTTCGCAGGAAAATACCCTTCGGACGTGCCTTAAACACCTTGACGGACTGATCACGCTTAAGACAGCTCCGGAGAACGCTCAAGGAAACCTCATTTCCAACGAAGAGTATGCGCGTCAACGCAGCACACTCTTATCTCAGAAACAATCCTTGGAAGATGCGCTCTCTAAAAAACCGCCAACTTCAATCGATATCCGAAACGCTGCTATCTCGGTGTTTGACTATGCCGATACAGCAGCAAAGCGTTTCAAATCTGGTGACGCATCCACCAAACGAGCAATACTCACGCGCGTTGGTTCGAACCTACGACTAACCGACAAAATGCTCAGTATTGAAGCCACGGATCCCTTTCATATATTCCTCGAATACCAGAAAGGCTCTGAACATGAAAACGATGAGTTCGAACCTGACTTTCATGGCTCTGTTGAGTGGGATTTGGAGCGCTTTGAACCATATCGTCCTATTGGGCTCCGGCGGCAGGATTCGAACCTGCGACCAATCGGTTAACAGCCGACTGCTCTACCACTGAGCTACACCGGAATAGCATGTGCATTGTAGCCATAAAAAGCGAAATGCGCAAATGTATTGTGCCTCGAATGGTATGCTTTTGGAAACAAAAATGGTAGTATAATGGTATATATGGAAGGGAATCGGGACAGTCTTATTATTGACAGTTCAGCATTCTCTCACTCGGGTAATATACCTCCTCGTTATACTTGTGACGGAAAAAATATTTCTCCGCCCCTTGCTTTTTATGGTATTCCTGAAGGAACCACTTCACTCGTCTTGATTATGGATGATATCGATGCGGTGGCGGGCGTTTGGGATCATTGGATTGTCTTTAATATTCCTCCGAGTACAAATGTTATAGAAGAGGGGAGAGAGCCATCAGGGGTCGCCGGCGCCCGCACTGATGGTGAAAAAGGGTACTATGGGCCATGTCCTTCAGATGGAAAAGAGCACCGATATGTATTTCGAGTATACGCCCTCGATACACGGCTCGACCTTCCTGAAGGAGCAACGAAAAACGAAGTACTCTCTTCTCTTGAAGGACACTGTATTGCACAAGCAACACTAATGGGTAAATTTCGACGTGGCATATGAGTGAGAAGCATATTCGGGTACTTGTTGAGGCAGGGTCAAAACATGATGAGGTAAGCGCGCTTTCGACGCATTTTCTGGTGAAGGTTAAAGAATCGCCAGCAGGGAATCAGGCAAATCGGAAAGTGGTAGGGCTTCTTGCAACGTATTTTAATGTTCCTACGAATGCAGTACATATTGTTTCCGGGCACCATGCGTCCCGAAAGACAATTGCCATTAAAAGAGCCTAGTGTGATGTTCGATTATTCTTAAATGTATAACTTATTTTATGGTCAATATTAAAGCTACGAACATTGAGTTAACTCCCGCAATTACCTCCTACGTTGCAAAAAAACTTCAGTATACGCGTAAATTAGTTGATCTTGATAGTGGAAAGGTAACGGCGCTACTTGAAGTAGGGAAGACCACGAAGCATCATCGCTCCGGAGATATCTTTCGCGCAGAAATTAACTTAAAGGTTGCGGGGAAGCAGTTTCGAGCGGTTGCGAAACGGGATGATCTCTATGCCGCAATTGACGAGATGAAAAACATCTTGCTTGCTGAATTAAAGCGCGACAAAGAGGCGCGTATTACTTCTGTAAGAAAGGGAGGCGCGAAGTTAAAATCAATGATGCGTAGTCTTAAAGAGTAATTAGTGGTACCATATCGAGTATATGCATTTGCGACAAAAAATACACCCATTATTTACGTGGATCTTCCTTATTATCAGTGCGGTGTGGACAGGGTATCTCTATCAGTTAGTCGATCGTTTTTCTGATTATAGCCAAGAGCTTATCGCACCGTTGCCAGTTGTTTCAATTGGTTCTGTTCCGCTTACTATCCATAATACAAATTCAGCTATGTCTACCGCTATTTTAAAAACGTCATTAGGGGATATTACTCTTGAACTGTTTCCTGACAAAGCACCCAAGACAGTCGAGAATTTTTTGACGCTTGCTCGAAGTGACTTTTATGATCAGACAAAATTCCACCGCGTGATTCCTGATTTTATGATACAAGCAGGAGACCCTAATACTCGCGGAGATGAGGTGTCCACCTATGGAACAGGCGGGCCTGATTATGTATTTGAAGATGAGATACATAACGTTCCAATTACTCGTGGTATTCTTGCGATGGCGAACCGAGGCCCGAATACGAATGGTAGCCAGTTCTTTGTTGTGACGGCGGAAGCAACACCATGGCTTGATGGGCTGCATACGGTTTTTGGGAAGGTGGTAGAAGGTATGGATGTCGTTGACCGTATTAGCCACGTGAAGACCACCGGCCCTGATCGGCCAATTGAACCGGTAGTCTTAATGGACGTGATCATTGAAGGCTAGTTGTTAAACCTTCATTTGTTTAGAGAATAGTTCAAATGGAATTTCTCTTTTTCCTTCTGGAATGACACGCTCGATAATAAGCTGATTATCTTGGTATGATGCCTTTGTAATGATAACCCGAAGGGGTTTGTGGTGTTGATGTATAAAAAAGAACGGACGTAGTGAGGAAGATTGGAATGCTTGAATTTTGAGAAAGTTTTTATACGGATCTGCGTCACGCGAGATAAGGGCATCCTCTTTCGTAAATTTTTTGGTGTAGGTCGCCTTGGTTTCGTCTTGGGGGACTGCTTTAATTTCGCCTTGTATCCATGCGGGCAGTGTCTTTTTTAAGAGCATCGCGCCTTTTCGCGCGAGCATTTCTTCAAGCGCTGGAGCGGGAGGCCAAGATTCAATCGTTACTTTTTCTTGTGCGATAATAGGGCCATGGTCCATTTTTTCATCCATTACCATGAGAGAAACCCCTGTCTTTTTTTCATCATTTAGAATTGCAGATTGAATTGGAGAAGCACCTCGAAGTCTTGGAAGGAGCGAGGGGTGTATATTTATCGCCCCATGAGTAGGGAGCGTAATAATTGATTGAGGAAGTATCCTACCAAAAGATGCCACGACAAAGAGTGGGTGTTGGGTAAGCGCTGGACACGATTCAAGAATTGAGGATTTTTTCGGGGGATCACACAGTGGGATATTTCGCTCTTGTGCCCAACGCTTAACTTCTGAAGGGGTTATGCGCAGGTTGCGTCCTTGTGGCGTATCAGGCTGTGTCACGACGAGTGCGGGGAGTAACCCCTCTTTTTCAAGCTCTTCTAGAACAACCACTGACATTCGCGAGGTTCCAAAAAATGCAAAAGATGGTATCAACGGGTGAGACATAGGTGTTATGAGGGGGTGTTTTGTGCTCGGTCATCCGGAGGAATCTCCTGGAGTTCTTGAGCATGGTCGATAAAAAGCACGCCATGTAAGTGGTCGATTTCATGCTGAAAAATTTGGGCACGTAAACCACTTGCGCCTTCACGAAAAATTTTTCCATATTCATCATAGGCCTCGATAGTGACCTGTTGTGCTCGGGATACTTTTCCGTATAGCCATCGAACACTTAAACACCCCTCTTCCACATATTGTTTTTTCCTTGATTTTTTAATGATTCGAGGATTAATGAAAACACGATGATCTTTCGGAGGATCTTTTTTCACCTCCTCATCAGTACGAAAGGAAGGATGGCGCCCAAATTGTATCTTTTCTGATATGATAAAGATTTGAAGCGAAATACCAATTTGTGGCGCAGCAATTGCAACGCCATCTTCTTGGGTTCGTAATGCACGTTGCATATCCTGGATATATCCTTGTATAGCACTGCTCTGTATCTCGTGACGCGCTACTTCACGCGCGTGAAGACGTAGTGTCGGGTGTTCTTTTGAGAGAATTTTTTTCATGCCTGCTGATAGGTGTTTCTTTGTGGTGTAATGGTAAGAAAATATAAGAGAAAACCTCGGATCCTTCTCTTCAGGTAAACAAGCGGGGGATTACCCGGAGCATGGCGAGGGAAGAAGGGATCCGAGGGGTGGGTTCTAGAGATTACTATATAAGATTTTTAAAAGGCTGTCTATTTTTGTTAACGCAAGTTCTGTGGATCAACATTAATCGTATAGTAAGGGGGGAGTTCTTTGAGGAGAGAAAAGATGTCCGTCTCTTTAATTTCTTGATGCGGTATACGCAGTAAGATAGTAATCATTCCTTTTCCTTTCTCATTCCTCATTCCCGAAAACATTTCAATAGATTCTGGATTGATCCACGTTTCTATTTTCTGTTTCAGAGAATCAAGATCCTCAGGTGTTCCAGGCGTGCTTATCTTAATTAAGAGGGAGAACGGGGGATAATTAAATTGCTTTCGCATTTCTTCTTCGGCACGATAAAAATCGATCATATTTCCTCTCAGAGCGTGGTCAAGCACTGCATGCGCGCGTTGCCTGGTCTGAAGTATAAAAGAACGTTGCGTGATCGATCGGAGTTTGATGATAATACGAAACACCCGTTCATTCATTCGAAAATCAGGAATTGCAAAAAGGCTATCAAGTGAGACCACCGCGGTATTTTCAAGAGTGTGTGAGATATGGGAAATTGCCATCTCCGTGCCAAGAAGTATGCTTCCTGGAGCATTAAAAAATTTCTCCATCTCCTCATTGATTTTTTTGCTCGTAGTGGTTGTATCCCCATCAATCCGGAACAGTGCTACCTGAGGGAACCATTCTTTAAGCGTTTCTTCAACGAGCTCAATACCAATACCTAAAGGCTCAAGTTTCCACCCATCACAGGTTCGGCAGGTGACTCGGCTGCTCCATGAGCGTCCACAGTGATGGCATAGAAAAATGTTTTCCCGAGGTCGCTGGTAGAGTACGACAGGAGTATCACAGTGCTCGCAGGTATGGGTAGTTCCACAATCTCCGCATACGGTAATCGGAGCAAATCCTTTTCGAGAAACAAGGATAAAGAGGTGCTCATTATGTTCTTTGGTGTGGGTAATGAGTTCAGCAAGCTTCCCACTTATGAGTGAGAATCCCTCTTTTTGATCAAGGGGGCGCATATCGATAATTTCTGACTGAGCAGATGAGAGTGATCGAAATTTTGGCGGAGCAATTTCTCCAAGTTCACCGTCATGGTATCTTGAAATAGTTTCAACTCGCATCACCATATCCCCAAATACCAAATTCGCACGCATCTCCTCTGAGAGAAACTCTGCAAACGTTCTAATATCAATAAAGGGGCGCTTCAGGGTTTTATAGGCTCGAGAACCTTCATTTTCGATGATAATGGTTCCAATATCTTCTCGGGGAATCGCAAGGAAGCTTCCGGTCCCGATGATTAACACCGGATGTTCCTCAGTGATAATTTTCTTCCAGAGGGAGAGAATTTCTTTTTTACTAATCCCGCTATGAAGGATATACGTGAACTCTTCGATACCTCGCTCGAGAAACACGCGAATACGCTCAATGTCATGAGTGGTGGGGAGGCAGAAAAAAACAGAAGCGTTGCGCGCAAACGATTCCCGAATAAGGCTTTTGTAATGCGCAATTCTCTCTTCATCGTCAGCTTGGAGGATAAATTTGTGGTACCGATCGTTCAATCTTTTTTTGTGGCCGATTTTTTTCGGAAGATTTTTATAATTGTCGTAGATGACTTTGGGCACCATACTTGCCAGAACACTTCCGGTTGAAGCGACGGTGTAGTTGCTCATTCGTTTAGATGTCTTAAGGAATGCTTCAGAGAGAACTTGTTGTGCTGATCCAGAAGCAATTTTCTTGAGCATAAAGCCCTGCGAGCGAAGCTCACTCTTATGCGCTTCCGCGGGGTGAGACTCAATCACAAGCGCGGGGACCCGCTTGCTTTTTAAAGGTACTAAAACCATTGCGCCGGGAGCGATATCATCCGAGCTAAAGTATTGCAATATCTCTACACCGATACCACGGCTGATTGGTATGACGTCAAGAATTTTCATGAATGAAGGGCATATGAGCGATGAAGAGGGTGGGGCCTAAACCTAAAGATGAATTTCTGCAACAAGCTCAGTTCCATCAAGCAGATAGAGCCTACTACTTGTTGCGGAGACCTTCATAAACCGCACCTCACCTCCTTTATAGACAGGTTGTCGGTTTTGTGTTCCTCGAGTATCAATTTCAAGGGCATATATTCCGTTTTGGTCTCCAATAAGCAAGAGGTGATCTTCTTCTTTAAAGAAGTCGATATTATTAATCTCACCAATGATATCTCCGGTAGGTATGTTTCGGGTTAATTGGCAGGGGGTATTTTGAGCGCAAAACCACTCGGGTGGTTTCCGTTCAGGGAGCCATGATGCCTTAAGTGCCCCATCTTCAATCCAAATGGCAACATTTCCTGAAGGTGAGATTCGTCGTGTGTTTGTAGGGGGTTTGATATTTCGGAGCGTTGCTTTAATTGTTTGGTATTCAGGGTCTCCCGTAGGAATCAAAAGGCCGGTAGTATTTTTTTTAATCAAAAAAGGGAAGAGTGTCGTGGGGGTTTCAGGGTGTGGGGTTATGGTTTTAACCCATGGCCAATATTTGTCTTCTGCAATAAGAACCGTATGTTTTTTTTCGGTTGAGAGCTCAAAGCTAAGCTCTTTTTCAGTATCTCGATGTCTTTGTTCCGAAGTATCGATGAAGACACGTGCATCTGCCTCGGGGAGTGTAAAGCGTACGACCCCTTTGGGAGTTCGGTTGAAAACAAGGAGGGAGATACTCCCTATAATTGCAATACCAATAAATATCCACAGAATCCGATAAAATAGAGGCTTTCGTCTTGGTTCCATGAGTATATAGTTCCAGAAATGGAGAGAAAATTCAAATCAGCGCGGCGTGTCCTATTTACCAGCCGATAACAGAGTAATTTTTGCGCCAAGTGAGTTAAGTCGAGCGATAATATCCTCATAGCCTCGATTGATGCTGTAGATATTGCGAAGTGTCGATACTCCTTTTGCCGCGAGCATACCAATAAGGATAATAGCTCCAGGTCGAAGGGCGGGCGGAGTAATTACTTCATTCGCGATTAGATTCGTGGGGCCGGTAATATAGATTCGGTGTGGATCCGCAAGAATAGTTTCTGCTCCGAGTTTATCGAGTTCTTTGTAATAAATTGCCCGTTCCTCATAAACCCAATCGTGAATAAAGGTTTGACCTTTTGCCTGGGTTGCAATCACCGCAAAAAAAGGAAGGTTGTCGATATTGAGCCCTGGGTACGGGCGCGATTCTATTTTCTCTTCAAGGGCGCTTAGCGTACTCGGAAATGTCTTTATGTCTACCAGATTCGTTTTTTCATTAAGTGCTTTATACCTTTTAAGAATGGTGTATTTAAATCCCATTTTCTCGAGTTTCAGAAGCTCGAGTTCAAGGAAGTCGATAGGGCATCGGCGGATGGTGATGGCGGATCGAGTTACAATTGCTGCGGAGAGAAAGAACATCGCTTCAATCGGGTCTTCGCTCACCGCATAGGTAATATCAGTATTAATATCGGGTTTTCCTTCTATCGTAAGTGTGGTCGTACCAATTCCTTGAATAGTAACTCCGAGAGTCTCCAAGAAGAAACATAAATCTTGCACTTGGTAATTTGCCGATGCAAATTTGATTACGGTTTTCCCAGGGATACGAGCCGCCGCCATAATGGCATTTTCGGTAACGGTATCACCAGATTCATACAGCACTACTTCATTGGGGGTGAGTGTGTGGCGACTGATATGGTAATCTTCTTCTTTCGAGACAATAGAGACCCCAAATCGCTCAAGCGCAAAAAGGTGGGGCTTAACCGTGCGTGAGCCAAGTTTACATCCACCCGGGTGGGGTAGTGAGAATTTCTTAAAATAATGAATAAGCGGCCCAAAGAGGAGCGCAATACTGCGTGTACGGACCGCAGAGGCGCGATTGATATGTGTGATGTCGATATGATCTGGCGGAGTAATTTCCATTGCACTGTCGTTCCATCGAACTATGACACCGATACTTTCGAGCACTTCAACAAGCCGAAACACCTCTTCAATACGTGGCATGTTCTTGAGCGTGGTCTTTCCTTGGTTGAGTAGTGAGGCAGCCATAAGGGCAACCGCACCATTTTTTGATGTCTTAATGGTTACCTCGCCTTTAAGTTTATGTCTCCCTTCAATTTGAATATTAATCGCATCATTACCGAGAGTGATCACAGGTGTGTTGAGGGCACTACTTACCCGCGCAATCATTTCAGTGCTCATATTTTGCTCACCTCGCTCAATACGGGCAATCGCGCTTTGGGTGGTTTGAACGCGTGTCGCGAGTTCGTGTTGCGTAATTCCTTTTTTGTCACGAATCCTCTGAATCCTCTCTCCCAGGGCTTCTGACCCTGGGGTGAGCACCTCTTTTCTAACTCCTTTTTTCATAGTAAAAGTATATAGCATATATGCTATATATGCAAACCTCATTAGCTCTCTTACATACCCCCCCTTCTTATTTTATAGGTTTAATGCTTGTTTTTTCGTATCTTACCTATGCTATAATAGGTGTTCATGAGCTTTTTTTCTTCAAAACTGGGGATTGATTTAGGAACGGCAAATACTTTGGTATTTTTACCCGGCAAAGGAGTGGTGCTTACGGAGCCCTCGGTTGTCGCGGTATCAGAAATAGATAACCGTATTCTTGCGGTAGGACTTGAGGCTAAGAGTATGATCGGCAAGACTCCAGAAAGTATCATTGCATACCGTCCCATGAAAGATGGTGTTATCGCTGATTATCGAGTAACTGAAGCAATGCTTCGATACTATATTGGCAAGGCGCTTGGAAAATTGAATTTCTTTAAACCAGATGTGCTTGTCTCGGTTCCCGCGGGAGTAACATCAACTGAACGGCGTGCGGTAATTGAAGCTGCGATAAAAGCAGGAGCTAAGAACGCGTATGTGGTTAAGGAACCCATTCTAGCCGCGATTGGTGCTGGTATTCCAATTCATGAGGCTCGCGGGCATATGATCATTGATATTGGTGGTGGTACAACCGATGTTGCGGTTATTTCGCTTGGAGGAATTGTATCTTCAACGTCAGTGAAATGCGCGGGAAACCGAATTGATGCGGCAATCGCGGATTATATTAAAAGAACCTTTAACCTTGCGATTGGAGACCAAATGGCTGAAGAAATAAAAATCAATGTGGGATCCGCGGTACCACTCGAGGAGGAACTTTCAACCATGGTAAAGGGAAGAGACTATATCACGGGCATGCCCCGCACGACCGAGATTCGAAGCAATGAAATTGTCAAAGCAATCTCTCGTGAATTACGGGAAATGATTAAAGCAGTAAAGGATGTGCTTCAAGAGACTCCTCCAGAGCTTGCCGCTGATATTATTGATCAGGGTATTACCATGACCGGTGGTTCATCTCAGTTGCGAAATCTCACCGAGTTAATTTATCGTCGTACCGGTGTAAAGGCGGTACTTGCACCTGATCCTTTCTACTGTGTTGCTCGCGGCACGGGGGTTGCGCTTGAACACCTTGATGTTTACAAGAAGAGTATTATCTCAAAACGTAAATAAGAATATGGAGGCACGTGCTAGACTCCACGAACTCATCCCTTCGCCCCCCGCGCTTCATCACGCATACCTTATTACTGGTATGTCTAAAGACCGAGCGCGCCAAGAGTTTGAGGAGTTTACCCACACACGCTGTGGCATGCCGTTTAAAGGGAATCCGGATGTATTGTTTTTTGAATTTATTGCGCTAGGAATTAGTGATAGTCGGATGCTCTATGGGCGCGCGATAGTAAAACCGATCCAGTACCATCAAAAGCTCATCGGTATTTTTTTTGAAAGTATGACCCTTGAGGCGCAAAATGCGCTGTTGAAGCTTTTTGAACATCCTCCGCTCGGCACACATTTTTTTCTTTTTGGAAGTGAGGATGAATTGATTCCAACACTCAGTTCTCGGCTTTATTCCCTTCGAGTAAGAGAAGCACGGGTGGACGCTTCTGATACCGCGCATGATTTTCTTCAGAGCAGTGTCTCAAAGCGTATGGAGTTGGTAGAGACATTATGTCGATCACTTAAGAATGAATCAAAAAGCAAACGAGAAGTGGGTATCTTCCTCGAGACACTCGAGCGTCTCATGTATGAGAAAAATAAAACACAGTTGCCAGTTAAAACATTGTTCGAAATCCAAAAAATACGAAGCTATCTTTTTGATCGGGGAGCATCGGTAAAGATGCTCTTAGAATATCTCGCGCTGACCTTACCTCGGGTCCATTGAATTCTGTGAGGGTTTGGTTACAATAAGTAGGCATGGCATATTCATTTACACAACTTGATAAAGAGATTCAGGAGAGTGTTGTCTGGCTTTCTCAAGAAATGGGAAATATCAGAACAAGTAGGGCAACCCCCGCACTCCTCGATAGCGTTCGGGTGCTTGCGTACGGCGTACAAATGCCGTTGAATCAAGTCGCCACGATTTCAATTGAAGATCCGCGGACATTGCGTATTGCTCCTTGGGATCAGGCACAGTTGAAAGAGATCGAACGAGCAATTATGCTTGCCGATCTTGGGGTGTCGGTAGCGCTTGATGATACCGGTGCCAGAGTCTCATTCCCTGAATTGACTGCTGAACGCAGAGAGGCGCTGAAGAAAATTGCAAAAGAACGCCTCGAAGAAGCGCGAAAACGTCTTCGTCAGATTCGTGATGACGTGTGGAATGATATTCAAGAGAGTGAAGCACAAGGAATATTAAGCGAGGATGAGAAATTTCGTTGCAAGGACGAGATGCAAAAGCGGATTGATAAGGGCAATGGCTCGCTTGAGGATCTATTTTTTCGAAAAGATAAAGAGATCAGTCAGTAAACGCTATGAGTGTTATCATTTTTATTATTATTCTCGCAGTCTTAGTGCTGGTTCATGAGATCGGGCATTTTCTCACTGCAAAGAATTTAGGAATACGAGTAGATGAATTTGGTATCGGGTTTCCTCCAAAATTAATGAGTAGGAAGGTGGGGGAGACTCGCTATTCCTTGAACCTCATTCCGTTTGGAGGATTTGTTCGAATTTTTGGGGAGCAGGTTACTGAAGATATGAAAGATTCTCCTGATTGGTCACGCAGTTTCCCCGCAAAGCCTCGTTGGGCTCAAGCTATCGTGCTTTCCGGTGGGGTTGCTTTTAATATGTTATTCGCGTGGCTTCTCTTTGCGGTTGGTTTTATGGTGGGGTTTCCTACCTCAGCCTCCTTAGAAGGAGGTGAGAGGGTGGCTCAACCACAAACGATGATACTTGAAGTGGTGTCCAACTCTCCTGCAGAAGAAGCAGGTTTAAAGTCAGGAGACAGTATCCTTTCTTTGTCTCAAGGAGAGATGTCGCTTGATGCGGTTAATGCGCCCATTGAAGATATTCGAGCGTTTATCAATAGCGCAGGTACCCAAACACTTAACGTAACTATCGAACGAGGAGAGACAACTCAGGATGTATTGCTCATACCGCGCGAAGACGTGGTCCCTGGGCGTTTTGCGATCGGAGTTTCAATGGATAAAATCGGCATTCTCAAATTACCTTGGTGGAGCGCGATCATCGAAGGCGCCAAATCAACCTTCTCATTATCAGCCGCGGTGGTCATTGGCCTTTTTCAATTTTTTACTGATGCGTTTTCAGGAGGGGCAGACCTCTCGCAGGTAACAGGTCCCGTTGGAATTGTCTCTTTGGTTGGTGACGCATCAACACTCGGATTTGTATATCTGCTTGGTTTTACGGCATTCATTTCAGTACATTTGGCGGTAATCAATCTCGTCCCTTTTCCCGCGCTTGATGGAGGACGGCTCCTCTTTGTACTGATCGAAGCGTTAAAAGGATCTCCGATTAAAGCACGTATTGCTAATACCTTGAATACCATTGGATTTATCCTCCTCATTATGCTTATGTTATTCATCACGTATCAAGATATCCTACGTCTTTTTTAAGAGGTGTACTGGTTTTTTGGAATTAATAGGGGTCTCCCGTCAAGTATTTCTTTTTTAGTTTTTACGGTAAGATAGTAGGAATGAAGCAATCTGCGCTTTTTACAAAAACGCGTCGCAGTGCGCCAGCAGGTGAAGAAGCAAAAAATGCTTCCTTGTTGATTCGAGCGGGATTTATCCATAAGGAGTCCGCAGGAGTATACGCAATGCTTCCTCTTGGTTTGCGGGTGCTTTCCCGAATTAGTGAGCTGATTCGGTCTCATATGAATGGGATTGGAGGGCAGGAAGTATTACTTACCGCACTCCAAGATCAAGAGGTGTGGAAGAAGAGTGATCGTTGGGATAGCAAATCGGTAGATGTGTGGTTTAAAACAGTGCTTAACAATAAGACTGAAATGGGGCTCGGATTTACGCATGAAGAACCGCTTACCGAGCTTCTCACTAATCATATCCAATCGTATCGAGATCTTCCCGCGTTTGTCTACCAGATTCAGCATAAATTTCGAAATGAACTTCGGGCAAAAAGCGGTATGCTTCGTGGTAGGGAATTCTTGATGAAAGACCTGTATTCTTTTGTACGAAACCCAGAAGAACACAATGCATTTTATGAAAAAATAACCGAGGTATACCGGAAGATTTTTGACGAAGTCGGTATTGGGAAACACACTTTCTTTACTTTTGCTTCTGGAGGGAGTTTTAGTAAATATTCACACGAATTTCAGACGATCTCAGACGCGGGGGAAGATGTAATTTTTCTTGATCGGGATAAAGGTATTGCTATTAATAAAGAGGTGTACACTGAAGCCGTAGCTCAAGAGCTCGGCCTCGACCCGGAGAAGATTACTGAAGAGAAATCAATTGAGGTAGGAAATATTTTCAGTCTCGGCACGCGTTTCTCTGAAGCATTGAACCTCTCTTTCGTAGACGAAAAAGGAGTGCGTCGTCCCGTAATTATGGGAAGTTATGGTATTGGGGTAACTCGTATCATGGGTGTTGTGGCTGAAGTGCTTGGTACTGAGAAAAGCATGGTGTGGCCCAAACGTATTGCACCGTTCTCTCTCCATTTGATTTCGTTGGGGAACGATGAGGTAGTACAGAGGAAAGCGGTTGAGCTTTATGAAAAACTTGGTGGAGATCAGGGAAGTGTTTTATTTGATGATCGGGATTGTCCTCCGGGAGAGAAGTTTGCTGATGCTGATCTTATTGGCATCCCGTTTCGAGCAATTGTTAGTGAAAAAACATTACGCAAGGAATCTGTAGAATTTTTTGATCGGCTTCAAGATCAAAAAAGCATAGTGCCATATCAGGTATTTCTCGATCAGTTTTTAGATCACTGAAATATGGCACGTAACGTGATAAAAAAATTTATCCATTCCCTCTCGAATGATATTGGGATTGACCTGGGTACCGCAAATACCCTGGTGTATTTGCGTGGGAAAGGGATTGTGCTCAATGAGCCGAGTGTGGTCGCCGTAAATCAAAAGACTGGTACGGTGGTCGCGGTAGGTAATCAGGCGAAGTCAATGATTGGGAGAACTCCTGGGCACGTGGTCGCGGTGCGCCCGCTTGTTGATGGAGTGATTTCTGATTTTGAGGTAACTGAAGAGATGATTGCATATTTGATAAATAAGACCCAAGGCAATAATCGAAAATTTTTTGGTCCTCGTGTGGTTGTCGGTGTTCCTTCAGGTATTACCAACGTAGAGACTCGGGCTGTTCGTGATGCCACAAAAAATGCAGGTGCTCGGGAAGTTTATATTGTTGAGGAGCCTATGGCAGCAGCAATTGGGGTTCGTCTTCCGGTTCGGGATCCGGTAGGAAGTATGATTGTCGATATTGGGGGCGGCACCACAGATATCGCGGTTATTGCGCTTGGGGGAATTGTTCGGTCAAAAAATATTCGTATTGCGGGAGACAAATTTAACCAAGATATTATCTCCTATATTCGAAGTGAGTTTAAGATTTTGATCGGTGAACGTACGGCGGAAGATATTAAGATTTCAATAGGAGCGATCGTTGAATCAGAAGATGGGCCCCTTGAGGCCGCGATACGAGGTCGTGACTTAGTTACCGGTCTTCCTCGGGAAGTGGTAATTACCGACTCTGATATTCGGGAAGCAATCTCGCAATCGATGAATACGCTCGTTGACTCGGTAAGGGAAGTACTTGAAACCACCCCACCAGAAATGCTTTCGGATATTATGCATCGAGGCTTACATCTTGTTGGTGGAGGAGCGTTGATAAGGGGCATTGGGCCTCTGTTAGAAGAATTTTTAAAAATCCCTATCTACATTGATGAAGATCCCATGACTGCGGTAGCCCGAGGGACGGGGGTTATCCTTGAAGATATTGAAGGTTTTCAGGATGTCTTTATTGTAAACGAAGATGACCTACCTCCAAAAAAATAGTAAAAATTCTCGATCGTATTTACGAGTGGTATTTATCACCCTCCTCTTTTTAAGCGGAGTGTTTTTCTTGGGAGACACGTTACGGTCGATTGTCCGAGAAGGAATTTCCTTTGTCGCGGTGCCGATTTGGCGTGGTGAACAAGAGGTTTTTAACTATCTTGGTGGATGGTGGGGTATCTTAGCCTCAAAGCACACTCTTCTTGCAGAAAACAATGAACTCTCTAAAGAGATCCAGGATCTCCGTATCAGATTACTTGATCGTACTATTTTACGTGAAGAGAACCTACTTTTAAAAGAAGCTCTTGGAAGAATTGACTATGAGAAAAAGACATTGGCGACCGTGCTTGCAAATCCGTCTCGATCACCTTATGACACATTGATTCTTGATGCTGGAAAGCGAGATGGAGTTTTACTCGGAGATCTCGTGATTGCTGGTGATTCAGTGATTATCGGTTCGGTATCTCGGGTATCGCAGACGACGAGTGTTGCAGTACTTTTCTCTGCTCCTCAGGTGGTAACTGATGTAATTGTGGGAGGTGATATTCGAACCCAGGCATATGGAAGAGGTGGTGGGAATTTTGAGATTCGGGTACCGCGTGATCAGGAAGTTTCTATTGGTGCACCAGTTATTTTTCCACTCCTGTCACCAAAAGTTTTTGGTTTTATTGAAGAGGTGTATGTGAGTCCCGCCGACTCTTTCCAGACATTGCTTTTTCAGATGCCGGTAAATGTGTTCATGCTTGAGAGAGTATATCTCATCCCTTCTAGCGGTGTCGCTTCAGAATTAGAGAGTTATTCGGAGCATCTTCGGAGTGAAGAATAAGTTATGGTGCGTATTATTTTAACCACCCTGTTTTTTATAAGTATTGTTTTGTTTCCCTGGTGGGTAACGCTTATCTTTGCGTGTTTCCTACTCATAAGCGTTGATCGCCCATTTGAGCTTGTGGTAGGAGGAGTGGGTATGGACATTCTCTATAGCGGTGGTGGCGAGGGGGGTATTGTCTGGCTTGCTACCATTATCGGCATACTCTTCTTTATGCTCTCACGGATCATTCGATCCCGATTACGTTTAAGCTCCTGACGCGGGGCCTATGTTATGATAAAGACATGTATCGGCACGGTTTAGGTCGAAGGAGGGCGGGATATTCAAATCAAGATATTGCTCCCGATGAAATTTTTCTCGACTCTCATAATCTTCCAAATTTTGACACCCACCAATTTCAGGGTCGCATTGAGCGCCCCCTGAATCAGCGGAGTTTTATTTTTTTAGGGATTGCTTTTTTCATTGCGGGAGTAATTTTCTTGTGGCAATTATGGAATTTACAGGTAGTAAATGGAGAGGCATACGCTTCACGTAGTGAAGCAAATCGCCTTCGGAACGCACTCATCTTTGCCGAACGAGGGGTAATTTATGATCGACACGGAGAGGAATTAGCGTGGAATGTTCCTTATGAGGAAGAGAATTTTGCACGGCGCATGTATGCAAAACTCCCAGGACTTTCACATGTCCTTGGATATGTTGGATATCCTGCGAACGATACCTCAGGAGTGTATTATCAAGAAGAGTATATTGGATATGATGGCGCGGAGCGAGCATTTAACGATCTCATTGGTGGATCAAACGGATTACAAATCATTGAGACTGATGCATTTGGTAATGTTGAATCTGGTAATACACTGCGTCCTCCCGAGGATGGGGATAGCGTGACGCTCTCGATTGACAGCAAATTGCAATCAGCATTCTTTGAACGTATACAGCAAACCGCGCGCGACCGAGGTTTTGAAGGAGGCGCCGCTATTATGCTTGACGTAACAAACGGAGAAGTACTCGCGTTAACAAGCTTTCCAGAATATGAGTCGCAGGTATTGACTGATGGTGTCGATGTCGACGCAATTAATACGTATCGCTTAGAGAAAGATACTCCATTTTTAAACCGCGCAATTTCTGGACGCTACATTCCAGGTTCGATTATAAAACCATTTGTCGCGTTAAGCGCGCTTGAGGAAGGGATTATTGCTCCTGAAAAAGAAATTTTAAGCACAGGCGCCCTCACCATACCAAACCCCTATTTCCCAGATCAGCCGTCCGTATTTCGAGACTGGAAAGTACATGGGTGGGTAGATATGCGTGAAGCGATCGCGGTATCCTCGGACGTGTATTTTTATCAAATTGGGGGTGGGTACGAAGGTCAGGAAGGTCTTGGGATTGAAAAGATTGAAAACTATATGCGACTATATGGATTTAGCGAAAAAACCAACATTGAATTGGACGGTGAAATAGAAGGGATTATTCCTACACCCGCGTGGAAAGCGCAACATTTCGAGGGTGAGCCGTGGCGTCTTGGAAATACCTACCATACCGCCATTGGGCAATACGGTTTTCAAACCACCCCGATTCAGGTTGCGCGTAGCGTCGCGCTTCTTGCAAACGGTGGAGAGCTTATTTACCCGACGTTACTAAAAGGAGAGGGTAAATCAGTTGAACGGAGCGTAACCGTTAATCCAGAACACCTGAAGGTCGTCATAGAAGGAATGCGAGACGCCGTACTCACCGGAACCGCATCCGCGCTTTCTTTGCCAGAAGTCGCTATTGCCGCAAAGACGGGAACCGCAGAAGTTGGTCTATCCAAGCAATCTGTCCATTCCTGGGTTGTCGGATTCTTTCCTTACGAGAAACCGCGATATGCGTTTGTGGTTTTAATGGAAAAAGGTCCAAGTACGAACCTTGTTGGAGCGTCTTCAGTGATGCGGTCAGTTCTTGAATGGATGTATGCACATACTCCATACTACCTAGAAGGGAGGGATGCTCCACAAAATGCTTCTTTGCAAAAAGACCACGAATCCCCCCAAGGGGTGTTGGTTGACTTTTAGGGGGAGTAAGATACACTAAAGTACGCTATAAACTAAGTTCTATATTGAATAATGATGTATTGGTATGGAAAAAGGAAAAGAATATCTAACGCAAGAGAAATTTGACGAACTTTCGGAGGAGCTTGATCACCTTCGCCGTGTCAAGCGTCGGGAGATTGCTGAAAACTTAGAATATGCGAAGTCATTGGGTGACCTTTCTGAAAATGCAGAATACCATCAGGCGCGTGAACAGCAAGCAACCGTGGAAGAGCGAATTACTACTTTGGAGAGCATTCTTCGTTCAGCCGAAATTGTCTCCGTGCACCACAGTGATGTGGTTGAGGTGGGTTCGGTGGTAGTAGTTCAGAAAGATGGAACGAAAGAGCGGAAAACATATCAAGTAGTAAGCCCGGAAGAGTCTGATATTGCCGCAGGGAAAATATCGTATCGATCTCCTCTAGGAGAAACCATGCTTGGAAAGAAAAAGAAAGAAAAATTTATATTTAATACTCCGAGTGGAAAAATGCAGTATACGATCCTTGATATTCAGTAATCGCAAAATTTTGTTTTAAAAAACACCATCCCTTGAGGGGATGGCGTTTTTAGATGTATTGTCAGCTATCGGGAAATAGTTTACCATCGACATATGATTTGGACAGATCATATCATTAAAGATATCCACGCTCGGTATGAATCCTTGATTGCGAAGAAGGTGCCGTTAGTGATTCGAGACGAGAAGACCATTTCAGGAAGGGTGCACGTGGGGTCTTTGCGGGGAGTTGCGGTTCACGGAACGATTGACGAGCTCTTGGCTCGGGAAGAGGTCGCTCACACGTTTCTCTATGAACTAAATGATTTTGATGTCTTCGATAGTATTCCTGAATATTTAGATAAAAAAAGCTACGAACCATATCTCGGAGCACCACTCATGAATGTTCCTTTTCTTGGAGAGGAAGGGAGAGGGGCGAAGTATCCAGAATATTTTGGAGGAGAATTTCAAAGCGTGATTGAAGAAAATGGATTTCATCCTTCTTATTATTGGGCGAGTGAGCTCTATCGATCGGGTAAAATGAATGAGGTAATACGTACCGCATTAGAACAAAAAGATCTGATACGTGAAATCTATAAGGAGGTGTCAGGGTCAATTAAGCATGAATCATGGCTTCCCGTGAGTGTGATTTGTGAACAATGTGGTAAGATCGCCACCACGCAAGCAGAAACCTTTGATGGAGTACGTGTTGGCTATCGATGTCGGAAGGATGCCGTATCGTGGACTCATGGCTGTGGGTATGAAGGCAGCAGATCTCCTTTTGATGGGAATGCGAAGCTGTTGTGGAAGGTTGAGTGGGCTGCAAAATTCAAGGTGCTTGATGTGCACGTTGAGGGCGGGGGAAAAGATCATTCAACGAAAGGTGGGGCGCGCGATGTTGCAAATCATATCGCCGAGAAGGTATTTCACCACAATCCTCCTATCGATATTCCTTATGAATTTTTTCTTGTGGGTGGGAAGAAGATGTCATCCTCAAAGGGTCGTGGCGCTTCAGCGCGTGAGGTAAGTGATATGCTCCCCCCGCACTTACTGCGCCTTGCAATGGTCGGAAAAGATATCAATCAAGCATTTAATTTTGTGCCGGATGGCGACACCATTCCTTTGTTATATGATCTCTACGATGAATTAGCGGAAAATTATTTTGCAGGTAATGATGATGACCGATCGCGAATATTCAGGCTCATTCACGCGCCTCACCAAGAACAAGGTCTGGTAAAGCGCTTCTTGCCACGATTCTCGCAGGTTGCTTTTCTGATTCAGATGCCACATATCGATTTTGATCAAGAGATGGAGCGCCTCAAAGGCGATGTACTCTCACTAGAGGATCAAGGAGAAATTGCGAGTCGAGCACAATATGCAAGCACGTGGCTTACTCATGGAGCCCCTGATAAATATCGATTTGAACTCGCACTTAATTATCTTCCAGAAGGCGTTTCGAATCTCTCGGATACCCAAAAGCAGGCGCTCGGAGAAATCGCGCGGCTGGTCGAATCTCAAACTCAATTTGACGGACAAGAGCTTCATACCGCACTTCATGAGGTAAAAAATAATTCAAATCTTTCTCCGAAGGAATTTTTTGAAGGAGTATACGTGAGTTTTCTTGGAAAAAATTATGGGCCGAAGGCAGGGTGGTTTTTAAGTGTGCTTGATCGAGATTTTTTAATTAAGCGCCTAAAAGAAGCAAGCGTGGCGTAACAATAAGTGAGTGTTACGAAAGGAGAAAAAGCTGGGGAGGGCCCCAGTTTTTTTACGCGTGGCTGACTGTGGATAAGTAGAATTTGCAATAGTGGGATGAAGTGTAATAAAATATCACTTGAGTGGGAAATAGTGGGAAACTTGTACATACAAAGTTGTCACACGCTCAATTTTTGGCTCTTTTCTTTTTTGTTCTTTTTTCATACTCATCATTCATTATGAAAGGAGCCGAAAATTGAGCGTGTGTATACACACAATAACTTTCTCATTATCGAGGTATGTTTATCGGAGAATACACACATACCATTGACGAAAAAAAACGATTATCGCTTCCCGTAAAATTTCGAAAGGAATTAGGGAAGCGAATCGTGGTGACTCCGGGTCTTGACGGATGCCTCTTTGTTTTTGCCATTAACGAATGGGAACGCATCTCGTCAAGACTTTCCGAGTCATCGATGCTTCAAGCTGATGCACGGAGTTTTAATCGCTACATGTTTGGCGGAGCAGTTGAGGTTGAGGTAGATGGAGTGGGGAGAATCTTAGTTCCTGATTTTCTGCGTGATCGAGCTCGATTAAAAAACCGAGTAGTGATTATCGGCGTACAAGGGCGCGTTGAGATATGGAATGAAAAGTCGTGGCGCGACTATAAGAGCATCGTAGAAAAACAGGCTGATACACTTGCAGAGAAACTTGGTAATGTAGGTGTTCTCTAGAAAATCCTCATTCATCACCTTATTTTTGATTTTAAATGTAAGGCGTATGATGAATTACCATTTGAGCGTGCTTCTGGAAGAGTCTTTCAAAGGGCTTCAAATAAAGGCCGGAGATGTTTTTTTTGATGGGACGGTTGGTGATGGGGGAATGGAACTAAAGATTTGCCAAGAGTATGGGAAAGAAGTGTTACTCATAGGTACGGACCTTGATCGTGAAGCTCTGCTTCGCGCAAAAACAAGGATTGAACACGCGGGATGCAAACCTCAGTTCGAACATGCAAATTTCCGAGACATTGATGTAGTGCTTCAAAAGCTCGGAATCAAAAAGATTAATTGCGCGTTCTTTGACTTAGGTATGAGTTCTTTTGAGATCGATGCTTCTGGAAGAGGTTTCTCTTTTCAGAAACGCGAACCGCTCATCATGACACTCGATGATCGTCCAACTGAAGAGGCGCTTACTGCCCGTGAGATTGTTAATAAATGGGATGAAGCACATCTCGTTGATATCTTGCGGGGATACGGAGAGGAGCGTTTTGCAAAACGCATTGCTCGGGCTATCGTCGAATATCGAAGAGAAAAGGCGATTAAGGAAACCCATGAGCTGCGAGACATCATAATTTCAGCAGTGCCGTTTTTCTATCGACGCGGAAGGATCAATCCCGCAACCAAAACCTTTCAAGCTCTGCGTATTACCGTCAATGATGAAATCCGATCTCTGAAAGAAGCGCTTCGAAAAACATTCACCATGCTTCAAGCGGGAGGTAGGATCGCCGTTATCAGTTTCCACAGCATTGAAGATCGCACCGTCAAAAATTATTTTAAAGACCTTGCTCGTTTTCGTGACGCAGTAGTACTTACCAAAAAACCAATCGTGCCAAGCGCGGAAGAAGTAGAAAAAAACCCTCGTGCACGAAGTGCAAAACTCCGAATTATCGAAAAAAGAAAATGAAAAAAATTTATTTCAAAAAAACATATATCGCATCACTCGTCTGGATTTTAAGCGGGTTTGTTCTGGTGAGCGCTTTATTCTACCTCTATCTTTTAAATGAGACAGTTAAGCATGTGGTCGCTCGGCAAGAGGCAGAGCGTACCCTCGCATCACTTGATGAAGTGGTTGCAAATCGCGAGGTGTCGTATTTAACGAAGCGAGAACTCATCACACTTGAATACGCGCACGCCCAAGGGTTTGAGGAAGCGTCTGACGCGCTCTTTATCACGAGACCGTTCTTTGGTAGGCGCTAGTGTATTAATGAGGTATGAAGTTTAAATTTCTTTTTCGGATACGTGTAGTATCTGCCCTAATATTTCTTTTTGCGTTAGTGTTGATTGGGCGTTTGTATAGTGTGCAGATTGTGCATGGCGGGGCATATAGTAAGCAGGCCGACCGCCAATACCTTCGTTCGCAAAATTTATCATTTGAGCGAGGGGCAATTTTTTTTAATGATCGAGATGGAAAAGCGGTACGAGGCGCATCTTTGCAATCAGGTTTTACCCTTGCAATTAACCCCTCTCGCCTTACAAACCTCGAAGAGACGTATCAGAAGTTAAACACCGTCGTAGCGATTGATCGAGAGCTTTTCTTCACACGCGCAGAAAAGAAAGACGATCCATATGAAGAAATCGTTCATCAGCTTGAGGATACCCATGCGAAACGGATTCGAGAAATGGACTTGCCGGGTGTTTCTCTGTATCGAGAAGAATGGCGATATTACCCAGGAAAATCACTTGCTTCACACGTGCTGGGGTTTTTAGGATTTAACGAAGAAGGTGAATTGGGTGGGCAGTATGGGCTTGAACGATATTATGACTCAATACTTTCGCGAGAAGACGACCGTCTCTACGTGAATTTTTTTGCGGAAGTCTTTGGAAGCATTGATCGCATCCTTTCAAAGCAAGAGAATCGGCGAGAGGGTGATCTTCTGCTTACTATTGAGCCTTCCGTACAACGAATGCTTGAAAGTACCTTGGGAGATATTCAAGAATCTTGGCGGAGCAGTGAGACTGGAGCGGTAATCATTGACCCAGAGACCGGTGGAGTCTTTGCGTTGGGTGCGGTTCCAAACTTTGATCCCAATACATTTAACGAAGTGGATAATCCTTCATATTTCTCCAACCCTATTGTTGAACGAGTGTATGAGATGGGTTCAATTATTAAGCCGATTACCTTAGCAATTGGGCTTGAAACGGGTGTTATTCAAGAGAAGAGCACCTATCTCGATCGAGGAAGCATTGTGGTGGATGGAGTTTCAATTTCAAATTATGACGGAGTTGCTCGAGGGGAGGTGCCGATGCAGGAAGTATTAAACCAGTCTTTGAATACGGGAGCTATTACTGTCGCTCAAAAAATCGGCAATGACCGTTTCAGAGACAGTCTCTACGAATTCGGGTTTGGAGAAGAGAGCGGTATTGATCTTCCGAACGAAGCCTCTGGCTTGGTTGATAATCTTTCAAGCAATCGAAATATTGAATATGCAACAGCTTCTTTTGGGCAGGGAATCGCGCTCACCCCTATTGCTACCGTGCGCGCGCTTTCGGCGCTTGCAAATGGGGGAGTGCTCATCACTCCGTATGTGGTAAAAGAGATTGATTACACATTCGGCCTTGATCATACCAGAAAGCCAGATCGTGGGACTCGAGTGATTAGCGAAGAAACATCAGCGACCATAACACGGATGTTGGTGAAGGTGGTTGATGAAGCGCTTCTCCAAGGAAGTCTCTCTCTCCCGCAATACAGTATTGCGGCAAAAACCGGAACCGCGCAACTTGCACGGGAGGATGGGAGCGGATATGACGATGAACGCTTCCTCCATTCATTTTTTGGATATTTCCCCGCATATGAGCCGCGATTTTTGGTATTTCTCTATACACTGAAGCCAGAGGGTGCTCGATATGCTTCTGAGACCCTCACCACACCATTTATGGATATTGCGAAATTTCTCATAAACTACTATGATATTCCACCTGATCGCTCACTTCAGGAATCACTATGAAATCAATTTTTAAAAAGATCATTGTGTGGGTCCTCACACTCGAAGCACGCGCGGTGCTTTGGAAGTATAAGCCAAAGATCGTTGCAATAACTGGAAGCGTGGGGAAGACCTCAGCAAAGGACGCGATCTTCTCAGTTATTTCAAATGAGTTTTTTACTCGCAAGAGCGAGAAGAGTTTCAATAGCGAGCTTGGTGTTCCTCTCACCATTCTCGGGTGCCCTAACGGGTGGTATAACCCAATTCAGTGGACACAGAATATCCTACAAGGGGTAAAGCTTCTGGTAATGAAAAGTCGATATCCTGAGTGGCTCATTCTTGAAGTAGGCGCTGATCGCCCTGGAGATATTGCTCGTATTGGGCGTTGGCTCAAGCCTGATGTGGCTGTGGTAACCTATGTTGGGGCGAAGATTCCGGCGCATGTTGAATTCTTTAAAAATCCTGAAGAACTTTTTGAAGAAAAAAAGAAATTAGTATACGCGTTAAAACCAACCGGCACCCTTATCTTAAATCACGATGATCGAATCGCGTTTGGATTTCGTCGGATATTTTCAGGGAACATTATCTCTTACGGCTTTAACGAACACGCGGCAATTCGCGCGCTTAATGATGAATTTGTTTATCAGAAAACTCCTGAAGCAGGAGTTCGTGGTATTGGGTTTAAAATAGAAGCGGATGGAAATGTGATTCCTGTTATGCTTCAAAACATATTAGGGCGACAGCATATCTACGCAGCATTGGCAGGATTTGCGGTGGGAGTTTTGCATGGTATAAATCCAGTAAAAATAAGCCAGGCGCTTCAACAATATGAGACACCGCCAGGGCGAATGCGCCTCGTGCCGGGAAAGAAGGAGACTCTGATTATCGATGATACATATAACGCATCACCTGTTGCGGTTGAAGCGGCGCTTGATGCTATGTTACGCATTGAGGCTTCAGGCAGAAAGATCGCGGTATTAGGGGATATGCTTGAGCTCGGGCAATATTCTGGGGATGCGCATCGAACGATTGGAGAGAAAGTGGGCGCCTGTGTCGATATACTAGTAACGGTTGGTATACGCGCGAAAATGATCGCGCACTCCGCACAGGAGCATGGTTTTAAGAAACGTTCAATAAAGAGCTTCACCGATCTTGATGAAGCGTGTAGCTGGCTTAGCAAGAATATAAAAAAAGGTGATTTAGTACTTATTAAAGGTTCGCAAGGAATGCGTATGGAGCGTATCGTAGCCCTACTCCTCGCCGATTCAGCTGAAGCATCGCGCCTCTTGGTACGCCAAGACGCCGAGTGGAAAAAGAGAGTTTGATTCTGTAGTTTAGTATTTCTTTGAAGCAGCTACGTCTCTTCTGACCACTATGCTACGAAAAATCATTATGAAAGATGAACAGTAAAAGTTTTACGTTCCACAATACTCTTCTTTGGAATTTGGACTTCGTCAACATAACCCCGATTTCCTATAGTAGAAGCAAGATGCACCTCTTTTTCATTTTCGTTGACAAGGATCCCAACTACAGATAGATTTATTTCTGCAATTCTCCAGGATATATATTCAGCGTGAATATCAAAATTATTTTTCAAGTTTTTCTATCTTAGTAATAAATGATCTCGGAATATAATAGAAGGAAGCTTTCTCTTGAGGATGATTATGTACTGAATCAGTTAATGTGATTGTCTCGGGATTTTTAAGGATGATGTATCGATCTGTTTCCTTAATTAAAGTACCCTCGGAAAGCATCTTGGTAAGTCGTCGATCTGCTTCTCCTCGATACTTATGTACATCGTTCCAATAGACTGCGACGTTTTCCATGATTATGCAATAGGAGCAACTGAAAGAGGAGTAGCTTGTAAGAGAGATTTTTTTGGAATAATTAATCCAGTCATATAGGGTGATGCGCCAGTACTCTTGCTCCATACGAGTCCCACGTCAATAAAATCGGAAGTCATTGCAGCTAGTCGACCAAGTGTCTTCTGTGGTAGCGGTGGTGAAAGGGGGTTTGCGGTATACGAAAAAGAAGCATCTTCATATTCAAAAAGATAATAACGACCTACCTGTAATGTTGATTCCATACATGGCTAGTATATAAAAAAAGTACACACCACTCAATCAACAGAACAGAGTGGTGTGTATCATGGCTACTACCAATTACGGTGTACCCTACTTTCCTTTCGGAAAGAGTTTTACACCACGGACCGGAGTTCTGTTTGCCCAAGAGGGAGCTGACTTAAAAAACCCACGGTCTGATCCACTTCTGGCTCCAGAATCGGTGTGGGCATCATGGTGCGCACGAGCTGTTTCTCTGCTCGATGAACCAGTATCTCGAGCGGCATCCTTTTCTGTATACTTACTCATTATAACCTCAGCTTGTTGATGGTTGAGATATTGTCGTCATCCAAGTACTGAATGATCCCTTCCTCATCTGAGGATCCCATGGTCATTATATCGTAGTAGATGTTCTTTGAGCCAAGATAGAGCCCTATGGGGACGATCCCGCAGTTACTAATTATTTTGCTCCATGTATTCTCAAAATAATAAGTTCACACGATCAAAAAGCACTAGCAAAGGCTAGTGCTTTTTGATCGTGTGACCCTACGGGGAATCGAACCCCGATTACCGGCTTGAGAAGCCGATGTCCTAACCGTTAGACGATAGGGCCTTTGCTATATATGAATCTTTTTTACTCGCAATATTGGCAAGTATATGGTAGGAAAGAGCAAAGGGCAATAGGAAATGAAAAAGCATATTGTATCCAAAAAATTTTTCTTAAGCGACGATACTGTGGTTGTCGCTCACTCCCTTATTGGGAAGTTTTTGGTTTCTGAGTTGGGACAAGAAAGGGAAGCTTATATGATTACTGAGGTTGAAGCGTATGATGGGTTCCACGACCGAGCATCCCATGCGTATCGAGGAAAGACTCCACGCAATAGCATTATGTTTGGTGCGGCGGGATACTGGTATGTATATCTAGTGTATGGAATGCATCATATGCTCAATGTTGTTACGGGAAGTGTTGGGTACCCGGGAGCAGTTTTGATTCGAGGTCTTGCGGAAATGAATGGGCCAGCGCGACTCACCAAAAAGCTTAGTATTACCCGTGCAATGAATGGTACCCGTGTGGGAAAATCGAGTGGGCTGTGGATTGAAGATCGTGGAATCCAGATTCCAAATGCACGCATCCAAGCGCTTCCGCGTATTGGAGTGGCGTATGCGGGAGCGCTATGGGCAGGGAAGCGCTATCGGTTTCGGCTTCGGTAAATTATGGTGGGGAACGAAAAAAGCTCCTGCATGAGAGACGTATATGCAGAAGCTCTTTGTTTATGATTTTTACCTGTTGTGTCAGTGTGCTTTCCGACACACATGGCGACGGAAGAAACGAGTCTTCGTATGTCGCTCCATCTCGGGCACTCCATCAAGGGGTGGAGTCGGATTCGATTCAGGGCTGAAGGTACCACCCCCGATGAGCGGGTGGTGTTTCGGTGGTCGGTAGTAGGATTTATGGTCTCTCATAATACTAGCTCCAAGGAAGAATATTACGCTTGTTATCCCTACTTGTCAAGCAGGGGACTTTTGAGCAAGTTGTGGATAACTTATCCGAGCTCTGCTTCAACAACTTTTCTTACCAATGTGCCGTCGGCCTTATTGGCAACCTCTTTCATCACTGCGCCTATGAGCATTCCCATTTTGGTTTTGTCCGTAATGCCTAAGCTTTCTTTTTTTTCTTTTACGATAGCGGTAATTTCAGCTTCGCTCATCTGGGGAGGTAAGTAGGTGAGAAGGAGCGCTTGCTCTCGTGCTTCTTTTTCCGCGAGTTCTTTTCGATTTCCGCGGTTAAATTGGTCAATTGCATCCTGGCGTTGCTTAACCGCACGCCGAATTACCTCAAGGGCTTCATCGTCATTTAATTGTCCATCGGGCTTTTTCCCTTTCTCAACGAGGGCGTTGGTAAAGGCAGAAAGCATTCCTCGAAGTACTGAAAGTTTTTCGGTATCACGACTTCTGAGTGCATCCTGGATTTCTTTCTTTATTTGTTCATGAATCATACCTGATAAGATAGCATAAAAAGATGATGGGCTCCAGCTTGATTGAAATTTCGCTTCGAGTATATAATAGTGGTATGGAAAAAGAACCTTCAGTTTTTTTCTCGAGTCTTTTTGAACAGAGAAAGACCGTGGATACATTATTGGAAGAAAGTAGGACTGATGAAGATTTTTATATCTTCCTTTCTTTTGCATCATTTATTACAACGTTAGGTCTTTTGCTTGATAATGCGGTCATTGTGATCGCCGCAATGCTCATCGCGCCGCTACTGTTTCCTATTCTTGCGCTTGGTATGGGTATTGTTACCTCAAGTCGTTTCGCAATACAGCGTTCATTCACGGTGCTCTTGAAGTCGATTGCGGTTATTCTTGGAATTTCTGCCATTACCGCATTTCTCGTCTCTGGAAGCTATGACACCTACGGCGGGAATCAGATTGTGATTGCGAGTACTCCAGATATTATCTTTTTCCTCGCTGCTTTTTTGGCGGGATGTATTGCCGCTTATACGTGGGTTCGACAGAATGTTTCCGCAAGTCTCCCAAGTGTCGCAATGACGGTCTCGCTCGTAACCCCTTTAGCTACGGTTGGGATTGCGGTTTCCATACTTTCTCGCGAGATGTTTACTGGCGCGCTTATGCTTTTCTTGCTCAATCTTCTTGCCATCGTCGTATCAAGCACTATCATTTTTTCACTTTTTGGATTTTCTCGATTGCAAAAGTGGCAGGATAAAAAAATAGAAGAGGAAAAGAAGGAAGAAGAAAATATACCACAAGAATCAGTATAGTCTTTCGCGGGGTTTAGTAACCAGGTTTCAGGCCTCAGTGGGAGTAGTGAGATATTCGTTTTTTATGCATGAGTCGCGAATCTTTATTTGAAAAAAAATGGTATCAGGAGACCTTGGGTCACGTCGAAGCCGCGTTTAATACGTCGGGGAATCATGGTCTCTCAACTCAAGAGGCAGAAAAGCGTCTACAAAAAAAAGGGTTAAATGTACTTCGAGAAAAACATGAGTTTTCGTGGTGGGTAAAAATATATCGGGAATTAAAGAATCCGCTGGTTATTATTCTTTTGGTCGCGAGCCTGCTCACGTTGTTTTTAGGTGAATACCTTGACGCCGCACTCATTTTTATTGCCGTTGGGGTTAATGTGGTGATCAGTCTTTTTCAAGGAGAACGCGCGTCACACGCGTTTGCTCGGCTCAATGCTTCACAGGAGAAGTATGCAATGGTCATACGCGACGGGAAGCGTTTGCGCATCCATGCCGAATATATCACTGAGGGTGATTTGGTAGTGGTAGAGGCGGGGCAGTATATTCCAGCAGACCTTCGGTTAGTAACTGAAAAAAATTTAACCGTAAATGAAGCAGCGCTTACTGGGGAGTGGGTGGAAGTATCGAAAGATACCCAAGTACGCGCTGGTAATGTGCCGCTTGCGGAACAGTCTAATATGGTCTGGCGAGGAACTTTTGCGGTGAGTGGTTATGCAACCGGTATCACGACCGCAACCGGTATTAAGACCGAAATAGGAAAAATCGCAGAAAGCTTAGGAAATGTGCGGGAGCGGCTTACCCCAATCCAGCTTAATATTCGGAATGTTGCACGTTTTTTGGTGTGGGTCATGGTGGTATCTGTTCTCCTCGTGCTTGTATTTGGGGTTATTCGTGATCAGAGTCTAATTAATCTTATACGGCTTGGGGTGGCAATTGCAGTCGCGGTAGTGCCTGAAGGGCTCCCTGCGGCGGTTACGGTGGTGTTGGCGCTCGGTATGGAGAAGATTCTTCAACGTGGCGGCTTAGTAAAAAGTCTACTCGCCGCGGAAACGTTAGGGAGTACCACGATTATCTTAACGGATAAAACCGGCACCTTAACGCAGGGAAACATGAAGGTCTCCGGAATCTTTGATGGAGCTTCTTTGCAGAAAAAAGACCATCACCCAGATGAGAATCTTGCATTGCTTGAAACGGCGATCCTTGCTTCTGACGCGTTTGTTGAAGCGGGGACCATAAAGAATGGAGAGGAACTCGACGGAGTGGTGGTGCATGGTAGGCCGATTGAACGTGCGATCATTCGTGAAGGGCTTTCAAAAGGAATTACGCAAGATATGCTTCGTGAGAATAAACCGCAAGTCGATTTTCTCGCGTTTGAATCTCGGCGCCCCTTTGCGGCTTCGCTTACCAAGCGTGGTAAGGGAATGTATCTTGCGATTTCAGGTTCTCCAGAATTCTTATTATCACATGCGGGGCATTACCAGGCGCATCATCGGCGTGTGAAAATTACTGAAAGAGCTCGAAAATCATTTGAAGAGTTCCAGAAGAAAGAGAGTCGTACGGGAAGGCGCTTGATCGGAATCGCGTATAAGCGGGTCTCATGGAAGGAGATCCCTGAAGCACATACTAAAGAGAAGGTTGAAGAATTGCTTGAAGGGATTGTATTCATGGGATTTATTGCGTTTAGTGATACGATCCGGAAGGATGTGCCGGATTCGATCCGGCTCGCGAGAAGTGCGGGAGCTCGAGTATTAATGCTTACCGGAGATAATCCCGAAACAGCACGTACCATTGCAGAAGAGGTGGGTATTGTGCGTTCTGGAGAAGCTCCTCATGTCCTCACGGGCGCTGATCTCGAAAAGCTCTCCGATAAAGAGCTTTTCCAATCTCTTAAGACGACGAATGTTTTTGCCCGAGTACTTCCTGCTCAGAAATTGCGTATTTCGCATGTATTAAAAAATCACGGAGAAGTGGTTGCGATGACGGGTGATGGGATCAATGACGCACCAGCATTACGCAGCGCGGATATTGGGATTGCGGTGGGAAGCGGGACCGATGTCGCGAAAGAGTCGGCAGATCTCGTGCTTTTGCACGACAGTTTTTCTGTCATTGTGTATGCGATCGAAGAAGGAAGGAGAATCATTGATAACCTAAAGAAAATTCTTGCATTTCTGCTCTCTACGAGCTTTGGGGAGATTTACGTTGTGATCGGCGCTTTTTTGATTGGCGGACCACTGCCAATACTTCCTACCCAGATTTTATGGATCAATATTGTTGGAGGGGGATTAATTAGTTTTGGCTTTGCGTTTGAAGAGAAAGAACCCGACATTATGAAGCGAAGTCCTCGGAATAATACCGCGCGGGCGCTTCTTACGAAGGAGCTCAAAATGTTGATCGCGATCATTACCTTTATTACGGGGATGTTACTGGTATCACTCTACTTTGGCTTACTGCGCATTGGAGTACCGATTGAGGAGTTACGAACACTTATGTTTGTCGGACTCACCATCAACTCATTCTTATTTGTATTTTCTTTAAAAAACTTCAGGCGACCAGTATGGAAGACCTCGTTATTCTCCAATAAGTATCTCATGGGCGCGCTCGTGGTAAGTATTATTCTTCTCATAGGGACGTTCTTTCTGGAAGCACCACGGAGAATCTTTGAAATCGTAAGTCTTACACCGCTTGAAATTTTATTACTCATTGGTTTCGGTATTGTTAATCTCGCAAGCATTGAAGTGTTAAAATATTTTCTCTTTGAGCGAAAGCATGCAAAGTGATACAATGCCCCCATGTCAGGAATAGCGCTACTTAGCATCGGGCTTATTATTGTGCTCATACTCAATACTTTTTTAGTGTGGTTTGTGATAAAAAATCGGCGTGGAGAGAAAGAAGATCAGGTAACGAGCGATTTTCTTTTTCAACAGATCAGTGAATTAGGAAAGACTGTTGAGGGAAGAATGGGAGACCTTACCAAGACACTCGATACACGTATTGGCGAATCAAATCGCTTTATGCATGATTCGGTTCGAGGGCAATTAAGCGAATCACAGCGACTTATTCAGGAAATTACCAAAGAGCTTACTGAAGTGAAAGAAACAGGGAAGCAAGTAGTTTCTTTTGCGGATCAATTACAGCATTTGCAAGATATTTTGAAGAATCCAAAACAGCGGGGTGTGTTAGGAGAGTATTATCTTGAAACAGTGTTGAAGAACGTGCTCCCCCCGGGAAGATTTGAAATGCAGTATAAATTTGATGATGGAGAGATTGTGGATGCGGTTATTTTTCTTGATAAAGATAAGATATTACCCATTGACTCAAAATTTTCTCTCGAAAATTACAACCGGATGATTGAAGCCCGAGACAATGAAAGTAAAGAGCGTTTTTTGAAAGCGTTCAAGCAGGATTTAAAGATTAGGATTGATGAGACCTCAAAATATATCCGCCCAAAAGATGGAACCATGGACTTTGCGTTTATGTTTATTCCTTCGGAAGGTGTATATTACGATCTTTTGGTAGGGCAGGTAGGCGCTCTTTCTTCGCGTGATCTTATTGAATACGCATTTCAGAATCGGAAAGTGATTATCGTCTCACCAACCTCATTTTTGGCATATTTGCAGACCGTGCTCCAGGGGCTTAAATCTCTTCAGATCGAGGAATCCGCAAAACAGATTATTAAGAATGTGGGTGAGCTTGAAAAGCATTTAATAACCTATGAAGCTACCCATCAGAAACTTGGCAAATCCCTCTCGACCACGGTAAATCATTTTAATATCGCGTCTCGTGAGTTTAAGAAAATAGATAAAGATGTCTTAAAGATCACCGGAACCGGAGCTCATTTTGAGACTCCTCTGGTAGAGCGCCCCGTGGAAGAGGATAGAGAATAGCCTTTTTTGATCTTGCATAAGTGCTCAATTTATGTAGAATAGAGGAGCTATGGAATTTGCCATTATTGAGACAGGAGGAAAGCAGTACCAGGTTGAGGTGGGCAAGAAGATAAAGATAGAAAAGCTCCCTGGGACGCAAAAAAAAGGAGATACCGTGACTTTTGATCGGGTATTGGTTGTTGATAATGGCAAAGATACCACACTCGGCACCCCCTATATTAAGGGCGCTAAGGTGGAAGGGGTAGTTGAGGCTCTCGGGAAGGGTGATAAGATTCGGGTAGTGAAATATAAGCCAAAGAGTCGCTACCGAAAGGTACGAGGACACCGCCAGCCGTATGTTGAGGTTGTCATTCAAAAACTCTCATAAAACTCTGTCAATTTTCGACATAAACTAAAAAACACCCAGTATCGAAAGATACTGGGTGTTTGTGTAGATCTAAAGAACTAATAACCTAGAGCGTCATTGGAATGGCGCGGAAGAAGCGTTGATTTTCATCAGGGCTTCCAAGGGGAATGAGGATTGCCTCATTCTTTGCCTGCACCACACCGAATGTGCGCACTCGGAGAAACTTTGCGGTTGGCGCGGTTTCAATCCGATACCATTGGCCGTCAACCCCGCTCAATTTGAGCGTCAGGGTTCCGTCGCTGTTGAGAATTGTCTCAAGCAGGAGCGGTTCCACGGTGATTTGTTTTGACAGGATTTCTTGATCCGGAAGCGGAATACCATACCCGTAGGTATCTCCATAGATGAGCCATTCTCCCAGGCGGGCAGTTAAGGCTTTCCATTTCAAGGAATCTTTCTCAGTTTTTCGGTGGCGGAGAAAAATATCCATCCCTTCTTTGGGAATAGACATTTCACCCCAGTAGACAATGGTGCACTTCAATAGATCACTTGGATCCTGAAATACAAAAGAGTCTTCTGAGAGGAGTACTCCTTCACCGGAAACCAACTCAATTTGACTGAAGTGGATTTCGGCGAAGACATCGAATACCAAGGAAATGGCGACGAGATGTTCTGCAGATCCAGTATTAAGGCGGAATCCGCCGAGAATATCGAAACCTTGTGCAATTGCTCGAGGAATGCGATCAATGGTGCTCACTGAAAGCGATCCAATGACATGTGTGTCATCTACCGAATGTGTCGCGCCGGTCAATGGAAGCCCTGAAACCGGACTTCCGTGAATAGCAGTAACAGATAAGGTTACCGCTGTTCCCGCGTATGGAGTAACATTATCCTTGGTTACTCCGGAAACCACCAGTGTACGTTCTTCTTGAGGTGGGATGATCATAGTTCCGAATGAGATCGTGTTTTGTTGGCCCACCGGTGAGGCGTTGCCAATAATCCTTCCAAAATCATTCACAATTTGAATCTTTGAAAAAAGATTTGGATCACCCTCGGTAACGGAAATAGTAAGACCTCGGATAATCCCGGGTTCTTCCGATGATTTGATTTTCACTGAAAGAAACGGGATTTGGGAACTTTTTGGAAGGGCGCTTGTCTCTGGTTTATCCAGGAGGCTAACAGTCACTGTCGCTCCTGGGGTATTGCCATTGCCTCCGCCTCCATTATTGTTCCCGTTTCCGTTGTCTCCACCACCGTTGTTTCCTCCGCCGTTATTTCCGCCTCCATTGCCAGGATCTTCTCCAGGGGCTAGGACGCGAAATGAAGCCGTAAAGGAATTATTTTCCTTATTCTCTTCGGTAAGGACATTTAAGACATCACCGTTAATGGTGAGGTCGAAGGTTCCGGCCGTATTAGCCAGACGTCCTTCGGTTGATGATTTTGACCATGTCGCACCGGGAGCGAGTGTCACTGCTGTTTCAGCAGTAACCGCGCCAATGATTTCCTGTCCTCGCACAAATTGGAACCGGGTCTCTTTGGGCATCACGAGCGGGGTAGACCCCGCATTCTCCACGGTGAACGATACAGTAATCGTATCACCAACACGAACCGGATTCGGCGACCATGACATATCTGTAATGGTGAGATCTCCACCAATCACGCTCGTAATGAACGTGAGGAGAGAAGCCGTTACGATCTGCAGTGTTTTCATCTATCTGCTTCCTTTCTTGTGGTAGTTTTTGGTTGTTAAGGTAACCATGTATATAATAGCATATTATTATATAAATGTCAATTATTATGAAGCATAAAAAATACCCGCTCAAAAGCGGGTATTTTGGAGGGTTATATTTCTATTCTTCGTAGCTTCGTGCTCTGAAGAAGGCTTTATGCTTTCTTTCTTCAATAGGAATAAAGAGGAGTACTTCACCGCTAGGGTCGTAGGCGACGGGGCTTGAACGGCTCCACGATCGCCAATCTTTCGATTCTTCAATAATGTATCTTTGGTTAGGAATGCCTCGAATTTTGATTTTCAAAGCATGCCCTTCTCGCTTAATGAAGAGAAGCTCCGGAGGGGTAGGGGGTGTCGAGACTATTTGTGGAGGGCTAACCACCGAATCATAGCTTCGCGTAATATTGTTCCTGGTCCGAACCCCTTCAATAATTCCCCACGAGCCTGTTCGTGTATCAAGTTCGATACTGTCTCCTTTTTTGAAAGAAGTGTTGTGTAATCGAGCAGAAATAAGATGTGGGCGCCTCCCTCGCTTTAATTGCGTGAGACCGTAGAAGGTGAGGATGCCACTCTTTTTATCTTCCGATGTGTAGTCAATCACTCCTCTTGTGGGGGAGAGAATTTCACCATCGGTATCGATAAGATTGATCTGGTGAATACCTAAGAGGTTTCCTTTACCACTCACATAAATACCCATCTCAATATCATAGGCATTAATTGGTTCATCAACGCCAATGAGGATGGATCCATCCTCAAAAATGAGACGGTATGGCTCCACGGTGATGAGAAATCCCCCAATGATTTGGTGCCCTTGCGTTGGGTCAATCACTCCAGTGAGAAACTCACTTGGAAGCGGAAGGGGAGTTACGGTAAGGCTTGAAGTTCTGAAGGGGTTTCCTTTTGCAATTCCTGTTGAAGCAATAAGAAAAAAACCCAAAAGTACTGTAGAGATTTGTAGGTGCATGCATGTCCTTTCTTGTCCGAATTTTTCTCACCCTATACAAGCACAGCTTTTTTAACAGGTCAATATTAAATACGATTCTCAAGCGCGTAGGTAATCGTGTCTTGATCCGCGTACTCAAGTTCGGTACCTGTTGAGATTCCTCTTCCAAGTTCAGTAATTTTGACATGGTAGCGGTCCGCAATGGGATTTAATATCTCGCGTAGCGCAACCGCGGTATGCTCTCCTTGGGGGGTTGCGGAAAGTGCCAAGATAATCTCTTTAAGTATTCCTTTTTCTCCTTGTTTTTGAACGTGAGCCGCGAGCTCATTACTACGGATTTCCGGGGTGTGGTTTTTTATGAGTAGTGGGAGGGTACCGCCAATTACAAAATAACGTCCCCGAAAACGGCCTGCTCGTTCAATGTTTTCAAGATCCACATCACGCTCAACGACGAGAAGAGTTTCCGGACTTCGTTCTTCATTAGTGCAGATTACACACTGTTCATGATTGCCTTTTTTAGGAAAAAAACGCATACATGTCGTGCAGGTTCTGATTTCATTTCCGAGTGAATTGATAAGGGAGGCCAATCTTTTCTGAAACTTCTGGTCTTTAGCTAAAAGTGCGTATACGAACCGATTTGCCTGTCGTGGTCCGATACCCGGAAATTTTTCAAAATGTTTTTTAAGTTCATCTCGTATATCCATATTCGCTAGAATGTCGCGACCGCGTCCGCAAATTCACTTTGTTCAATATCAAGGAAGGTGGCTTTCTTGTCATCAAAGTAGAGCTCTACTTTTCCCGTGGGACCGTTACGGTGCTTTTCAATTAAAATTTCAGCAATGTTGGGGCGGTCAGAATTTTCGTTCATTTTGTCTTCTCGGTGGATGAACATAACCACGTCAGCATCTTGTTCGATAGAGCCAGAGTCGCGAAGGTCAGACAGGCGCGGTTTTCCACGACGCTGTTCAACCGCGCGGGAAAGCTGGGAAAGCGCCAGAACAGGAACATCCAATTCTCGCGCAAGGTGCTTGAGAGACCGAGAGATCTCGGTTACCTGCTGAACGAGGGAGTCTGACGCACGCGACTGGGTAGGGAGCATTAGTTGGAGATAGTCCACGATAATAAGTCCCAGACCTTTTTCTCGTTTCAGTCTTCGCGCCACAGAGCGCATCTTAAGGATGGTGCTACCAGGTTGGTCATCAATAAAGATTGGAGCATTTGAAAGCCTCCCGAGTGATTCACGGAGTTTTTCGAACTCCGTATCAGTTGAGAGTTTGCCGGTGCGGAGTTTCCACGCGTCAACGAGAGACTCCGCGGCAAGCATGCGGTCCACGAGCTGCTGCGCGCTCATTTCAAGCGAGAAGATGCCAACACTCGTGTTATGTTTGGTAGCGGTGTGTCGGGCAATATCGAGCGCGAGAGACGTCTTTCCCATAGATGGTCGCGCGGCGAGAATAATAAGGTCTGAGGGTTGAAACCCCGCGAGACGGTTATCAATACTTCTAAAACCAGTCGGTACTCCACGTATATCTTGTTTGGATTGGTGAAGGCCATCAAGACGTTCCCATGCTTCGCCAAGAGTATCAGAAAGCGCGACAAATTTGTGTATTGATGCGGTGTTGGTTACTTCATATATTGCTTTTTCTGCTCGATCGAGAACTTCATCGGTCGCATCCTCTTCATTGAAGCCAAGTTCGGAAATCACTTCTGAAGCATTAATCAATCGGCGCATGATTGATTTTCGCGCAATGGTTTCGGCATAGTATTTTGCATTTGCGGCAGAGGGTACTAAGTCGACTAACTCTGAAAGGTAGGTGTTTCCTCCAATTTGCTCGAGCATCTTTTTTTCCTTTAGTCTTGAGGAAAGCGAGAGCAGGTCAATAGGATCATTTTTTGAAAAGAGCTCAAGCATGACGGAGAAAATAAGCCGATGTTTTTCGCTGTAGAATGTCTCTGAATTGACGAGATCGATAACATCATGCATGACCTCGGTGCGTAACATGATTGAGCCTAAGAGGGCTTTCTCGACCTCAATATTTTGAGGCGGAACACGAAGATTGTGTTTTGAGGTAGGGCGTGGCATGGAAGGAATTGTACCATAGGGGAAAAATGTTCACAGGCTTTGTTTTCGTGGGCATCCTGTGTCTTTACTGTGGAAAGCTTAAAAGAGGGCCCCTATTGAGGTATTTTTGTGATAGTGGGGCCTTGCGGGGTATCGGTGACGTCAAACCCTTTTTTATTGATTTCCTCCCGGAGCGCGTCTGCTTGTTTCCAATCTTTCATTTCTCGCGCTTCTTCTCGCTTCTGAAGAAGTGTTCGCACTTCTTCCGAGGTATCTTGGGGGCGAAGAGATCGTGGCGACTCAGAGAGATTTTTTCTGTTACGCAAGTTAAACCCGAGAATACGATCAAAATAGAGTAAGGTGCCGTTTTTTTCTTCAGGAGAAACCTCTGAATCCTTAATGAGTTGCCAGGTGAGGGCAGTTATTTTTGGAGTATCAAGATTATCATTCAGCGCGCCTATAAACATCTTTTGATATTCTGAGTTGATCTTCCCATCTTTTTCTTTTAATTCTTCAACAAAGAAACGTTGTAGTTTAAAAAGCGCAGTCTGGCATCCTTCAAGTGCTTCCCACGTAAAGTTAATGGGGGTCTGATAGTGGGCATTGAGCATCCATAAACGTAACGCATGTGGAGAGATTCCTCGATCGACAATGTTTTTTATCGTAATGCCATTTCCAAGTGATTTAGAGATTTTTTGTCCGTTGATTTTCATAAACGCACCATGAACCCAGAAGCGGGCAAGTGGTTTTCCGGTCAGGCTTTCGGTTTGCGCGATTTCATTATTGTGGTGAACTGGAATGTGATCAATTCCTCCGGTATGAATATCTATTTCTCTTCCTAGGTATTTAAGTGCCATCGCGGAACACTCAATATGCCATCCAGGAAACCCTTTTCCCCATGGAGACTCCCATTCTTGTTGGCGTTTTTTTCTGGGAGGAGAAAACTTCCACAGTGCGAAATCGGTGGGATGTTTTTTTTCTTCATTTTTTTTCACACGCGCACCTTCACGCAGACTTTGAGTGTCAATGTTTCCAAGCCTGCCATAGGATGAGATCAGAGAAGTATCAAAATAGATGCCATCTTTAATTCGGTAGGTATATCCTTTTTCTTCGAGTGATTGGATAAACGCAATTTGCTCTCCAATATGGTCGCTTGCCTTTGGAAACGTGGTGTGCGAGATGTCGATGTTGAGTGATTTGAGATCATGAAAAAAGAGATCTGTATATTGATCTACTATTTCTTTTACGCTTTTGTGTGCTTTTTTAGCTCCCATTTCGATCTTATCATCTCCTTCGTCGCCATCAGATACCAGGTGCCCAACGTCGGTAATGTTCATAACCTGCTCTATTTTGTAGTCGTTGAGGAGGATCAGTTCACGTAAGAGAAAAGCCAAGAAAAAAGAACGAAGGTTTCCAATGTGGGCATGATCATACACCGTAGGGCCACAATGATACATGGTAACGGTTGGAGGTTTTCGGGGTATAAATACCTCGCGTGAGCCAGTGAGTGTATTAAAGAGATATATTGGTGCGCGTGAAGTGTTATTTTTTTCAGCCGTTCGGTTGAATAGGTTAAACAACATAGGTGTGAGTATTTAGAGCCATCGTTTATATTTAAAGAAAATAAAGAAGGTGAGTGTGAGGATTCCCATTATTCCTATGACGATCCAAAAGTCACCCGGATGCCCCACGATAGGAAGTATGGTGGTGTTCATTCCAAAGATTGAGGCAATAAGCGAGAGTGGGAAGGTAACAAAGGCCATAATGGTTAAGACCTTCATGATCTCATTTTGTTTTGTTGAGACGAGAGAATTATTAGTATCTCGCAATTCAACAAGGAACTCCCTTCGATGCAGGAGGCTTTCTCGAACCTTATGGTATTCCTCGATAATACTCTTTGCTTGTTTACTGAAGTCTTCTCCAAAAAATTTAGTGCTCGCAATATCGAGCGCGCGGAGAATTCGGTCATGGGGGACAAGGCTGTGTTCAAGCGCGAGAAGGTTTCTGCTGATGCGTGAAATATCTGCAACCATATCGCGCTCTTTTCCATCGAAGATGTTTTTTTCAATTCGTTGCAGTTCGTCGGTGAAGTAATCAATTTCGTGCGTAAGAGAACGGTATAGTTTTTTCATAATCTGAAAGAAGATAAAACCGGCATGCAAATCATGGTGTTTCCCAAGCACCGTATTTACTTCAAAGACTTTCGTGAATTTATGTAAGGCATCAATCATGTCGTAGCGAACGGTAATGAGGTAGTTCTTTCCAATAATAAAATCAATCTCTTGATCGATTGAGGCAAGGTGGTGTGTGTGTTTAAATGCGGCAAAGTGGAGCACTAAATAAATCGCATCTTGATAGAGACTCACGGATGCTTTTGGACTCGGTGCAATAAGGTCGTCAGCGATGAAAGGATTAAAACCGTATTGTGCTTGTACCGTACGTATCTCTTCTTTGGTTGGGGAGGAAAGATCAACCCATGTTAAGTCTTTGTAGGTATATGTGGTCACCATTACGGTTAAGTATAACAAAGGAGTGTTTCAAGGACTAGCTTAGGTGTTCTCCACGTGTAGACGATCCAGTAGGCCTGTGCAATAATAGGAATTGTCTATGTGGAATACTTCATATATGCGAGTCATTGGGGTGGTATTGGGTGTTATGGTGGCAGGAGCTTCTTTTGTGGTAGGGGTGGCGTTTGGCCGTGTCGGAGTATTGCCCCAGGAGCGGGTAACCGGAGTAGAAAACCTTGAGAATGAAGCAGTAACTCAGAATGTTGATTTTGCACCTTTTTGGGAAGCGTGGAATGTCATTAATGACCGTTATGTAACCAATGAGGCGGTTCCAAGCCAAGAGAAGGTCTGGGGAGCCATTCAAGGACTCGCAAATTCTTTAGGAGATCCGTATACGGTATTTCTCCCTCCGCAAGAGCTTGAAGCGTTCGAAACGGAAATTAGCGGCAACTTTGAAGGAGTTGGTATGGAAGTGGGCTTACGAGACGGAGTGCTTACCGTCATTGCTCCCTTAAAAGGAACTCCCGCATTCCGTGCCGGTATTCTTTCTGGAGATAAAATCATTCGAATTGATAATGAATTAACCAATCAATTTACTATTGATGAGGCGGTACAGAAGATTCGAGGTAAACAAGGGACCGTGGTCAAACTTACCATTTTACGAGATGGCGAGGATGAACCCATTGAAATTTCGGTTGTTCGCGGAGTGATTGATATTCCGACAGTTGAGACTGAAGTGAAGACGGTTCCCGGGGGAGGCACGGTAGAAGGGGTTGGTAATATTCGAGATGACGGTATTTTCATTATTCGATTATTTAATTTTTCAGCGGTTTCTCCTAATTTGTTCCGGGACGCATTACGGCAGTTCGTGCTTTCCGGATCAGACAAACTCATTCTTGATTTGCGTGGAAATCCGGGAGGCTATCTTGAAGCGGCAGTTGATATTGCAAGCTGGTTCTTGCCTCCGGGAGAGGTGGTGGTACGAGAAGATTTTGGCGGAGCAAGGAAAGAGGAAGTAATCCGCAGTAAAGGATACGATATTTTTAATGACAGCCTCAAATTCGTGATTTTAATTGATGGAGGATCCGCATCCGCTTCTGAAATTTTGGCGGGAGCACTACGTGAATATAAGAAAGCAACACTTGTTGGGACACAAACCTTTGGAAAGGGATCGGTGCAAGAGTTGGTAAAAATTACTCCAGATACATCTCTTAAGATCACTATTGCGCGATGGCTTACCCCAGAAGGAGTGTCTATTTCAGAGAAAGGTATTACTCCAGATGTGGTGGTTCCTATGACGAGTGCGGATCGTGATGCTGGGGCAGACCCGCAACTTGAGAAAGCAGTTGAAATTTTATTAGGATCGTAATAAAAACACAGTATGAAAGTAATTTTGCTTAAAGATGTTTCGAAAGTAGGAAGTAGGCATGATGTTCGAGAAGTTTCAGCTGGTTTTGCCAGAAATAACCTTATTCCAAGGGGTGTAGCGATACTTGCAGATAAGCGGGCGCTCCACAGACTCGAAGAGATGAAAAAAAAGGAAAATATAGAGAAGGCTCTCAAACATGAATTGCTTGAAAAAGAAATGAAGAGTCTTGATAAAGCCCGGATCACTCTTTCCGCAAAAGGAAATAAAGAAGGTGGACTTTTTCGAGGAATCCACCGGGAAGAAATTGTTGAACTATTGCGAGATACGAAACGCGTAAGTATCCCTCTTGAGACAATCAAGATAAAAGAACCAATAAAGATAGTAGGGGTACATTCGATACCAATTGAAATTGACGATCAGCGAATTTCAATTGAGCTTGAAATAGTCCCAAAAGGCTAAGTCTTTATTGAGGTAGCACGTGGACGATTTTCTTTGTGACGGTTTGATTATTAAACCGATTTTTTCTGGTATGCTTGAAGGAAACTTTTCCTTCAATGAGTGAGAAAAGAGTGTGGTCGCGCCCCATACTTACGTTTTTTCCTGGGAGAACGCGGGTACCCCGTTGCCGTACCAAAATCCCTCCCGCACGAGTCATGCTCCCATCGGCACATTTAATGCCGAGATATTTTGGATTTGAGTCTCGAAGGTTTTTAGTACTACCCCCTGCTTTACGATGGGCCATATTTTGATACGCGTTAATTTATTATACAATAATAAGTAAGGATGAGTATACCCGAAATAAAAGAAAGAATCAAGGGTTTGGGAAGACTCCTTTTCTCAAAGGATACCGTTGCGGTGCTTCTCGTTGTATTTACTGCCACCGCATCTTTCGGGCTAGGAAGGTTATCGGCACTTTCAGAGACACGGGTTCCGATTGAGGTCGTCTCTTATCCTTTTGGCGCTTTCGTGGAAGCACAAAGCACTACCCCTATCGCAGGAGAGAGTCTTGAAGGAGGATACGTGGCGTCTCGAAATGGAGGCCGCTACCATCTTCCGTGGTGCCCCGGAGCAAGTCAGATACGAGAGGAAAATAAAATTTGGTTTCAGACAAAAGAAGCAGCAGAACAAGCTGGATATACTCCAGCTCAAAATTGTAAAGGAATGTAATTATGATTGTTGTCGATATTGAAGCAAGCGGTACTGATCCCAAGAAACACTCCTTGGTGAGTATTGGCGCTGTTGATTTTTTAAACCCCGAGAGAGAGTTTTACGAAGAGTGCCGTATTTGGGATGGGGCACATGTGATGCCCGAAGCCCTTGCGGTTAATGGTTTCTCGGAAAAAGAAATTATTAATCCTTCGCGCAAAGATGAAGGAGATATCGCAAAGAGTTTTTTATCATTCGCGCTTGCTTCAGAGGAGCACACGCTCGCGGGGCAAAACCCTTCTTTTGATCGAGACTTTATTCGATCCGCAATAGAGCGGGTGCATGGTAATTGGGTACTTCCGTATCGAACCATAGACCTCCACTCTCTTTGCTGGATGCACATGATAAAAAGCGGTTATACCGTACCGCACAAACATAAGCGAAGTGATCTTAATTCAGATACGATTTTGCGCTACGTAGGCTTATTAGATGAGCCGAAGCCACACCACGCGCTTACTGGAGCACGAATGGAAGCGGAAAGCTTTTCTCGATTGCTGTTTAATAAGTCTTTACTTGAAGCCTTTAAAGACTTTCCAATACCTTGGCTAGGATCGTCCTAAAAGGAGCTTTCCTCGCGTTCAGTAATCATTGCTTTGATGCGCATTGAGGAAACCACCGCATCCCGTGCTTGCTCCTCGAGTCGGTTTCCAATAAAGCGGATCGTATCTTTGAGATTTGGGATCATCGTGTTCTCAAGGGCACTTGCTCGGCGGCGGGTACGCTCAATTTCATCGGCGAGTTCGGAGAGCGACGCTTCGAGTTCTGCGAGTTTGATGAGTTTTGGCATAAATGAAAAAAAACTCATGACTGATCGATCAAGTTCTCCACTTGTCTCAAGAAAGCTGTAAGAGAAGGGGTTTCCATTCATTGAAAGCGAGAGTGATTGAATAGGAACTGACATAATGTTTTTTGTCGTTACTTCGATGGCGGCTTCAATACTTGGAAGCAGAAACGCCCCATGGCGCGCTTTAGGCGACATCGTAATGCTTGCGCGCCGATAACTTTTAAGTAAATCGTGCGCGCCTTGGTTCACTTCTTCTCGTATTTTTTTTGCATCTTGTACCGCAGTAAGAAAGGCGCGCATCAGTCCATCGCGTTTATCTTTTAGTAGTTTGTGTCCGCGAAGCGCTACCTTTAGGTTTCGTTTGAGAGTAAGAAGATTGATTCGGGTTGGATTGATTTTAAGAATCATAGCTATTTCTTTTTAAGACGCCAGATATTTTTGAGCTGTTTGTGGCTTGATACGCTTGAGAGATTCTCTTGGAAGCATCGAAAGAAGTTTCCATCCAAGGTTAAGTGATGCTTCAATAGTCCTTTCTTCGAATTCTCCTTGATGAATGAATTCTTTTTCAAAACGATTTGCAAATTCAAGGTGTAGGCGTTCGTTTTGGGAGAGCGATGCTTCACCAAGCACTACGGCAAGCTCTCGTGCCTCTTTTCCTGACGCGTATGACGCAAAAAGCTGATCTTTTACCTGCGCGTGATCTTCACGTGTTTTTCCTTCTCCAACTCCCGCCGACCAAAGCCGAGAAAGGGAACCTTGTACATCCACTGGAGGAAAGAGTCCTTGCGTGTTTAATTCTCTTGAGATAATAAATTGTCCTTCGGTGATATACCCGGTGAGGTCAGGAACAGGATGGGTTTTATCGTCATCAGGCATTGAGAGTATTGGAATTTGGGTAATACTCCCGTCTTTATTTTTTACTCGGCCAGCGCGTTCGTAGAGTGTGGAAAGGTCGGTGTACATATATCCTGGATAGCCTCGTCGCCCGGGAACTTCCTTTCGAGCCCCTGATATTTCCCGTAGCGCTTCGCAGTAGTTTGTCATGTCAGTGAGAATAACCAACACATGCATACCTTTTTCAAAAGCAAGGTATTCTGCGGTGGTAAGCGCGAGGCGTGGAGTCATGATGCGCTCTACTACCGGGTCAGCCGCGGTATTGAGAAAGAGGACTGCTCGATCAAGCGCACCTGTTTGCTCGAATGCTTTTTTGAAGTACGCGGCTTCATCAAAAGAAACACCCATGGTACCAAATACGATTGCAAAATTTTCTCCACTACGTACTTTTGCCTGTCGGGCAATTTGTGCGGCAAGGCGTGCGTGAGGTAGCCCTGCTCCTGAAAAGATAGGGAGTTTTTGGCCTCGCACGAGCGTATTTAAAACATCGATTGATGAAATGCCTGTTTGAATAAAGTCATTCGGGTATTCTCTGCTAAATGGGTTAATTGCCGCGCCGTTGATTTCAAGATGTGTGTCTGGGATGATTGCGGGTCCTCCATCATTGATGTCACCTCCTCCAGAAAATACTCGTCCAAGCATGCTCGTTGATACTCCAAGCGTCGCTGTTTCCCCTCGGAAAGACACCTTAGCTCCATCAGCACTCATTCCCGCGGTAGGTTCAAACATTTGGACTACCGCCCGAGTTTCCATTGCATCAAGTACTTTTCCGAGACGAATCTTCTTTTCTCCGGGGATACGAACTTCCACCAATTCATCATACGTCACACCACGTATCCCTTCGACGATAAGCAAGGGGCCTGAAATAGCTTCTGCTGTTTTGTATTCTTTGTGTACCATATTAATTCGTTACTAACGCGCGAATATCGGTTACTGCTCGCTCAATAAAAGATTTGAAATGATCAAGCGACTCAACAGGGAAAGTCTTTAGCGTAGGAATCTCTTTTATGACTGAAAGGGAAGCAAAATTATTAAAATCAAATTTCTCTTGTTGTGCCGCAACGCTTCCTTCTTTGAAGATAGTCATGATTGCTTTAATGATGTAGTACTGTTTTATCAATGGAGTGAAGGCGTCATCGGGGTCAAACGCGTTTTGAAACAAGAAGTCTTCTCGAAGCGCGCGCGCAATTTCTAAGGTGAGTTTCTCCTCATGAGAGAGTGATTCCATTCCGACCAGTTTAACGATCTCAAGCAGTTTTGCTTCCCGTTGCAAGAGTTCCATCGCCTCTTTTCTGATGACAGGGAAGTCGGGAGCTACATTTTTTTTCCAGTAGTCTTCAATATTTGGAACATACAATGAATACGACGTAAGCCAGTTAATGGAAGGGAAGTGTTTTCGATATGCAAGGAGCGCATCGAGACCCCAAAAACATTTCGTAACACGGAGTGTTGATTGAGAGACTGGTTCGGAGAGATCGCCTCCAGGTGGTGATACCGCTCCGATTACGGTAAGTGCTCCGAGTCGATCATCAGTCCCAAGAGTTCGTACTGAACCCGCGCGTTCATAGAATTCAGCGGTACGAGAAGCAAGGTAGGGAGGGTATCCTTCTTCACCAGGCATTTCTTCCATACGTCCTGAAATTTCTCGCATTGCTTCTGCCCATCGTGAGGTGGAGTCTGCCATGAGTGCTACTGAATAACCCATATCCCGGTAATATTCCGCAATAGTAATACCTGTGTACACCGACGCTTCTCGAGCGGCTACGGGCATATTCGATGTATTCGCAATGAGAATAGTGCGTTTCATTAATGCCTCTCCTGAGTTTGGATCAATAAGGTGAGGAAATTCTTTTAACACCTCAGTCATTTCGTTACCGCGCTCTCCACAACCAATATAGACGATTACCTGGGCGTCTGAATATTTTGCTAAGGACTGCTGTGTTACTGTTTTTCCTGATCCGAATGGTCCAGGAATACAACCGGCACCTCCTTTTGCAATCGGGAAGAACATATCAATTGATCGTGTGCCGGTAATTAATGGTTCGGCAGGGAATATTTTTTCTTTCTTTGGTCGGGGTGTTCTAATTGGCCAACGTTGAAGCATGGTAACAGGAATCACCTGATTCTCGGTTTTAATTACCGCAACCGTATCGGTAACCGTGAACGATCCGGCATCGATCTTTTCAATGGTTCCTGAAATTCCCGGTGGAACCATAATCTTGTGGGTAATGAGGGTAGTCTCAGGGACGGTCCCAAGAATATCACCTTCGGTTACAGCCTCACCTTGTTTACGGGTAGGGGTAAATTCCCATTTTTTTACGCGTGATAAGCCTGGGGTCTCAATTCCTCGCGCAATGAAATGGGATTGTGACTCTTCTTCAATGGCTTGAAGGGGTCGCTGAATGCCGTCGTAAATTGCCTCAAGAAGGCCAGGACCGAGTTCTACTGACATAACTCCTCCAGTGCCAAAGACAGGCTCCCCTGGGCCAATACCTCCTGTTTCTTCATATACCTGAACAGAGACAATACCTTTTTTAATTTCAATGATTTCACCCATGAGTCCCATATTCGAGACTTTTACCACCTCGTACATTCGGGGGGCAGTGAGTCCGCGGACTTGTACTACCGGACCGCTAACGCGGGTGATGGTTCCTTGTGATGGTGTTGGGGTATGGGGAGACATAAATAAGTAAACAGTGAATTTTTGATTACGAGGGTATTATACGTATTAACGGTGAATTTTCAACTAAGAGTAAGGTTATCCTAGAATATCTGAGCCCACCGCTTTTTCAGCGAGTGATCGAAGGCGCCGAATGCTCGCATTACCTGATCCTTGAGGTCCTGGAATCGCAATGAGCACTGGATTTCCTTGGTAGAGGTGGTTGATTTCTTCAAGGTGGAGCGATTCAAGCAGCTCTTCAAGTACAACAATGAGCGCAACCGCATTCCTGCTGTTTGAGGTTTTTTGCTGGCGGATATGATCGATCTGGGATACCGCTTCAGCGGTAGTATGCGCTTCGAAAATTTGCGCACCGATTGCGCGAAAAATTCCTATCGTATTCTCCGGTCCGATAACGGCAATATTATACATATAAGGTTCGAAGGATTAATCGTAGCTCAGCTTCTTCCATACCCGCACTCTTCGCGTCAAGAATTCCTCGAATTGTTTGTGCGTTATTCTTTATTACGTGGAAGTATAAAAAAAGCGGAGCAATTGAAAAAGTACGGAAACTCTCTTTTCGTAGAAACTCCATTAGTGCGTCCTCAAATGAACGCTCAATAGGAATCATGTTTTTCGTAGAGCGATATTCTTCAACCGCTTTATTCCAGAGTGAAATATTTCCCATTCTCGTAAAGGCTTCAAGAATTGACTCCTCGGTTTCAAGTAGCCGCTTGGGGATACTCCCTCCGCTAACAAAGAAGTCTTGTGTGGGACGGTTATTGCCGAGTATAAGTAGGCGGAGGGCGTTCTTTAAGTTGAAACCGTCAATAAGAAATGCTTGATATCGTTTAAGAAAGGGTGATGATGATTTTTTTACCTGTTTGGTGAGATAGGAAAAATAATGAGCTTGAGCGCCAAGTGAGATATCAAGCGGTGTTTTTGCTTGTTGCATGGCATCACACGCGCGTTTGAGGTGAGAGGGCAGGCGAGTAAGGGTATCATTCTCAATAACCGCAATGAGTGTTCCGGGTTCAATGGTGCCGGTACGGTAGAGGCGTTCTCCAAACGCGCTGTTTTCTGGGTGCGTGTTTCGTCTGTCTTTTACTATCATCTGCAGATTAAGAAAATCGTATTTTGCCCAAAGAATTTCAAGCATTTCTGGTTCTGGGGCAATAGCGGTGAGAAATTTTTTTGCTTCATCAACACTTGCTTCTACTGCGCTTGCATGGTGCGCACTTTCTTCTCGCGAGAGGTATGGAGCAAGAAAAGTATCATGTAGTGCTCGGTATTGTTCTTCGGTGTCGCGCGCGCCAAGTAATCGTTCGAGCCCAACTGTTGAAAGTAGTGTATTGGTGCGTGCTTTGGCACGGGTTCCTGCGTAGAAATAACTCAACATAACTTAAGAAAAAAGAATATCCGCAACCATTTTTTTATTTCTTCGTGCTAAATCGGAAAGAATGGTTTCGATTGTGAGATCATATTCAAAGGTCTCACTTATCATGCGAAGACCAAAGGGTATGTCTGTTTCAATAATTCGATCGTAGTTGATTCCTGCTTTCTTGAGGGCGCGTAGCGATTCCTCTTTTCGTTTATGGGGGACTTCAATCTCGATACTAACAGAGGTTTTTTCTTTTGGGATTTTTGTTAAGAGTTGCGCTAAGAGCAATTCATACGATTCACTTGAAAGAGAGATAAGTTCTTGTTTTACCTGGCTAAACACTTCTTCAAGCAAGGATTGTTTCAGAGATTCAATTTTAAGACGAACTTCTTGTTTAGCCGTGGTTGAAACTTTGCGCTTGTTTTCCTCAAGGTCGCGGGTAGTTCGCTCTCGGGTGAGCCGTGCTTTCTCATGAAGAGACGCGATCGCTTTTTGTTCAATATGAGAGGATTTTTTAAGCGCGTCACGGATAAGATGCTCACGTTTATCCTGAGCGTCTTTTATAATTTTTTCTTTGAGTTCGTTAATCGGCATAGGCGTTATTACGCCCCGATTAGCGTAAGGAGAATGAAGCTAATGAGGAAACCGAAAATTGCCCATGTTTCAACCATTGCGGCAAAGATCATCGCTCGTGCGGTGAGTGACTCATCTTTTGCAATAGTGGCAATTCCACCTGCTGAAACTCTTCCTTGGAAGATTCCAGACACCAAACCAGCAAAGCCGATAGGGATACCAACCATTAGAAATTGGAGTCCTTCCCAGGTACTAATGAGAACCGCTTCTTCTCCTCCTCCAAGGAGTCCTGCAAAGTTAAGGATAAGAAAAGCTCCTACGAGACCATAGATACCCTGCGATCCGGGGAGTGCTTGCAAGAGAAGTGCTTTTCCAAATAGCTCGGGTTTTTCACCTACTGCGGCAGTGGCAGCCTCACCAGCAAAGCCCATGCCAATTGCGGATCCAATAAATCCAAGTACGGAAGCAAGCGCGGCTCCTGCGAATACAAGTGCGAGACCAAGGGTAATTTCCATAAGATAAAAAAGTTAGTAATGATAAACGCTAGTTATTTAATAAGCTCAATGAAGCGTGTTTTTCGCGTAAAAGGATTGAACGTCCTTCCTGAACCGGTAATAAATTTACCGAAGAATTCGACAAATTGCAAGCGTGCGCTATGAATAAATGCCCCCAGAATATTAATTGCTAAATTAAAGAGATGCCCCACGATTAACACTACCACCATAAGCACGCCACCAACAACAGGGATCATGTCTTTAAGGAGAAAGGCGATCAGATTGACCGCAAAGGCAAGTGCGGACGTCGCAAGACCAAGCGCAAGAATACGAGAGTAGGAGAGTATGTCGGAAAAATAACCGACAATGTCATAGAGGCTCAACACTCCTTTTGATGCCTTTTTGATAATCCCTTTTTCATGACGACCTTGAGAAAGCACGATAAATAATGCCGAAAAGAGGATTCCACCAGTAGCAAGACCGTTTGTTTGGGGAATCAGTGCGAGTTTCTCTAAAATGAACCAAATAAAGGATACGAAGAGAAGAAGCCAAGGTAGTTGATCGAGAATTCCATTAAAAGTATTCTTGTTTTTAATTTCCCGAACAATTTTTAAAGTAAGGCCAAACATGATCTGTAATACTCCAAGGATGAGCGAGAGATAGAGTACCGGAAGGGGATTTTCAACAGGATTAAAAACTTGAAGTCCTTGAAGTGCTTGAGGAAGGCTTTCAAGATCAACTCCAAGATATCCTCCAAAGAGTGCTCCCATTGCGACTGCCGCAATTCCGCCTAAGAACAGCAATTGGATTAATAGACGAGTACCTTTCTTTACGCGATAAAAAAGGAGGAGTGATCCGGTGATAAGCGTGAGTAGGATGCCATATCCAACGTCGGTAAGAGAAAGGCCAAAAAATACAAAGAAAAAGACTGACAAAAATATGGTCGGATCAAGATCGTCTTTCCCCGGAAGCCCATAGAGTCGGGTTACTGATTCAAATGGTGAAATTGTGGGGTGGTTTCTGATTTCAACCGGTGGGGTCTCTCCTGGTTCGGGATCAATAGGTTCAATTGCCGAAAAACGCGAACAGTGGGTAACGCTTTGCTCAAGCGCCTTAAGGTTTCGTTTTGGACACCAGCCCTCAAGGATAGAGATATTATTGAAGACATTTCCTGAATTGGTGAGTAGGGTATGGCGCTCCTTTTTCCAGTGGGTGATATCGGCCATGGTTTTAAGTTCTGGAAGATGTACAAGCTCCGCCTCGATTTTTTTAATAGTTTCTCTTTCTTCTTCCTCGATATGTTTTTGGGCACGATCGATCCTCTCAATTTCTTCTGCGGGCGTACCTCGGCGTCGGGGGAGTGTGAGGGCCTCGAGAGAGAGTGAGTGTAATACTTTTTGTGTTGATGCTTCATCTTCGTTCAGGAAGGTGAGCACGTATTTCTTCTCCGGGTATTCCTCAATATGATAGGTTACCCCTTTTTCATCAAGCAATACATCAAGCTCTCCTAGTACTTCCTCTGGAATCGAAAGGAGGATTGTTTTGGTGTATTTTGATTCGAGACTGGTATGTAAGGAGAGGGGAAGGGATTTCCAGGGCAGAAGAAGAGCTCGCTCGTCCGTAAGTTCTTTATACTTTGTTCTGAGCTGATTAAGGGAGGTTTCGAGGTTTTCAAGATATTCAATTTTTTTCCGATAATCAAATGTGCGCGGAATTGATTCTAGTGACGATTCATTTACAAAAGGATTCTCTCCCTCAAGGATTGTTCTGAGGTTTTGTGTTGAAGGTTTAAATTTCGACAGAAAAATTACGAGGGCATCAAGTCTGCTACTGAGACGGTTAAATTCAAAGCTGGTCGCGTGAGATTCTTCAGTCGAGACTTTTTCAAAGGGGACTTCAGTGAATTCCACGGTTTCTAATTTTTGGACTTCCTCGAGTAAACGGTGTGCGATAGTGCGGTCTACAAAGAGGCGAATTTTCTGCATCGAGAGTACCGCCATATCATTATATTTCTTTGAGTATTTGAGTAACCGCGTGAGGGATACGTGCTCGGGCCTTTCGTTCAAGCGCTTCCTGTTCTTTTTTTCCTTCGATTAAGGTTTCTCGATAGAGCTTTTTAAGCACCTCTTTCTGCTGAGCGATCGTTTCTCGGCGCTCTTCCTCAAGTCGTTGGTTACCCATTGAGAGTATTTCCTGAGCTTTTTCTTCCGCGTGCTCAATAATTCCTGCCGCTTCTTGGGACGCGGTGCTTACTAGCTTCTCGGAATCAGCCTCACTTTCTTTTAGTTCTTCAAAAAAGCTCATATTTTTGAGACTGTACTATAGCACGTCTTCATAGTAGAGTAAATAACGACACGGGGTGTCGTATAGTGGTAGTACATGCCCATGGGGTGGGTAAAGCCCGAGTTCGATTCTCGGCACCCCGATACCGATATTTAGTATGACTTTTATCAGAAAGAAGGAAAATTTTACCTGTAGTGTTTGTGGTACACAGAATAGGGGTGATGGATACACCAATCATTGTGTTGCCTGTTTGGTGAGTCGCCATGTTGACCATGATCCCGGGGATCGTGCGCATACGTGCCAAGGGTTGATGCATCCAATTATGCTTGAAGGGGAAGGTAGAGCTCGAAAAATTGTCCATGAGTGTGAACGGTGCGGGGTAAGAAAACGGGTTCGAATAGGGAAGGGGGACTCCGAAAAAGCCTTGCGCTCCATTACCACCTATCAGCTCTATGGTAAGCCAGAAGCTCAAGAGGAGCTTTTATAAAGCCTTATATTTGACATCAAGTCAATAAAGGAGTTTAGAAAAATACCTATTGACAATCTGTTACGAGGTGATATAATATAAGCATACCAGAGCCGTCTCTGGTTTTTTGTTTGGATCCGTAGTCGGTTCCTTAAAATATGATATTCACTACACTTGCTTCACTCTTTGTGTTGTTGAATTCCACACTTCCTTCAGTCCCTGTTACCGAACATGATACATCTGTTTCTGCTCTTCCGGCAGTTGCAGTAGTAGCAGAACAGCGTACTTCTTATAATGGAAATCTTAAAGAAGATATCCATGCATATTTTGAAGATATCCCTATCATGTCACGAGTTGCATTCTGTGAGTCTTCTTTCCGCCACTTTGATGAGGATGGAAAGGTGCTTCGTGGAATCGTGGACCGTGATGACATCGGTGTCATGCAGATTAATGAACGGTATCACGGAGAGAGCGCTAAGAACCTTGGATACGATCTTCATAGCTTTGAAGACAACCTTGAGTTTGCTCGTCTCTTATATAGCCAATCAGGACTTAAGCCGTGGAATGCATCAGCAAAGTGTTGGAGTCAAGAATCGTAAACAATTACTACTAAATCAAAAGCCCCTCATCGGGGCTTTTGTGTTGGGAGAGAGAAGAGGGGGATCTAGCGGTACCGCTGAATTTAACAAAGGTTCCCTTCAGACATTAAGAAAAGGGGAGAGGTATAGTCCATCTCATATAGTAAATAAATTCAGAATCTTTATTTTTTTTGGATAACAAGTAGTTCCTTGAGAGTAAGTCGCAGATTCTTGACAGGGAAGTAGATAATGTTGCTTCGAGTTGTTTGGTGGCACCTGTGGATAACTTTATATACATGTCGTACAATATATCTTTTCCGACATATACAATATTGAAAAAGGTGTATATTCTCTTCCACCCCCACTTCTCTTCTATAGTGTAAAAATTTATGAGCTAGAGTTTTTCCTTAACTAAAAAGATTAAGTATACGTTCTAAGAACATACCTCCCCATGTGGTGACTATAGAAAAATAATTTTTTATTTCTGCAATCCCTGGCATTATCGCATCTTCGAAAAATTTTTTTATTATTTCTCTCTCTATATTTAAACTAAATAAAATAATGATGCCGATACTTATAAGTATGGCTGTCTTCATCAATCCACGAGTATGAGTCTTTCGTACGCGCATACTATTTATTGATTGATTGCTGGCAAGTACTCGAGTGGATCAAGATAGGCATTCTGTGAGGCGATAGGTATGGAGACCTCCTTGCATGACCTGCTTTGGGTGTACTGTTCAACGGTTACTGCTTGTGAGGCATAGACGCTGAAATGAAGGTGCGGGCCAGTAGAGTATCCAGTCGCGCCACTGTAACCAATGATGTCTCCAATGGTTACTTCGTCTCCTTGTTTGACACTAATCACCGAGAGGTGCGCGTAAAGAGTTGAGAGTCCGTTATGGTGCCGGATAAGAATCCATTTACCATAGGAATAGCATCCGCGCTGCGTGTCGGTATTTCCAACTCCTTCTACCACTCCAGAGAGCGCGCTATGTACGGGAGTTCCGATACTTGCGCGAAAATCTACTCCATTGTGGGTACCTGATACATAGAGGCGCTTTGCGTCTGCCGTGCGCCCAAACATCTGGGTAATAAAGATGTCGGTAAGAGGCCACGCGAGGATTCCTGGTCTTCCCGTGGGGAACTTGCTTGGGTCAAGTTCGAACTTTAATTGCGATTCAAACTGAAATAATTCAAGCTCCGCGGCCTCTTTACGCGCAATTTTTTCTTCAAGAATACGGCGATACTCAGACTCTTTATTTTTGGTCTGAGTTAAGAGTGCTTCTTTTTCCCGAACACTGTATTCTACCGCTTCTCTCTGATCAATCACTGCTTCCCGATGGCTTGTTAGCTCGAGACGAGTCGACTCTTTTGATTGACGTTGGATATCAAGCTCTTTTTTTAGGATACTTAGCGACAAGAGATTGTTTTGGACCTCTTCTTGGAATTGGCGGAGCGTCTCGACTTCATTTAAAAAGTGCGAGAGCCTCTTTTGGGAAAATAAGATTTCAACGATTGATCGATTCCCTGTTTCGTTGATTTTTTGGATTGAGCTTCGGAGCGAATTTTCACTCTCCGTAATTTCCCTCTCTTTAAGCTCAATTTCAAGCCCAAGTTTTTCGATCGAATATGATGCGGATGCAATTTTCTCTTGCGTAAGCTCGATGCTTGTTTGGAGCCGTTTGTGGGACAGGTCAAGTTCTTGCACTGCCTGGTTTAACCCGTCTGCCTCCTGCTCGACTTTTCTAATTGCTGATTTTTGTGCTTCAATTTCTTTTTCAAGTTGCTCAATAAGTGCTCCCCTTTCTTGGATTTTTAGTTTTAGATCATCAATAGCCTGCGCGTTAACAGGAGTATTACTCAGCGGTATGTGCACTACTGAAAGGATCGAAATAATGAGAAGAGGGAGTAGAAGATAATATCGAGTACGAGTACGCATAAGTGTGTATCATGATTCTTTCTCTAAGAGCGCTAACCCCGCGCTAACTCGGTTGAGCACTTCCCTTTTTTCAAGTGTTGACGCAAGAAGGAACGGATCAGGTGAATATTTTTTTCCTGAGAGTGCGACGCGGAGAGGCCAGAGAACCTTTCCTCGCCCTACCTCAGTTGCGTACTCCCAGAGCGCTTCTTTTACTGATTCTTGGGTGAATTTTTTTTCAGGGATGGCTTGGAGTATGTGAGTTGCTTTTTTAAGATGGGTAATTGTCTCTTGTTGATCAAGCTTTCCTTCCTGGAGGAGCATGTGTTTTTCAACATGAGGAGGTGCAAAGAAATAATGGTATTCCCCATCCTGAATTGCCTTACTAAGTTCCTGGAGCGTAGCAACGTCTCTCTCCACTAAAGATGGTAGTATGTCGCACATTTTCTCTAATGAAAAAGAAGGAAGCGCTGGAATACTTTCAGGAAGAAACTCTTTGAGATACCCGAGGCACTCTTCCATGCTTAACGACATGAGGTGTTTGCGGTTTAACCAGTTGAGTTTCTCTATGTCGAAAATCGCGCCACTCTTTTGGACATGCTCAAGATCAAATTGATCAATGAGCGCCTCCATAGAAAATACCTCCTGCTCGGTCCCCGGGTTCCATCCTAAGAGCGCTAGATAGTTAATCACTGCTTGTGGGATATACCCCCTTCCTCGTAGCGTATTGATTGAGCTTGCACTGAATCGTTTTGAGAGTTTTGCTCGATCCGTACCGAGAATAAGAGGGATATGGGCATATAGTGGTCTGGGTGCTTCGAGTGCCTCCTGGATTAAAATTTGGCGTGGAGTGTTTGAAATTCCGTCATCACCTCGAATAATATGGGTGATCCCCATTTCAAAATCATCAATGACCACGGCGAGATGGTAAAGTGGTTCTCGTTTGTTTCTTGCAATCACAAAATCTCCGAGCTCCGTGGTGTCAAACGTAATATCTCCTCGAATAAGATCGTGAAAAGAGATTTCTTTATTGGGGTTTCTAAAACGAACGACCTCAATCTTCCCTTCCCCGTTTTTTGCGGGTTCTTTTGAGAGGTACGCACGATTGTGCTCGAGCAGTGATCCAATATACTTCTCATAGATTTCACCTCTCTCTGATTGAGTATAGGTTTCGTCAGGAGGTATACCGAGCCAATTGAGTTGTTCGTGTATATCCTCTGCAAACTCTTTCTTTGATCGAATTCGGTCGGTATCCTCGAGGCGTAGAATAAATGCACCTCGATGCTTCTGTGCAAACAGGAAGTTAAAAAGTGCCGTTCGAGCTCCTCCCACATGAAGGTTTCCGGTTGGGCTTGGGGCAAAGCGAACACGTGGTGTCTGATTTGGCACTTTTTCCATACGCCCTACATTATAGCATGGTTATAATACGCCCGTAGATCCTGTCGAGCGCTTATGTATTGTGTGAAAGCGCGATATGGAGAAGCTCTTGAGCAATAATTCCTCCCGCATCAGGGTGATAGAATTTGCCCGCAGTTTGAGTGAGGGCGTGGTATTTTTCTGGATTTTTTAAAATCCGGTCAACTCCAGCAGATAAAATATGTGACGAGAGGTTTTTCTCTTCAATCACCGATGCGCCAGTATATTCAGCATAAATAAAAGCGTTTTTTCTTTGGTGGTCTCCGTTTGAATCAGTAATAGGAATAATGATAGCAGGTTTATTCCATGAAGAGATTTCGGCAAGTGTGGTAGCGCCTGCCCGAGAGATTACTAAGGATGCTTCTGCGCCCGCGTCACTCATCTCTTCAGTCGAAAGGTATGGGGTTGGGTGATAGGAATCCTTCTCTGATTCACTTGATTCTAAAAAGAAAGAAGCGTTCTGTAGTGTTTTCTCATAGTTTAATTTTCCAGTTTGGTGAATGATACGGTAATTTTGGATTAAGAGTGGTAATGCTTCCACCACAGTATTGTTTATTGTTTCAGAACCTTGGGACCCTCCAAGTATCAAAATGGTTTGCTTTGGTTCTGTGGGAGCGCGATTCGGTTTTCTGATTTCTCGCCGAAGTGGTATGCCGGTAAGGGCAACCTTGTCTCGAGGAAAGAATTGAGCCGTATCAGCAAAAGAAATTGCAATACGTTGCGCGAATTTACCCGCCCACTTATTCATCCTTCCTGGAAATGCATCAGATTCATGAATAACCACAGGGATGCGCAAGAGGCGCGCCGCAAAGATAGTTGGGAAACTCCCATACCCTCCTTTTCCAAACACGACATCCGGATAGATTTTAAAAAGTATCACAAGCGCTTTTATAATTCCGAGAAGTGTATGCGCGATATCGGTGATATTTTTAAATGAAAAATAACGCCGTATTTTTCCAGCTGGGATTTTTATAAAGCTGATACGGTTTGTAAATAAAAGTTTTTGCTGATATGGAGAAGGGCTTAAAAAATAAAGTTCTGGTTCAATAAGTTGTGCTGATCGAGCCTCTTCTCGTATTGCTTCAGCGACCGCAATTAAGGGATAGAAATGCCCTCCTGATCCTCCTCCGGTGAGTACAATTTTCATAATGATCCAAGTGGTTTACTTCTTTGAGATTTTGAAACGTTAAGTATGATCCCTGCTCCCGCGAGTGTGGTAAGTAGCGCGGTTCCTCCTTGGCTTACAAAGAGAAGCGGCATGCCGGTAAGTGGAAAAATGCCAAGCATTGAAGCGATGTTAATAAACGATTGTGACACTATCAGTATAGCAATCCCTACAACCATGAGTCCACCAAACATATCTGGAGCCCTGCTTGCAATAGAGAGCCCACGTAAGCCGATGAGTACAAAGAGCCCGATAATCACCAACGAACCGATAAATCCGAATTCTTCTGCGGCTACCGCGAAAATGGAATCTCCGACTGGTTCGGGAAGAAAGTTAAACTTTTGAACTCCTTGTCCAAATCCCCTACCCCACAAACCTCCAGAACCGATCGCAATAAGCGACTGCTGAATTTGATACCCTGAGCCGTGTGGATCTGCTTCAGGATTAAGGAAGGTCGAGAAACGATCGAGAATATAAGGTTTTGAGATAAGAAGAACGCCACTCGCGATGATTCCGATGAGGAGGATGATTGCTATATCTCGCATGCGAGCTCCGGCAGTTAAAAACATTCCGAGCGCGGCAAACGATATGATTAAGAGAGTTCCCACATCTGGTTGGAGCGCGAGCATTCCCCCTACTATGGCCAAGAGAATCACGATAGGGAGTAATCCAAAAGACATCTTTTGAATCTTTTCTCGTATACCTGAAAGCCATGCCGCAAGATAAATCACAAATCCAAATTTGAGAAACTCGGCTGGCTGAAAGGTAAATCCGAATATTCCAACCCACCGCTGTGCCCCATTATGTTCGATACCAATCCCGGGTATGAATACGAGTCCGGTAAGCATGAGCGCGCCTAGAAAAATGTAAAATGCGTGCTTTCGCCAAAATCGATAGGGTATGTTGGAAGTGATAATGAGCGCAATGGCCCCAAGTATAAGGCCAATGAAAGTCTGTCGAAGAAGAATTGATGAAAAGGATGCTCCATCACGGGCATGGAGTCCCATAGATGCTGAAATAAAAATTAAGAATCCAGCAAAAAGAATCGTGATAATGCAAATCAGGAATGGTTTGTCAACCGTACTTTTTCTTCGCATGTCTTCTTATCCAATAAGCGCGATAATGAGTCCAACCATAGCGAAAATAACCGTAAGAATCCAAAATCGCATGGTAACTTTATAACCCGGCCATCCTAAGGCTTCAAAGTGGTGATGGATTGGGGCGATGAGAAACAGCTTCCTTCCAAGGAATTTCTTTGAAGCAATTTGCAAAATGACTGAAAATGAAACTGCAAAAAGCGGGAACGCAATAATCGGCAACACCGCCACCTGTTCAGTAAGGAATGCGACTACGGTAAGGCTTGTGGTGAGGCCAAGCACGCCGGTCTCTGACATATAGAATCGTGCCGGTGGAATATTAAACCAGAGGAATGCGAGTATTCCTCCTACCACTACCGCGCAGAATGCCGCAAGGTCAATTTGGTTCTGAAAGAAAGAGATTACCCCATAGGCTGAAAAAATAATCGCCATGACCCCTCCTGCAAGGCCGTCAATGCCATCAATCACTCCTCCCGAAAATACCGCAATCATAATCAATACAAAAGTAGGTATAAATAACCAACCAAGCGCGAGTGGGCCTGAAAAAGGAATGATGATTGATGCCACCTCAAGCTTATCAAAGAACCACCATGCACCAATAAGACCAATGATTCCAACAACGAGAATCCTAATGCTTAATGGAATTCCTCCCGCGATGTATCCGCCTTTACCGCCAACGGTAAGGAAGTCATCGATAAGCCCCAGTATTGAGGCGCTGATAAGGGTAAAGAGCGGAAGCCAGGTTTGGTTTCGACTCAGGAAATCGAGCTTGCTTGTAATTTCTCCCGGAAAGAAAAATGAAATAATCCAAATACAAGCAATCGTCAATATCACACTTCCCCAAATAACGATTCCGCCCATACGAGGGGTATTTACCTCTTTATCTTTATGGAGTTTATTGAAAAGCGGAGTCTCTCCTCCGCCGAGTGCCTGTGTACGCGCTTTCTTTTTCCACATTTTGTGGGCGTAGAGATAGTGCGTAATGATAGGGGTAATCGCAACACCAATGGTAAACGAAATGGTTAAAGGAAAAAATACCTTAACTACATCAATGATCATCATAGTGTGTTATCTCTCTCAAGAATTTGATCCTCGTACGCAAGATACTCAAGGGCAGCCCATACCAGTTTCTCCACATCTTTAAAGCGGTCTTCATACGTTGAGCCAAGTGCCACTACCACGATGGGGTGTCCAATACCCGCGTCAAATATAACCGCGAGATTTCCTCCCGCAAGCGCGGTAAAACCGGTTTTTGAACCCAAGAGCCCAGGAATCTGGTTTACCGATTCATTCGTATTCGTCAATTCATGGGAGAGTTCACTTAATGAGGTGATCGTGAGGTTTTGATAGCGGGTCGCATCGAGAATGTAGGGATAATGTTCTAAAATATAGGAGAATAGCATTCCTACATCTCGAGCAGATCCATAGGCGCCAGAGAGCGTATCCGTAACATCAAGCCCCGATTCATTGATGAAGTAGGTTTGCGTTAAACCAAGTTCTTTTGCAACCGTATTCATTGCATCGATAAAGTGAATGGTGCTCGAAGTGGCGGTAGTCCTGTTTTCCGGTTTCTTGGTGATAAACGCGCTACCCACGGACGCGATCGCCGACGCGCCGTCGTTTGAGGAAGTAACAAGCGTATAATCAAGCAAATCTTTTACATCCCATTCTTCGTGCATATAAAGCCCTGTGTCTCCCTCCGCGCGTAGGTCGTCGGCTGATATCGTGATGGTGTTGTAGAGCGGAATTTTTTCAGCAGCCACCAGCGCGGTCATTGCTTTGGTTATGGATGCGAGTGGGACTTGCAGTTCTGCATTATGCGCGTAAAGAACCTTCTGCTCTCTCACGTCGTAGACATAGGAAGCGTTAGCCATAAGCTCAAGGGATTCAAAGGGGTTTGCAAGTTGCGGTTTTTCATTTCCCGCGTCTGGTTTTTGTGCCTGACCTACTGGTTTGGTGTTTGGAGTAAATGCGGGAATGAAAGAGAGCGTAATGATTGCCCCCATGAGGAGTGAGATCGCAAAAAATTGTCGTTGTGTTTCTGTGGTCATATATTGTTTATCGTGGTGCTTCTTGACCCTCCTCTTCTTGGTGTTGAATGCGCTCGATCTCATTTTTGATATTTTCAAACTGAGGGAGCGCTTCTCTTGACTCTACGCCCAAGAATGAAAGCAGTTCAATGGTTGCCTGATAAAGAAAACCTCGTTGGTCATGTGGATTGTTAATTTTCTCAATTAAACCTCGAATCAAAAGATTGCGAAGAATAAACGATGAGTTGACTCCGCGGATATAATCGATTTGCGATCGGGTAACAGGGCCCTGGTAGAGAATAATTGAAAGTGTTTCGAGCCCAGCACGGCCAATATCTTTTTCCAGTTCTTCTTTAGTAAGCTTCTCTATAATACCAGAAACAAGGGGTGCTGTGGCAAGCGAAACAGATTCGTTGTTCTCGATAAGCCGTATTCCCCGCTCCTGAAGTTCTTTACGCAGTGTTTCAAGAGCTTCTTTTATTTCACTAGTATTGCTCGAGAGAATTTCTGCAAGCTCGGAGATCTTCATTGGTTCCCCCTTCCAAAACAATACCCCTTCAATTTTTGCAATGAGCGTATGCATGTCTTTTAATAACGCGGAGTTTGAACCTCCTTGCTTTCAATGTGGATATCATCAAAATCTCGATGTTGGGTAACGAGAATTATTCCTCTTTTGACCAATTCAAGCATTGCGAGGAAGCTTACGATCACGGTCTTTTTGTCGGATTCGTGGTGTGATTTCGAAAAATCTCGAAACGTGAGTTGCATCTGTTGTTGCATTTTTTCTCCCAATCGAGTAATCATTTCCTCAAGACTGATTACTTTCTCTACCACTGTCTTTGGGAGGGTTTCCTTTTTAGGGATACGAGAAAGAAGCATCTTTATTGCCCCTTCAAGGGTCTCTTGAGTAATATCATTTCCTGGAGTGAAGTATATGTCTTGCTGAGAGAGAATTCTCTGCCGTGGGAATAGTACTGAGGTTCCAAATTTTGATTTAATCTCTCGAGAGACATCCCTGATGCACTGATAGATCGCAAGGCGTTGCTCGAGATCTTTAATGTCAGTTTGCTCTTCTTCCGTAAGAGAGAGCGTGGGAAGCAGTGATTTTGATTTAATGAGGAGGAGCGTTGAAGCAATAAGAATAAACTGCGCAGTATCCGCAGTAGGAAAATCATTGTGTGTTTCGATATAGGTAATAAAATCATCCGTCACTTGGGCAAGGGAAACATCATTAATGAGCAAACGCCGTTTCTCGATCAAGTTTAAGAGGAGCTCAAGTGGCCCTTCGAAGACGGATGTTTTTACGGTGTACGTTTGCATAATTACGAATGAAGTAAGGTGTCAATACGATGTATATCACGTGGAAAAAGAGACGCCTCTTTTACGTTTTCGATTCCGAGTAAGCGCGCCGTGAGGCGCTCCAAACCAGTGCCGAATCCTCCATGTGGAGGCATGCCGTATTTAAATGCCTGAAGGTAGAATGAGAATTTCTGAGGATCAAGTTTTTTCTTTTCCATCGACCTGAGTAGTTGCTCATAATCATGGATCCGCTGCCCACCAGTAGTGATTTCAAGCCCTCGGAAAAGTAAATCAAAACCTCCCGCGTATCCAGGATCATGAGGATCTTCATAGGTATACATCGGCCGTTTTGACAACGGGAAATGGGTAATAAAGATAAAATCCGAATTTAATTTTTCTTTTGCGTAGGTGCCAATCCAGCGCTCATGCTGAGGTTCGAGATCGGGTTCATTGCTGATGTTTTGCCCAGTTTCTTTTTCGATCAATGCTTGTGCTTCGCGCAGTTTCATTTGAGGAATTTGCTTCGGAATATCGGGGAGTGTTGCGTTAAGGAGTTTGAGTTCGCGCGCGACGTGTTTTTCTAAATAGGTATTGAGGTGGTGTAAGAATTGGGTTTTGATGTTTGTGATATCCGTGTAGTCACTGATAAAACCCATCTCTGCGTCGAGGCTGGTGTACTCATTGAGATGCCTACTGGTACTGTGGAGTTCAGCACGGTAGACATTACCAATCGCGAATACTCGCTCATACACGCCGACCATAATCTGTTTATAGAACTGCGGGCTTTGCGCGAGGCTCGCCTGATAGCCAAAATATTCTGTTTTGAAAGTCTGTGCTCCACCTTCTGCGTCTTCCCCAATGATTTTTGGCGCTTGTATTTCAGTAAAGAGATTGTGATTAAAAAACTCACGAAATGCTTGCACGATCGTAGCCTGAATTTTAAAAATAGCCCGAGGGCGTTCAGCCCGTAAGGTAAATGGAAGATGGTCGAGGTATGTTTCTATACCGACATCAGCGCCTCGCTCGAATGGCAACTCCTGGGCTTTTGATAGGATGGTGATTTCTTCTGCTTCAAGCTCGAGAGTGCCATTCTGCTCACCTTCTTTAACCATCGCTCTCGGGCGCTCATGAACGGTCCCGAGTACTTGCACGCTCCACTCGGGGCGAATTGTTTGTGCTATCTGATGTACTTCTGGATGTGAAGGAAGGATAACGACTTGGAGTTTCCCCGTGAGATCTCGTATTTCAAAAAAGATGAGTTTCCCGTGGTCCCGTCGAATGTTAATTGAGCCCATAATGAGCACCTTCTTTTCAATGTGATTTTCTAAATCAGTGAGTAGTATTCGTTCCATAGAAATATATTAAGCTAATGTAACCCCAATCTTTTTTCGGATAATAGACATGGTCTTTTCTGCTTGTATTTGAGCTTTTTGAGCGCCTTTATTGAGTATGTCTTCTACTGCCCTCTTTTCTTTTTCGAGCTCACTTCGGCGCGTTCGAAGCGGAGCAATAAATTTTTCAATGTGCGCTATAAGCATTTCTTTTGATTCATGGTATCCAATATCCCCTTCTTGGTATCGCTTTCGGAGTTCATCGAGTGTTTCGGGTGGGAGGAATAGCTTGTGGAGCGAGAAAATAGTACATGTTTCAGGATCTTTAGGCTCAGTTTTCCCTTTTGAGTCAGTAGGAATACTCATAACACCTTTTTCTATTTCTTCTGGCGAAGCGAAAAGCGGAATCGTGTTTTGGTAGCTCTTACTCATTTTCCGTCCGTCAGTCCCTGGCACGGTTTTTACGTTATCGAGAATAACTGGCTCAGGAACTGAGAATGTTTCTCCAAATGTTCGATTAAACTCGAGCGTGGTATTTCGTGCAATCTCGATATGTTGTTTCTGATCGCTTCCCACGGGAACATGGTCCGCGTTATAAAGCAGAATATCTGCGGCCATCAAAATGGGATAGGTAAACGTGCCGACATTAATCTCCTTATTTTTTTCTTTCGCGTCTTTGTATGCGTGCGCCCGCATCAAATACGGCATGGTAGTAATACAACTAAAAATCCATGCCAGCTCAGCGTGTTGAGAAACACTCGATTGTTTAAAAATCGTAGCCTGTGTTGGATCAATGCCGACCGCCAGATAATCGAGAGTGATGTCAATAATATTTTTTCTTAGTTCACTCGGGTCATGGAGGGTGGTGAGGGCATGGTAATCCGCAATGAAGATAAAAGTCTCGTAGCGTTTTTGAAGGTCCACGAGTTGCTTAATCGCACCAAAATAATTCCCAATATGTATTCGCCCGGTTGGTTTTATACCCGAAAGAAGCCTTTCCCTTTTCATGCTAAAAAGCATAGCAAAATTGGGCTAAAGTGGAAAGTGGGACTGTGGGTGGATTATGGAATTCCTCCATCTGATTATAAAATCACAAGGTCGGTCACATCCCTTTTAAGTTTTTCGTGGTGTAATTTAATTTATCTTGGTTTATCATAATTTCGTTATCCGTTTTCTATATTGTGAGTCTTCCTATCGAATCCCCATCAGTAAGGATGACAGATAAGAAGAAAACCACCAGTTCATCGGGTGGTTTTTGTCTTTTTGAATATTTATAACAAGAAAAAGGCGATAAATAAAAATATTAAAATGAATGTAACTAATTTTATGAAATTAAACAAACATTGTTTCTTTCTATAAATCATACAGAGCTCATTTCCTTCGCGAACCATTTTCTGTGTAAATTTACCCTTTTTATTATGAAATATATCAATAAAAGTTTCAAGGAACACGAGCCTTTTTCTGAGGTTATACCGGTGAGAATCAAGGAATACCAAATCATTTGGAACAATGTCTCTAATCACCAATACGGGCGTTGGTGTCCGAAGGGGATACCAATTCTCATTATGTAAGCTCGGCGCTTGACTTGTCGGATAAAGAGCTCCTAACATGAGTGCGTGTTGAACACAGTACTCCTTATTATTGAATTGTAGTTCTAGCAACTTCTCAATATCAAATTGTTTAGGAAACAGGATAATAATGGCTCCAAAATCGTCATTATCTTTTCGTGAAGAGATATAAAATTCAACACATTCTGTAATCAGTCTTGTACAATCCTGCATCGTGGCGTCCTCGGCAATTGCGGTAAAAAAGATACGTCGCTTCTTTAATGCCGCATGTACAAAAGGGCAAACTTTTCCTTCCCGAAAAGGATGGTCTGCACAGAGAAATTGCTGTACATACGGTAACACTTCTTTGTACAATGACGTCACGGAATCAGACGTATATTCCTGACCAAAAGTTTCAACTGTCCAGAAATTTGATACTGGATCATGTTTCATAGTTATCCTTTCTCGTGATATGTTAAAGAGCCGTCTCTTTTTTTGTTAAAATCCCCTGAACATATGCAGGCATATGTTCAGGGGATTAACATGTAAGATTGGTTATTTATATTTAAGTACTATAAGTACTACCATTTCCAACCTACGTTATGTGATTGACCCACGCAGAACCAAGAAAAAAATCGTTTGAAAAAATTTTTCTTGCGCCAGTATCGGTCGGTAAGAACATCGTCTTGTTTGTGTGGGGTAACAAATATGACAGATTTTGGATCAGCGAATTCTGATGGCATTAATTTATCCTCCGGGTTCATATATTTTCGCTCCATCTCGTCTCTCACAGACTACGCATTTACATTATCTGTCTGTAAAGATACCAAACAAAATAAAGACTTTTTTAAATGCTAATTCTATGATAGACTCTAATCTGTATCCTGTCAATAGAAACATTAGGTACACTTTTTACAGGATCTTTTTATATTTAAAAATGTTTTATGACAAATTTGGAAAAAGCAAGACATAATGTTCTGAGAGAAAATCCGGATTTACCCATGACGCTTAGGTTTGAAGTTTCCCCATCGGAAACCGTTAACAGACTTTTATCAGTTGTGGATCTTACCCTAGATGACGAAATTAATAACAAAGAGAAAAATATAATTGGTCAAATATACAACCAAATTCTTGTAAAATTACGAGAATATAGATTTCCTAACATTACAATTATACGCGGAAACCCTATAGTTAGTGTCGAAGATAATTTTGATAACCTTTTGTTTTCTCCCGGAAATCCGGGCAGATCATCAACATATACGCGCTATACTGATGAAGATCATGTATTGAGAACTCATACTTCCGCACTTGTGCCGAGTACATTCAGAAAATTGCAAAATAAGCAGAACCCAATGACATTTGTTTTTCCGGGGTTAGTGTATAGGCGCGATGTAATAGACCCCAAGCATCTAGACGTGTTTCATCAACTTGATGTATGGACTTTACAAGAAAATAAAACGTACGGCACCGCTAATAGAAAGGATTTACTAAGATTGGCAAAGGCTATATTTGAAGCCGCTTGTCCGGGCGCCACAATGATAGTATATGAAGCACAACACCCGTACACTATTGATGGTATTGAGGTATATGCGGAAGTAGAAGGACAAAAAATAGAAGTTCTTGAAGCGGGGCTTGCTCATCCTGGGGTCTTAAAAAAAGCAGGCATTGATCCACAGCAATACTCAGGACTTGCACTCGGTATGGGGATTGAAAGACTAATCATGGCAAGAAAAGTTTTGCCGGATATTAGGTTAATTCGTTCAGCTGATCCGCGCATTGTTAAACAAATGACCAATATGGAGAAGTTTGTTTCGGTGTCCAATCAGCCAGCTATGACCAGGGACATGTCTTATTGTGTTGACAGAAATGATACTGAGGAAGATATTTGTGAAGCAATTAAGGATGCATTTGGAGAAAATAGAGACCTTCTAGAGCAAGTAGAAGTATTAGAAAGAACGCCTTTTCAGGAGTTAAATTCAGCAGCAAGAAACAGGTTAGGAGCAAATGAAAATCAAGATAATATTTTGGTGAGAATCACTTTACGTCACCCTGACAAATCACTTACCAAAGAACAGGCTGCGATATTGTATACTGAGGTGTATCCCAAAATCCATCAAGGAACAACGGAAGGATATCGAGTTAAATAACAAAATTGGGCTAAAGTGGAAAGTGGAGATTGGGAGAGCTTCAAACTACTCTGTCGTTTGGAGTTCTACAATGAAAGAAGAACCTTTCCCTTCCCCTTCCGATTCAGCCCATACTTTACCTTTATGTGCCTCAACAAGTTGGCGCGCAACATAGAGTCCGAGCCCTGTTCCAAGTACATTTACCTTGTTTGCGTTATATGCCCTGCTGAATTTTTCAAATAACACGGCAATCGTTTCTTTAGACATGCCAATTCCTGTGTCTTTGATCGTAACACGGATTTTCTGCCCCATTCGCTTGATAGTTACTACCACTTCCCCATGAGGAGTGTATTTAATTGCATTATCAATCAGATTACCAATCACTTGCTTCATCTTTCCCATATCAGCATGTACAAAAAACCTCGATGCTTCAGGTGGGTTAAAGTAGATTTTAATCCCTGCCCGCTTTGCGGTTGGATCGCTCTCTTTTATCACTTCATCGATAAGCTCTTTCATATCAAAGCGAGAAAAATGAAATTTCATTGTTCCTTGTTCAATACGAGATACGTCCAAAAAATCATTAACCACAAACGTGAGAGAGTTTGCTGATTGGAAAATACGATTGATAGCTTCCCGTATTTTTTCTTGAGCTATTTCTCCAAACGAGCCCTCGAGGAGGAGCGAAGAATAGCCCTTGATAGCGGTAAGCGGTGCCCTAATCTGATGTGTTGCAATGGATATGAATTCTGATTTTTGCTTATCCAATTCCCGCAATTTGCTATTGGTAGTTTTCAAATCATCTGCCAAAGACTCAATCTTCTCTCTTGAGTCTACTTCTCGATAGACCCCCTTTATGAGTAAATAACTAAAGATTGTGATTGCGATAAGAATCAAAGCCTTTATTAAGATGTTTGTTGGTGATTCTTCAATAAATATTTCAACAAAAAGTACGGTGATAATAATAATTGAAAAAAGCTCTGTAACAAGAACTTTTATATTAAATAAATGGTATTTTAAAATAGCGATAAAAATAGCAGAAACTAGAATTACTGAAAATAGAGGACCAACCCATGTGAATTCAAAAATTTTAAATACTGGCAAAATTAAATTTGTAAAGAGTGCCAAAGAAGAAGAGATTATTAATCCTATAGAGATTAATCTGATCTGATCTTTTGATTTTTGAGATGCGTTTTCGTGTTGTTTTAAAAGTAGAAGATAAGCACCAAAGAAATAAAATATTACTAAAAGCTGATACAAGGGATATCCATTTTTTAGTTCATAGGTAGCAGTGGTTGCCTCCATCGGAGGAGCAATGATTGAGTCAGTTAGGAATAGGAAAAATAACATTACACAAAATGGTATAAGTACAGAAAAATAAAATAATCTTCCGGAGAATATTTTATTAGGGAAAATATTAGAAAATAAGAAAACAATTAATCCTGTAAATAACGCTGTCGAGTGTGTCCATGCCAGCCATTCAATGTCTAAAAGATAGCTTCTAGAGTAAAACCCTACAATGCTTACACACCAACCAGCCACTCCTAGAGATAAAAAACCGAACAAAATATTGAAAGAATTTCTCAGCCCACGTGAGAGAATGATAACAGAAAGTATTATGTTTATAACAACAGTTATAAGTAGTAGTGGTATGATGATTTCTTGCATAAAATTATTTTAAAGCAGTGTTTAGAACAGCTTGCTTGGCGTAAAGATATTCAGGTTTGGAAATCTTCTGAAACCCAGCTGATCTTAAGAGTGACTCTTGTTTTTGCGCACTTAGAAAGGCGTAATTTTTATTCCTGTTTTCTTTTCTTATAAGATAATTGTAATAAAAAATTCTTATAGTAGGAAGAAGTAGTCGTGTTACCTGAATAATAGTTTTTAGGGTTCCATGTTTTTTTCTCATCTTTTTTAAATGTTCCAGATATATTTTTTTAGGAGAAAATCCGTCTTGTATATTACTAAGAATGATTTTTCCCTTTGGGCGTAAGATTCTGTAGAATTCCAACAAAACCATTTTCTGTTTCTCGGAGGAGATTGTGTAAAGTGTATTGTTTGAAATGATTTTATCAAAAGAATTGTCTTTAAAAGGAAGTCTCTTTGTTAAGTCACCTAAAATAATTACTGCTTCAGGGTCTTTTTGTTGGTGTAGACGAGTTCCTTGGGGGGAAAAATCAAAAGAGGTGACTTTTGCACGAGTTTCTCTTAATCTAACAGAGAGATTCCCTGTTCCTGATCCTGCATCTAAAATAAGTTCTCCTTCTTTTGGATCGGCAACGTTTGTTATTTTTTCTATTAATTCCGAATACGGAATAAGATTATTTAATAAATCGTAATCTTGAAAATATTTTTCCCAAAATTTTTCAGTTAACATAAAAGTTCATCCTTACTTAATAACTCCAAGCATTCTTAAGAAATGGGTATAAGGGTTTGATTTCAATCGAAATTCCCTTCCAGAGTTTTCTTTCTCAAAGATCAACTTATTGTCTGTAACTTTTGATAAATATTTTTTATATTCTTGGGTTAGAAAGTAGAATGGGGCGACTGTGTCTGTTGGTTGATAGAAATATTTACTAAGTTTTGCATTTTTGGGATACAAAAGTGCGTAATTATTTATAGGATGAAGAGGAAATTTTAACTTTTCCATTTTTGTCTCTAGACTATTTTTTAGAAAGAAATAACCTCCCTGTATATTATTTTCCTCGCTGTATTTCATCAGAGAATCAAGAATAAATAACATTGTTAAGTTTCGAGGTAGGAATTCACCAATTTCCTCATGTGTGGGTTTTATGACAAACCTACTTAATTCAGCGATTGACCCACTTTTTTTTAGTTCTTTTATTTGATCCGGTTCGTCAAATTTAAAAAATTTTTCAGTTGGTAATGGGTTTGTTTTAATCAAACGAATTGTTCCAAAAATTTTTTTATTAACACAGGCTATGAAATAAATACAAGAACCGTCTTCATCAAAAGAGTCTTTCTCAGATTCGTCTGGAAAATCTTTCTGATCAATATATTCTTTTTTTAAATAGATTTGATATCTTAACCTATGGACACTTTCCTGCTCTTGTTTTTGGTCTGCTATTCCGAAGGTTAGGATATGCTCTTTGTTTTTTATTTCTAAGGTTAATGATGTGCTGACTTTCATCTATATATTTTAGTGTTATTACACAGACTTTGTCTCTTTGAGAGAATAAACCGCGTTCATAATTTTTTCTGCAATTTTGTGTAGGGCTTCAACGGATTGGTTACTATCTTCAGTGAATTCCATTTTTTTACCAAAAGAAACAATGGTCTTTTTTTTACCAGAATTTTTTTCTCTCGTGTGGTGAATGTGAACAGGTATGACAGGTGTCTTTGTGTACGTTGCTAGAAACGCAACACCTCCGTGCACAATGGTTGCCCTTTCTGCTTCTGGTTTATTAAATTTCCCTTCAGGAAAGATACATAAATTATAACCCAATTTAAGAATTTGAATATGGTCTTGAAGCGACCATTTATAATCTTTCTTTCCAGGGTGTGTCGCGTATCCGCCAACAACCTCAAAGAATTTTCCACCATAAAAATAAGATCGGATGCCAAATCTTTCTGATGATTGGTAATTTTTTTTCGGAAGCGCGACAAAATAAAATGGAGAGAAACGAGAAAAGATCGGGAGTGCCGCTCGAATAAGGATCGGGTCAAGTTCAGTCGTATGATTGGCAGCAAAAATCGCATTGGACCTCATCTCCGAGAGGTTTTCCATCCCCTTTACTTGAAAGCCTCGAGTAAGTGAGATGACTATTTTAGTGGAGATGAAAAAAAAGGGCTGAAGGAGTAAAGGCATCCAGTATAAAATTTTTTTCATAATGTTACTTTCCTATTTTATACCACGTCTCTCACATCCTGAACAGTTCTGGTGCAATATTTAGACACCGGAGGCAACTATTTTTTTAACCATTTTCTTTGGCCATATGAATTTTTTTTACCTCTTGTATATCCCACTGTGTTCATTTTTACCGTATGGTTCAAATTTTAACACAAATTGGAACTGTTAAATCTTTTGGTGAGACGGGAACTGAAAATAAAACCCTCGTCTTTCTATTTGAAACGTACTCTTTATTTGTTTTCTTTTTGAAATCTGAACCAGAGACAATATGTATATATCCATCTTTAAATTTCGAAGGACCATTAATAAATCCAAGAGAGATCGAAAGTTTAATTGGTCGAGATTTGGGAGTATGCACTGAAGCTCCTCCGGACTCTCGAATATCCAAGATTGCCAGAAAGATTGCGTAATTAGGGTCATCTGTTGCGTATACGAGATTCAGTGATTCCTTCTTCCCGTCTTGATCTACGGATGTATTTGGTTCCAACATAGTAAGCATGTTCGTCGATCCGTGAAAGAGGATGGTGCTCGATACAAATTTAGGTAATATGCAATTGTTTTTTTCGCAAAAAACATAGAATCTCTGAAGATGTCTCTTTTGTTGAATATGGAAAAGAAACTCAACCGTGCTTGAAAGTTTATTTTGTTTTTTGAAATCCTGTAATAAATTTTTGGAGATTAACGTGTTGTTTTGCATAGAGAATATAATATCAGGAAACGAAGACCCTAAAAAGAGAAGGGAAAGCATTTTGCTTTCCCTTCTGTGATTTTAATATGTACTCTTCTGACTAGGTTTTACCGTATTTCCCCCAACCTTTGTCCCACCCTTTCTGCCAGTTCATAAGATTAGCAGATCGCGGCTCAGAGATTTTTATGTTACTGTCACGTTCTTGTTCTAGATCATAAGCCCTTTGGGAGAGCTCCTCGAGACTTTCTTTTTGTCTCGCAATTCGTTCCTCCAGTATTTTTTTTTCATAAACGGTTCTTTTGATTAGGTATTTTTTGATTCGAGTTCCTGAAGAATGCGCACCAGTATTCATTGATAAGTGTTGCATTGGTTTGAATAGCGTGTTGTACAAGACCTTTTTCACGCAAATCTTCAAATGGAATAATGAGTTTCTTGAGATATGCCAGACCGCAAGCCAAGGGTTCCCCGGCATGCCATATGAGCTCAACACCATTGTCAAGCATGCCTATATCTTGAGCAATCCTTTCTGCTATGTGTAGTGACATTCTCCGATTTTTATCTCGATCTGGGAGGTAACAGTAACTACAGTTAAGATTGCAGAGTTGAGTTGGCTGCATGACTAGCCGTTCAATAGAAAATTTAATGTTCACAACAACATCCTTTATGTTAGGAGACTCAAATAACAGATTATTTTAGTTTGTCAATTGATGCATACAAAATCGTTCTGACATAATAATAGTATATATAGAAAAACCAGTCAATAGTTTGTGGTTTAGATTATTCTAATGTGTTAGAATGAGAATTATTTATTTTAAGAAGTGTATACGATATGGAATCAGAGAAAAAAGAGAGTTCATTATCAGTGCCTATCGCAATTATTGTTTCAGGGATTATTATTGCGGGTGCGGTGTTTTTGACCCGAAACCCGATTGCCTCTGAATTAACGGGCGCGAATGTGGGCCAAGCAGTTCCTCCGGTTGATGTTCCCGCAATTTCGAGTGATGATCACATTCTAGGTAATCCAGATGCTCCACTCGTATTTATCGAATATTCTGATACCGAGTGTCCTTTCTGTAAAGATTTCCATGCCACCATGCTTGAAATCATGGATGAATTTGGTCCTACAGGAGAAGTAGCTTGGGTATATCGACATTTTCCGCTTGATGAGCTTCATCCAAGGGCTTCACGCGAAGCGGCAGCAACTGAGTGTGCTCGAGAACTTGGAGGTGCGAGTGCTTTTTGGGAGTTCACGAACAAGCTTTTTGAAATGAAGCCGGTTGAAACGGCAGGATTTGCGCATCTTACTGATCTTGCGGGAGAAGTTGGTGTTGGCGGAGTGGCGTTTGAAACCTGTCTTTCAAGTGGAAAATATGATGCTCAAATTGAGGAAAGTCGCGCTGAAGCAGAAAGAGCAGGCGGGCAAGGAACTCCATTTACCGTTATCCGTACCGCGGAAGATGATTTTCCGCTCGGTGGCGCCTATCCATATGAGACCGTTCGTGAAATTGTGGTGTCTTACCTTGAACAACAAAGAACACAAGGAGAGGCTCCCGCAGTTGTTGAATAGTCTTTTTATTTAAGATGCTCGCTCAATTTGCAGAACTCGCAATGGCGATTTGTGCAGTGGGTGTTCCAGAATGAAAGCGTGTAGATATTCTCTACAATATCTTGCAATTCTCTTTTGAAGGTCGCCACTTGATCCACCGTAATATCAAAAGACTCCTTGCGGTATCGGCCTTTCGCATCAGGCTCAACGAAATCAATTTCTCCGGTGGTCATGTTAAAACTTCTTCCCGGAAGACTATCGAGTAATAGTTTGTAGAACAACAGTTGTCGAAATATTCCCCCATCTGATGTTTTAGTCTTACCTAAGATTACATTACGGCTCTTTGGTGTCCCTGTTTTGTAATCAACCACTGTCACGTGGTTCATCTCATCGTGTTCAATTTTGTCGATCTTTCCCCTAAGCGGAAGCTCTCTTTTCCCTCCTGGAGCTTTAAAAGAGAGAGTTACCCCATTGACGGTAAATTCATTAAGGATGTTTCGGCTCCAGTGTAGGTGGTACTGCGCTAGATACCCACCGAGTGAGTGTTTCCCTCGTTTCCGATAAGCTCGCATTTCGTTTTGGGTGAGGTATGTGTTTGAAAGATGTTTTTGAAATTGAGAAAGGAGATAGTTTTTTGGAGTCGATCTTTTTTGTTGATAGGCATCAAAAAAATCACGTAATGCTGAATGTATTGCTGTTCCGTATTGTTGGTGCGGTGTCTGAAATCGAGGAATACGCAATAGGTTAGTAAAAAAATACTCCCACGGACATCGCAGAAAATTATTGATTGCGGTAACCGAAATACCTTGTTCAATGAATTGCTTCTGCAAAAATAGACGTTCCGCTTCTTCTATTTCCTTGGGCTTCCTTTTGCTCTGCGGAGGTTCTCCTAATTCTTTCTGATCCCCTTCTTCCCGGTATGAGGTCGGAATTTCATCAAGAAAGATTGATGGGAGCAGGAGGCGCCCGTCAGCTGATTGCTCTGCGTGAGTAATGGTTACGGATTCTTCTGCTCTGGTAAGCGCGACGAAGAATAGGCGTCGCTCATCGTAGAGATCCTCATCATCTGTCTTTTCTGCTGAACCATATATAGGTAACTCGAAAAATGATTGTTTGCGTTGGTTACCCCATGTTCCATCAACGAGGTTTGTAATAATGACATGTTTGAATTCAAGCCCTTTTGATTTGTGTGCGGTAAGGAGATGAACTCGTCCCACCCCATTTTCTACTGACCGTGATTTTAATGAAAGATTGTGAGAGATCGCACCTTCAATATAGTTTAGGAAATCCTTGAGTGTATATGAATGATTCTGCACCGAGATATTTTTTGCATAAGAAAGCAGGGAGTGCATGAGTGCTATTTTCTCAAACTTCTTTTCATGGGTAAGTAGTTTCGTAATAAACCCTGAATCGTAAGCAATATGTTCAATGGTATCGGTAACCCCGTTATTTTTTGCATGACGATGCCACCTTTTAAGTTTCTGGTAAGTTTCGGTAAGCTGTGAGGGTCTAATAAAGGAACTGTATTGAGGGGAGACATGGTGTAATTGTTGGTAAAGACTCTTTTGTCCACCTTTTTTAGGGCGTAGTAGTTCGTAGATATCTAATTGTTCTAGGTCTAGAAAATCAAAAAATAATATCTTAGAAAGATAGCTGTCTTCTCCAAAGTATTCTATTGCTCGTAGAAGATCTAAAAATTTTTGAATGTCCGTATCCTTGAGGAGTTCGTAATCTCGGTGCGCGTAGGTGTCTATTTGATACCGGTTTAGAGTTCGCTCAATTTCATCAAGCTCCCGGTTGTTTCGATAGATTATTGCAATCTGAGAAGGAGAAACTCCGTTCTTGAGCATACCCTGAATCTGTTCCACGGTATATGCCAATTCTTCATCGTGTGAAGCGAGCTTCGTGGTGGTAATCTTTCTTCCTTTTTGATGTTTATACGAACGTAGAGAGATATACGGCGTTCCGTCTTTTTTATTATTGTGTTGGATAACTGCATGTGATGCGTCGAGTATTGTCTGAGTAGATCGATAGTTTTTCTCAAGAATGATTATTCTCTCTTGGGGGAATCGATTCATAAAGAAAAGGAAATTTTTTAAAGATGCCCCTTGGAAACGGAAGATCGCCTGTTTTTCATCCCCTACGATAAAAAGGTTTGGTGATTCGTGGAAATTCGTTAAAAGTTCGAGGAGTTCATTTTGAGCTCGGTTTGCATCTTGATGTTCATCCGCAAGCACGTACTGGAACGTCTCCTGGAGTTCGAGAGAAATCTCCCGATTTTTTCGAAGCAGGCGCACTACCTCAATAATCATGTCCTCGTAATCATACCAGTGTTTTTCTTCTAGCTGTGTTTGATAGAGTGAATAGATACGAGCTAATTCTCTACTCGCTTCTATTCTTCGAAGCACTCGAGCAAATTGCGCTCGAATTTTCCCTTTAAATGCACCGGTATCGTGGTGTAATTGAGGATTATGTTTTATAGCATCCCTTTTTTTGTTTAATAACTTTTTAAATTGTGGTGGATCAATATCCTCTCTTTTTAATTCTTGTATTGCTTTAAGGATAGGTTTTACGTAGTACCTTGGGTTTCCGGGTGGACGAAGGTTCGTATCTTTAAGCGTGCTGAGGCACTGTTCAATAATGCTGATTTGATCTATTTCAGTAATGTGATGGGCGCCAATAATGCGCTTGAAGGCATGTGGAAACCTGCGGATAATCTCATTTGAAAAACTGTGGAATGTATGAATGTTGATCCGGTATGCAGTCGGGCCGATGTAGGTAAGGAGTTTCTCTCTCATTGAGTGAACTCCTGACTCAGTAAAGGTCAAGGCAAGAATGTTCCCCGGTTGTGTGTCGGTCCTCTTTAGAATCTCTACGATTCGGAGCGTAAGGATGGTAGTCTTCCCTGTTCCTGGGCCCGCAATAACCATCACAGGACCCTCAATAGTATCTACTGCTTCCTTTTGTTTTTTATCTAGTTGCTGATACGCTTTTTCAAATTTTTCTCTACTCATATCGAGTAGCAGGAGGTTAATAGTTTTTCAGTTGATTTGATTCTTCGTGTTGCCGAATTTTCTCGTGAGCCTTCGCTTCAATCTGTCGGATTCTTTCTCGAGTCACCCCGAACTCTTTCCCTACTTCTTCCAATGTGTGGGTGATTCCGTCATGCAATCCATTTCGCATTTCAAGAATACGTCGTTCTTTCGGGGAAAGATCATCAAGAATATTTCGAATTTGATCAGCAAGAATACGCCGTGAGGATTCCTGGTCTGGAGAAAGAATTTTATCATCAGGGATAAAGTCTTTGAGTGTTGATTTACCGTCATCACCATCATCCCCTACGGGGCTCTCGAGAGAGACCGTGTCCTGATTTATTTTTTCAATGGTATGTATTTTTTCCACATCTACTCCCATTTCGACCGCGATCTCTTCAGGTAGTGGGTCTCGGCCAAGATCCTGGCTTAATCGTCGTACCACCTGCTTATATTTTGCGATCGTCTCCACCATGTGTACTGGTATGCGGATGGTTCTTGATTGATCGGCGAGCGCTCGTGTGATTGCTTGTCTGATCCACCATGTCGCATAGGTTGAAAATTTATATCCTTTTGTCCAATCAAATTTATCAACTGCTTTAAACAGTCCTAGGTTTCCTTCTTGGATTAGATCAAGAAGGGTGAGGTCTGGACTTCGTCCAACATATTTCTTTGCAATTGAGACCACCAGTCGCAAGTTTGCTCGCGCCAGGAGGTTTGTTGCTTCAGTATCTCCCGCAATAATTCGCTGTGCCAACTCTCTTTCTTGTGCCGCGTTGAGGAGCGGGTATTGGCCAATCCCTTTTAGATACATTTGGATTGAGTCGTAATGATTATCACCGCCACTGTAGAGATATTTATTATTCCCTTCTGGACTGAGAGTATCAAGTTCGAGCATATTACCTCCTTCAAGCACATCAACGCCAGCAGTATTAAGTTTCTCGTAAATCTCCTCGAGGAAAATAATATCTTCTTCAATATGTGGAAATTCTTTTAAAATTTCATCATACGTGACAAACCCACGTTCTTTTCCTTTAGTAAGAAGTCGATTGAGCCGAGCTTCTCGATCGGATGCAGATTTCTTTCTTTTTGATGTTTTTGACGCTCGAGGACTTTTCTTCGACGCTATTTTCTTGGTCGATTTTTTTTGTTTTGAGTTTTGTTTTTTTGTAGTCCTCGATGTTCGGCTCGCTTTCTTCTTTTTTGATGATGATGTTGAGACTTTTTTCTTTGCAGTCGATTTTTTTGTTGATTTAGATTTTGGCATAGAGATAGTGCTATTTTTGTTAGGCTTTTTTATTTTTTAAGTGGTGTTAGCGAGAGAATACCAGGCATTTTTTTGAGCCTGATCTGAAAGGTTATATTATATCATGTCAGGTAGCATGTAAATATTTTTGAGAAGAGAGCTGTTCTGCCGCATGATGGTATGCTTTAAGCGCTTCAGTAATCCTCTCTTCATCACCCGAGTGCTCAGCTTGGCGCAGTGCAACCGCGGCCTGCTCTTTTTCTCTAAGTAACACCTCTTTTTTCAACTCAAAAAGCAAGTCTTCCATTTCTTTCTCAAATTGTTCGGGGTCTTTGAGGCGGAGTTTTGCTTCAATTTGTGCCCGTGGAGTATCAATTTTTAATGCGCTAATTCTTTCAAATTCATCTTCTTGGGTAATTTTCTTCAACATATCCTCCATTCGTTTTCTGTCGAATATTTTTTGGGGGAGATATTCTGCGATATGCATGAGTCTTCCGATTTGCCTTTCGACACGCTCTTTTCTTGTTCGTGATTCTTTTGTTCTCTCTTGATTTTTTGCTCCCTCGGAGTGAGGAAGTGCTCGGGATTGAGACTCTTCGTAGTCACGCAATTCTTTTTCAAAGGTGGAGAGATTAAGGTCAAGTTTTCGAACAATATCTCGCATAAACTCTTCTTGCACCATTCGATGAGGTATTTCCGCGACCAAGGGAATCAATCGTGCCCCGACTTCTTTTATTTGCTCATGTCGGTTATCAGCATAACGCTGAACCACTTTATCAAGAAAAAAATGAATGATTGGTTTTGGCTTTGAAAGGAGTGCTTCCCATTGCGATGGGTCGGCTTTGATGATGGACGCGGGATCATTTCCGTTTGGTAAATCGCATACTAAAACATCAAAACCTTCTCGAAGCGCGCGAGCTCCGTTTGAAAAGAGTGAACGCTCTCCCGCGCCATCTGCGTCAAGCGCGAAATATATTTTTTGAGCTAAACGTTTAAGTATTTTGAATTGAGGATCGCTTAGGGCTGTTCCTGAGAGCGCAATCGTATTTTGCGTACCTGCTTGATGTGCCAATACCATATCGAGTTGTCCTTCTACGATGATTACCTCCTTGGTGTTTCGGATCGCTTGTTTCGCTTTGTCGTATCCATAAAGCGCATGTGACTTGTTGAAGAGAGGAGTCTCGGGGCTATTGATATATTTTGCTGATGCCGCGCTGTCTTTTGCGTCTGGCAATATTCTGCCAGAAAACGCGATGGTTCTCCCCGACGCGTCACAGATAGGAAACATGATTCTCTCACGAAATGTATCGTAGAAACCTCGCTGGCCTGATTTGCTTAATCCAACATGGAGAATATCTTGAGCTCGATGTTTTCTTTTTTGAGTGAGCCATTCATAGAGAGACTGCCACGAGGCAGGCGCAAAACCGATACGAAATTTTTTAGCGACTTCCTCCGTTACTCCCCGCTCTAGAAGATAGGCGCGCGCTCGGTCTGATTTGGTAAGAAGGAAGGCGTAGAAGCGTGTTGCATCCTCCATAATGTCAAAGAGTGTCTCTTGGTTATCTCGGTTCTGGTATTGATTGGTGAGTGTGATTCCTGCGCGTTCCGCGAGCATCCGAAGGGACCCCTTGAAATCAATACCTTCCATCTCTTGAATAAAGGTAAAGATATCACCTCCTTTTTGAGTAGAAAAACAGTAGTAGACATTCTCTTCAGGAGAGACAAAGAAAGACGGTGTTTTTTCTTGCGAGAATGGGGATATGCCTTTATAGTTTTTTCCAGCTTTTTTAAGCGAAACGTAATCTGAGACCACGTCGACAATGCTAACCGCTTGTTTTATTCGGTCGATGTCATTCATGTGTCGTGATGACGAGAATAACTAATTTTCCGCGTGCTTGCTGTGATTGTGTTCGGAAGATTCAAAGTCGCGAACCGTTTGCACCATTTCATGTTTGGGGCTTCCGTGATATCCGGTTCCTGCGGGAATAAGGCGTCCGATAATGACGTTCTCCATAAGTCCTTTGAGTTGGTCAATACTCCCTCGAATCGCCGCGTTTATCAATACCTTAGTGGTGTGTTGGAAGGATGCCGCGGAGAGGAAGCTTGATCGGGTCAATGATACTTCTGAGATTCCAAGCACTAAGAGGTCTCCTTTTGCTTCTTCTCCGCCAGATTCTTTGGCCATTCGATTCTTTTCTTGGAGTTCTCCAAATTCGACAATATCACCAACTGAGAGATCGGTATCACCCGGATCAGTAACCTTTCGTCGGGAAAACATCTGGCGTACGATAACCTCAATGTGTTTTCGAGACATCGCTCCTCCTTGAAGTTCGTAAATCTTGCTAATTTCTTGAATGATATAGTTTTGCGCTTTCTCAATACCTGCGTACTTAAAGAGGTCTTGGATATCCGCTGATCCGTCAGTTAAGAGATCTCCCCGTTTAACGGTATCTCCTTCTTTTACGGTAGTAATTCTCCTAAAGTGCACCTGGTATTCAGCAGGTTTTTTTATCTTGCTTCCTGCTTCAGGACTTACGACAATCACTTTTTCTTTTCCTTCGTCCTTGATTTCAGAGACGATACCATCGATCGTGGCAATGACTGCTGGGTTTCTTGGGAGTCGGCGTTCAAACACTTCTTCAACACGAGGCAGACCCGCGGTAATATCTCCACCTACCGTTGCGGTACCTCCTGAATGGAACGTACGCATAGTAAGCTGCGTTCCTGGTTCCCCAATAGCTTGTGCCGCAATAGTTCCAACCGCTTCTCCAACATCAACCACTTCGTTATTTCCAAGGTCTTGTCCATAACAGGTTTGGCAGATTCCCCGGAGTGTTTCGCATGAGAGCGGTGTACGCACTCGAACCGAATCAACCCCCGCATTCTCAATTGTTTTTGAGTCTTGTTTGGTAATGAAGTGTCCCTTCTTGAATAATTTATTACCTTGAGCGTCTTTAATTTCTTCCGCAAGGAATCGTCCTCGGATTGCTTTTGCGAGAGAAAGTTCCATACCTGAAATATTTTCTTTCCTGATGAGTGTCGACTGCTTAGTACCGCAATCTTTTTCGGAAATGATTGCGTCTTGCGCAACAACGAAAAGACGACGTGTTAAGTAACCTGCTTTCGCGGTGTTAAGTGCGGTATCCGCGAGACCTTTTCGCGATCCGTGAGTAGTGGTGAAGTATTCAATAGGAGTAAGACCTTCTTTTGAGGATGAAATTACTGGATACTCAATGACGTTTCCTGAGGTACTCGCAATAAGTCCCTTCATTCCCGCCATTTGGGTAATATTTCCAATGGTACCTCTTGCACCTGAGGTAATCATGTCGAAGACCGAACCATTTGGATCTAGGGTTCCGGGAAGCATCTTCTCTACCTGATCTTTAGCAGAAAGCCAAATTTCAATATTTTTTCGATAACGCTCTTCTTCAGAAAGGAGTCCTTCGTTGTACTGTGCAAAAATTTCTTCAGAACGTGTTCGTGCGGCGCTGATTACTTCTCCTTTCTTCTCAGGTACTTTAATATCATCAATACCCCATGTGATTCCGGATCGGGTAATATAGTGGAAACCGAATGATTTGATTTTATCAAGGATTGGAGGAACCGCGTCAATGCCGTAACGGTTAATTAAGTCATCAACCAATGCTGACATCCCTTCCTTGTTGATTTCTTTATTGAGGAAGGGGTAATCATTTGGAAGCACGCTGTTGAAAAGAAGGCGTCCAACGGTTGTTTCAAAAACATTCCCTTCAAACTCTTTGTACTTTTCATTATTTGTTGGTAATACTTTAATCACCGCACGAAAACCAACAACGCCAAAATCGTATGCCGTAATCGCGTTATTTGGTGATGGGAAAATCTTTCCTTCGCCAATCTCTCCAGGGACGAGTTTGGTCATCCAGTAACAGCCGAGCACAATATCAAGTTTCGCAGAGACAATTGCCTCGCCATTACCCGGCCCTAAAAGATTTTTATTCGATGCCATGATCTCTTGCGCTTCTTTCTGCGCGGCACGAGAAAGGGGCACGTGCACAGCCATTTGGTCGCCATCGAAATCCGCATTAAACGCGGTACAGATCAATGGGTGTACTTGTATCGCATTCCCTTCGATTAAGAGTGGCTTGAACGCTTGGATACCAAGACGGTGAAGTGTAGGGGCTCGGTTGAGCAGTACGTGCTTGTCTTTTATGACTTCTTCAAGTATTTCCCATACTTCTTCACGACCCTCATCAATTAAACGTCCCGCGCCACGAATGTTGTACGCAAGCTGTCGTTTCAAGAGTTCCGCAATAATGAATGGTCTAAACAATTCTAGTGCCATGTGTTTTGGAAGGCCACATTCATTAAGTTTTAATTCTGGGCCTACCACAATCACTGATCGTCCAGAATAGTCAACGCGCTTACCCAGAAGGTTCTGACGAAGAATACCTGGCTTTCCTTTGAGATTATCGGAGAGTGATTTAAGCGGTCGACGTTGCGCTTGACTGATTGCCGAGAATGGCGCATTTCCGTGTCGAATTGAGTTATCAATGAGAGCATCAACTGCTTCTTGGAGAATTCTTTTTTCGTTTCGCAAAATAACATCAGGTGCGTTGATTTCAAGCAGTTTTTTCAAACGATTATTTCGGTTTATCACTCGACGATAAAGGTCGTTTACGTCTGAAGTAGCATGGCGACCACCAACAAGCGCTACCATAGGCCGAAGGCCAGGAGGAATCACTGGTATGGTGTTCAGAAACATCCACTCAGGTCGAATTTGCGCGTTTATCATGCCTGAAATTAACGAGAGTCTTTTGTTGAGACGAACACGGTCTACCGCGTTTGCCTTTTCAAGCGCAACGATAATTTTTTCTTTGAGATTCTCTAAATCAATCTTTTTAAGGAGATCAAAAATAGCTTCACCTCCGATGCCCGCTTCAAACATGGTGCCAAACTTCACTGAAAAACGGTGATAGGTTACCTCATCAAAAATAGCACCATCTCGAATACTCCCAACTTCTTTTTTGGTATGAAGCATGAGCTCTTTGAGTTTTTCCCGAGAACGTTCGTCATTGAGGTTCTTTGATTTGGTTCGGTATTCGTTGTCGATTTCCTTGAGGATTCGGTTTTTCTCACTCTCAACTACTTTGGTAACAATGTAGCCAGCAAAATAAATCACCCGCTCAAGATCAGAGACATTAATACCGAGCAGTAAACCAATTCGTGAAGGAATACCGCGAAGAAACCAAATGTGTGCTACAGGCGTTGCAAGCTCGATATGCCCCATTCGTTCTCGACGAACAATTGATCGAGTAATCTCTACACCACATTTTTCACACACAATACCTCGATAGCGAATACCGCGATATTTTCCACAATAACATTCAAAATCTTTTTCTGGTCCAAAGATTTTTTCATCAAAGAGCCCGCCTTTCTCACTTCGCTGAGTACGATAATTGATCGTTTCTGGTTTAACTACTTCCCCAAAAGACCATTCTTTAATACGTTCTGGAGAGGCAAGCTTAAGCGTGAGCATATTAAACTCTTCTTGAGCCACGTTTTTTGATTTTTTATGTGTTGATGTTTCCATACGTATATGTTTAATTCTTTTGAGTAAAATCTTCTTTCGTCAACTGCACATCAAGCGCTAAGCCACGCAAATTGTTCAATAAGATATTGAAGGATGCAGGGGTACGAGGCTCTTCGATTGGAGCGCCTTTAACGATTGAGTCAAATGCTTGTGATCGGCCTACAATATCATCCGATTTAATCGTAAGGATTTCGCGTAAAGTGTGGGCGGCACCATAACCAAGCAATGCCCAGACTTCCATTTCTCCAAATCGTTGTCCTCCATTCTGTGCCTTTCCTCCAAGTGGCTGTTGGGTGATGAGCGAATAAGGGCCAATTGATCGCATGTGGATCTTATCTTCAACCATGTGGTGCAATTTCAGGATGTACATGTATCCAATTGCGCTTTTTTGTTCAAAAGGAACCCCCGTTCTTCCGTCTAGGAGTTGGACCTTTCCGTCTTCTGGAAATCCCGCTTTCTTTAACTCCTCTTTTATTTCCTCATCAGTTGCACCCGCAAACGGAGGCACGATCGCCTGGTAATTAAGGGTGTGAGCCGCAAGACCCAAGTGCATTTCAAGAATTTGCCCGAGGTTCATTCGAGAAGGAACACCAAGCGGAGTAAGGATCACGTCGATAGGAGTTCCGTCTGCCATATACGGCATATCTTCTTCTGGAAGGATTTTTGAAATAACGCCCTTGTTTCCGTGTCGCCCGGCGAGTTTGTCACCGACTGAGATATTTCGGAGTTGAGCAACCGTGATGTAGATGCGCTTTATGACTCCTGAATCAAGCGAGTCTCCGTGTTCACGGGAGAATATTTTTACCCCAATCACGCGTCCTTCTTTTCCGTTTGGCATGCGAAGTGACGTGTCTTTAACATCACGAGCTTTTTCACCGAAAATAGAGCGCAATAGGCGTTCTTCCGGAGTAAGTTGTGTTTCCCCTTTTGGAGTAATTTTTCCTACTAAAATATCTCCGGCACGTACTTCGGATCCAATGCGCACGACACCCTCTTCATCCAAGTTCTTGAGTTTTAACTCGCCAATATTCGGAATATCGTGTGTGGTTACTTCAGGGCCAAGTTTGGTATCATGCACATCAACACTAAACTCATCGATATGGATGTTTGCAAATTTGTTATTTTTAACTAATCGATCTGAAATGATGATCGCATCTTCGTAGTTAGACCCTGACCATGACATAAAGGCAACCAACACATTCTGACCAAGCGCTATTTCACCTCGATCGCTTGAAGACGTATCGGCAATAACTGTTCCCTTCTTTACCTTGTCATTGAGCGACACAATAGGTCGCTGGTGGAAAGAAGTAAAACCGTTTGTCCTGGTAAAGGTAACCATAGGGTAGTGTACTTCTTTACCCTTGGTATTTTTTATACTAATTCCTCGGGCATCAACTTTAGAGACAGTCCCTTCTTCTGTAGCAACAATGACACGTCCCGTATCAATAGCCGCGTCAGCCTCTATCCCTGTTGCAACGAGTGGTTTTTCTGGGATAAGACATGGTGTGGCCTGTTTTTGCATGTTTGAACCCATGAGCGCGCGGTTCGCATCATCATGATTCAAGAAAGGAATCATTGATGTTGCGACTGAAAATGCCTGATTAGGAGCGACATCAATGAAATCAACCTCATTCTTTGATACGAATGCGCGGTCTCCCTTTGTTCGAACTTCAACCTGATCCTCAAGGATTTTTCCGTTCCCATCTCGTTCAATCGCTGAGTGCGCAATTGCGTACTGCTCTTCTTCCAAAGCATTTAAATAGACAATTTCATTGGTGATATTTCCTGATTTAACTCGAGCATACGGCGTTTCAATAATTCCGAAATCATTAATGCGCGCGTAGATAGAGAGGTGAAGGATAAGCCCGATGTTCGGACCTTCAGGAGTGTGAGTAGGACACACTCGACCGTAGTGAGAAGGGTGTACGTCGCGCACCTCAATTCCCGCCCGTTCTCTCTCAAGACCTCCCGGACCAAGAGCAGAAAATGTTCGGAGGTGTTCAACCTCTGCCAAGATATTTTCTTGGTTCATGAATTGCGAGAGTTGGTTCGTGGTGAAGAATTCTTTAATACGCGCTTGAAGCGGACGAGGGTTTATAAACTGAACCGGAAGCGTTGCGTCGACATCGATCGTAGACATTCGGTCTTGAATGTTTCGCTTCATATGAGACATTCCTACTCGGAATTTCTGCTGCATCATCTCTCCCATATAGCGAACTCGGCGTGATCCCAAGTGATCAATGTCATCAGGCATTGATTTTGGATCTTTAGCCAGTACCGTAATATGTTTAATAATACTCAATACATCCTCAAGAGAAATAGTGCGGCGTTCGAGCTCTTCTTTTTCAAGACTTTTCTCAAACCGTTTGTTAAAGCGAAAACGTCCTACATTAGAAAGGTCATAACGTTCCGGACCAAGAATCGACTGAATGAACTCTTTCGCGTTTTCAGGAGTTGCCAAATCTCCGTCACGAAGGCGCTTGTGAATCTCTACGTATGCGTCACTCACGGTCTTTGCGGGATCTTTCGCGAGAGTTTCTTTAAGAACTGTAGCCACCTCTTCATCTTTTTTGCCCAATGCAAGAATTGCCTCATCGGTTTCAGCGCCGAGGACTCTTAAAAGTGAAGTGATAGGAAACTTTCGTTTTCGGTCGATTCGAACATGCAGTGTCGCGTCGGTATCTGATTCAATTTCAATCCACGCTCCTCGCGAAGGGATAATTTTTGCTCCAAAACAGCGTTTTCCTCGAAGTTCCTGCAAGGTAAAGGAAACACCAAATGAGCGGATAAGTTGCGGCACAATCACGCGCTCTACCCCGTTGATGATAAAGGTGCCATGCGGAGTCATGAGTGGAAAATCAGCTAAAAAGATTTTCTGGCTCTTTCGGGTACCTCGAGTTTTATTGTAAAGAGATATCTCCGCTTTTAACGGAATTTCATAGGTAAGCTTATTTGCTTTCGCGTAATGTTCATCGTATTTGGGCTCATCAAGCTCAAAATTTTTAAAAGAAAGTTCAAATTTTTTCCCCGCATAGTCAGTAATAGGAGAAAATTCTTTGAAGATTTCACCGAGCCCTGTTTTTAAGAGGAGTTCGAAAGATTTTGTTTGGTTTTCAACCAAATCTGGAAGCGCGGTCAATGGCGGTTTAAAGTGTTTGAAATACTTTTTTTCTGTTTTTATCATAAATTTAAGTTTTAAATTAAATGATGCAATTTTGCCCAAACACAGAGAAAAAATGCCTTTTTAGCGAAGAGGCATTTTCTGGAGGCGTTTAGTTAGCATTGCTGCAACAACATTATGATTTATTAAAAAAGACACTAACGCCTGCGTTATTCCACCACAACTCAATCTTTCCCCAGACGGGGGAAAGTATACACGTCAGTAAATAATTGTCAAGATATACCTGTGGATAATGGATAACAAAGGTTCTTTTATTTTCTACTTTTTTTATGTTTTATGCGCCAGGATTCGATATCCTTATGATTTCCAGAACGAAGTATTTTAGGGACTCGGTACTTTTTTCCTTCAAAGACGAGTGTCTCAGGCCTGGTATATACGTCAGCTGAGGCAGTGCGATTCTCCTCAAGCGAAAGAGGATTTCCTAATACGCCAGGTATTTGGCGAACTATTGCATCGACAATTACAAGTGAGGGTACCTCACCGCCGGTAAGCGTGTACGGGCCAATAGAGATTTCTTGCGCGCGCAGTGCTTTACGGACTCGCGCGTCAATGCCTTCATAATGCCCCGCGATTAAAATAATATGAGAGTGTAATTTTGCAAATTTCTTGGCGTGAGTTCGATTGAACTCAATACCTTGTGGCGCGGTAATGAGCACTTTTGCTTTTGAATATTTTTTCTTTATTTTCTTGACCACACTAAGGATGGGCCCTGCTTTTAATACCATCCCAGGGCCTCCACCATAGGGCTTATCATCCGCTTTCCGATGTATATCAGTAGTGAAATCACGTGGGTTGTATACTACCACTCGAATTTTTTTCTGTTTTTGGGCACGCAAAAGCATTGAGGTAGTAAGATACGGAGTCACAACCTCTGGGAATAGCGTAATAATATGAAAAGTAATCATATTCAAATAAAAAATCTGTAGTATGTTTATACCACAGATTTTCTATTTTGTCATTTTATGGAGATACGCTAGATTTTGAGGTCATCCATTGCTTCATCAACACTCTTGCTTGCATGAGAAGTGCTTGCATGGCGTGTTCCTCCTGCAGGCTCATTGATCTTGAGGTTAACTCGAGCGTTATTCTTCATACCTACTACTCGTAGCAAGGTGCGGATTGCTTTTGCGGTATTTCCTGAACGCCCAATGATTTTTCCCATGTCCTCAGGATTTACATCAAGCGTGATCAAGACTCCCATTTCATCGACAACACGATTAATCTTTACTTCGTCCGGGTGGTCAACAAGTGACTTTACCACATACTCAAGAAACACACTGTCCTGTTCTTTTTCCATGATTTGCGTAGAATTACACTAAGAAATAAATCGGACACAGACATTGACCTTTTCTGCCGTTCCGTAACTATATACTATAACGACCAAGAAAGATCAGTCAATAATTTATTGGGGATTCTCTACTGGCTTCTCTTCCTTTTTTACTTCTTCTTTTTGCTCACTTTCTGTAGCAGATGCGTCCTCCGTTTTAGGCGCTTCTGCTTCAGTAGCAGGGGCACTGTCATTCTTTTCTTCTTCAGCACCCTCTTTCTTTATAGGGGTTTTTCTTGGTAGCACGTTTTTCTTTTTTCCAGAAATAACTTTTTCACTTACTAAGATATTATGAAGCGTATCTGATGTTTGGGCTCCTTTTTCGATTAGTGACAAGATTCGCTCTTTATTGAGTGTTTGTTTTCCACTACGCGCATCGTAGGAACCAAGAACTTCGAGAAATTTTCCGCTCTTTGGGCCGTTGTGTGAGTCAGTTAAAACCACCCGAAATGAAGGGTCGTGCTTTCTTCCAACACGTTGTAGTCTGATTTTTAGCATGCGGACATAGTAGCAGAATACTTGTTATCGGTCAATAAATGCCGTATTGTCTTAATTATGAAGAGAAAGCGTACATCAAAGCCAAACTCACGGGTTGTTACGGGTACTATCTGGATCAGTCGTCGTGGGGTTGGCTTCTTAAAAGATCCACAGGGTGGAGAGGATATTCTCATTGAGCGAGATATGCTTACCACCGCATTTCCGGGAGACGAGGTGCGAGTGGCATTGCTTCCCCATCGTGATGGAAAACGGGGTGAGGTACTCGAGGTGCTTCGTCGGGCGCGGACCTCATTTGTCGGAACCTTAGTAAAAAAGGAAGGAGGGATCGTTCTCATCCCTGATAATCAAAAAATACAGACACACTTTATTCTTGAGCCTTTGGGAAATCAGGCTGAGGTAGGCGATAAAGTATTTATTCGTTTTATTTCTTGGAAAGAAAATGCCCGCTACCCTCTTGGAAAAATAGAAGGAGTTTTAGGAAAATCAGGAGAACATAATACAGAAATGAACTCAATCCTACTGGATCGTGGATTTAAGGCGGAGTTTTCATCTGAAGTAGAAAAAGAAGCCAGTCGTATCGTGGAGAAAGAAGATAGAGAAGAGATGAATCAGAGGCGAGACTTTCGAGATGTACCCACATTTACCATTGATCCGGAGAATGCCAAAGATTTTGATGATGCGCTTTCTTTTCGAAAAATAGCAGAAGATCGATTTGAGCTCGGCGTACATATTGCGGATGTGTCGCACTATGTCTCTCCTGAATCCCTCCTTGATCAAGAAGCCCGAGAGCGAGGGTTTAGCGTGTACTTAGTTGACCGCACCATCCCTATGCTTCCAGAAGCACTGTCGAATAATCTCGCGAGTCTTTCCCCTAACGAAGAAAAACGAGCCTTTTCAGCAGTGTTTGAAATAGGAATAAATGGAGAGGTATATAATGAGTGGTTTGGTAAAACTCGTATTATTTCAAGAAAGAGGTTTACCTACGAGGAAGCGCAAGAGGTTATTAATAACCATGAAGGGTCTCATGCGAATGAACTGATGCTTCTAACAAAGATCACGAGCGCCTTGCGAAAGAAGCGTTTCTTCGAAGGTGCTATTAATTTTCAAGAGAATGATATTTCAATATCACTCGATGCTTCAGGTAAACCCGTCGATATTAAACGAAAACCTCATCTCGGTACTCACGAACTTATTGAGGAATGCATGCTTCTTGCAAATCGGCGCGTTGCGCATTTCTTCTTTCATCATGTACAAAGAAAGACAAAAGAGAAGTCGCTCCCGCCCCCCTTTATTTACCGAATCCACGATGAACCTGATTATGAAAAATTAACCGTGCTTTTTGAATTCCTTAAAACGCTCAATCTTCCTCTTCCAAAATTCAACAAGCGTGTGAGTGCAAAAGAGATAAATGCCGTATTGCAGGCTATTGAAGGGCACGCCACTGAATCTTTGGTAAAAAATGCCACGGTTCGGTCGATGGCAAAAGCCCTTTATACCACTAAAAATATTGGTCATTTTGGGCTTGCGTTTAAATATTACACGCACTTCACCTCCCCTATTCGACGGTACCCCGATCTTTTGGTACATCGACTTCTCTTCTCCGCGCTTCAAGGGAAACCTATTGGAGCAGACGAAATCGATGCGTATGAGGGGTATGCTCGTGAAGCATCAGGGAAAGAAGTTCGAGCCGCGGACGCTGAGCGGGCCTCAATCAAATACAAACAAGTGGAATATATGGAGGCTAAAAAGGGTGAGATATTTAACGGGATCATCTCTGGAGTTACTGAATGGGGACTTTATGTTGAAGAAAAAGAAAGTCGATCTGAGGGGATGGTGCATATCAGCACCTTGCCGGGCAATGATTTCTACCATTTTAATGAAAAGACTTACAGTCTGGTTGGAGAAAAAAGCAAGCGCACCTTTACCTTAGGAGACGAGGTTCGAGTATCAGTTGTAGGAACCGATTTGGCACAACGAACCATTTCTTATGAATTAGTGGTATAGAAAAACCGCTTCTCTCGTTGTAAATAGAGAGAAGCGGTGTGCTGGTTGTCTGGTGGGAGGAAACTAGTATCTCCTCGAAAGGAAATAACGAGCCGCGACTACCCATAGCATGGTTTGATACCGGTGTGGGAGACGTGATCGCAACCCAAAGTACCCGCATTTCTCAAGCTCGTCATCTTCGCAGACCTCATCAAGCCAATAAATGGCAACGTGAAAGTCCTGACCCGTAACAAACCTGAGAATACAGAATGTATCCACATTCTTAGGATCATTCGCACTTGATGTATCAAAAGATTCGTACCACGGTCGCCAAATGAGCGAGCGTGCCCACAAGTTCTCGAAGAGCTTGATACCATTTAAAACCTCTTGTTCTAAGGCATCAAGCTCATCGGTGGTTCCGATCCGTGACAATGAGGGAACCTGGCTTCGAGTCTCTTGAAATTCTTGTAGAAGATCTTCTTCCCATTCGACAGAGGATGATTTCCTTCTCTTAAAATCTGAAATACGAGCCGTTATCATTCAATATCCTTTGGTTAGAATTTTTCTGTTTCTAGGATGCATTATATCACGCTTTTCTAAAAACGCAAGTGCGCTTTCCCCTATTTTGCCACCTGTACCGCCTCATCAAATTTCACCGAGAGTAGTCGTGAGGTTCCGTCAGATCCCATCGTTACACCGTATAACACTCCTGCTCGACTCATGGTCTCACGATTATGAGTAATTAAAATAAGTTGCGAGTCTTTTGAAAGGTTCTCAACCATATCTCCATATTTTTTTGAATTGGCCTCATCAAGCGCGGCATCGGTCTCATCGAGAATAATGAATGGCGGAGGATTGACTTGAGAGATCGCAAAAAGGAGGGCGATTGAGGTGAGTGCTCGCTCACCTCCCGAGAGCATCATTAATCCCTTTGTTTTCTTATGAGGAAGGGAAACATTCACTTCAATTCCTTGTTCTTGCTCAGGTTCTTCATCAAAGCTATTTCCTGATTTCTCTTCGAGATCTTGAAGTAACCCAGCTGATTTCTTCACTCGCTTCTCGGTGGCTTCAACTCGAATACCTGCATTTCCTCCTCCAAACATTAAGGTAAAGAATTTCTGAAACTCAGTATTTATTTTTAAGATTCCTTGTTTAAATTCTCGGTCAAGTTCTTCTTCTAAATCCTTGATAATTTTTTCAAGTGTTTCTCGGGCTTGGGTCAAATCAGTAATTTCTTTCTCAAAGAAGGCATCTCGTTCAGTAGCGTTTTGGTACTCTTTTAGTGTCTCATCAATACCTCCCGTTCCAAGGTCTTCAAGTTTAATTTTGATACGCTCGATCTCTTTTCGTCGAATTTCTTGCTTTTCTCGAGCTTCATCTAAAGCGCCCTCCGGAGTTGGGGTTTGTTCATAGCTGAAAACCGCGCGTCCAATCAATATCGCTCCTTCCCGCTCCTCTTCTTCAAAACTCGTCTTTAACCGCACCAGGGTTTCTTTGCGCTGGTTTAGCCTTGCTTGTTTTAGCATCAGTTCATTTCGAGCCTCCAGTGTCTGTAGAAGTCCTTGTTCAATTTCCTCTACGCCTGATCCTTGGTTTTTGATGAGAGTCTCTATTTCTTGTCGTTCTTTTTCCAAATGACCCTCTTTTTCTTTTATCGATAACAGCTTATTTTCAACCTCGCTCTTTTTTTCAAGCAACCCCTTCTTTTCTTCCTCGTGCTTTAATTGAGCACTCTGTGGATTATCCGTAAGATACATGCCGTGGAAATCTCTGATCACTTCAGAAACACGGAGTAATATTTTTTTTATGATGGAAACATCTTCTTCCGTAAGCGCCTCTTGTATCTGCTCACCTATGTCTTTGTTGAATTTCTCAACCTGTTTTTGAGGAACGCTACCCATATGACTCTTGCTTTCTCCTTTTTCGTATACCTGAAACATTCCTTCGATCTTCCCAAGCTCACGTTCTGCTTCATTTTTTTCGCGCGCAAGAAGAGAGAGCGCGTCATTTATTTCTGAAATTTTTTCAGAGCGTGCTTTTTCTAAAGAATTCCTCTCTCCGTGATTTATTTTCTCTCGAATCGCATTAACCTGCCCTTCAATACGATCGAGAGATTCTTTAAGTGGTCCTTCTTCATTTTTTATACTCTCTTCTTCGTGGGAAATAAATGCCTGTTCTCGGACCAGGTATTCTTTTAACAGGTCAGAGAGTGTCTTGCGAAGTTCTTCCGCCTTATGGATCTTATCCACCTGTTTTTTTAAATACTTAATATGGGGAGCAATTTCTCTTCGTAGAGACGCAATTGACTCGATATTCTCTTCCGTCTTTGAAAGTTTCCTCTCGCTTTCTTTGCGTTTATATTGGTAGATTTTTAGTCCGAGCGCGTCCTCGATCATTTCTCGCCGCTCTTTATTATTCGCATTTAAAATTCTGTCTGCTTCACCTTGAGAAATAATATGGTGTCCCGAAGCTCCAATATGCGCACCAGCAAGGAGCTCTCCAATATCACGCAGGCGCACTGAGCTTCCATTTATAAAATATTCATTAATACCGTCTCGATGCACGATTCGTTCAAACGTAACCTCATCAAAATCAAGGTTCAAAAGGCGCGATTGGTTATTAAAGGTAAGCTTTACACTTGCCCGATTTGCTCGAGGCTCAATTCGAGATCCATTAAAAATGAGGTCTTCTCCTTTTTTTCCACGAAGTGTTTTGATCGACTGTTCTCCAAGCGCAAACCGAAACGCTTCCGCAACATTCGATTTTCCTGAACCATTAGGCCCCACAATCGCGGTAATTGAAGTACTAAATGAAAGTACAGTCTTTTTTGCAAACGATTTAAAACCTGAAATAGTAAGCTCCTTCAAGTACATACGAATCAACTAATCCCACTTTTTTTCAAGCAGTGCTTGGCGAGCTGCTTCTTGTTCAGCTTCCTGTTTTGACTTTCCTTTTCCATACCCTATGATCTCATCTTCAAGTAGCACCCCCACTCGAAACTCTTTATCATGGTCAGGGCCAATTTCTTCAATGACCTTATACGCGGGAGTAATTCCCGTTTTCTCTTGCGCGCATTCTTGAAACTTACTCTTTGCATCCTGCCAAAGCCCTTGCGAGAGAATCTCTTCGAGTCGTGGAAAGAGAAAACGAGAGACGAGTTTCTCTGCGGCACCATAGCCTTGATCAAGATACACCGCGCCAATGATTGCCTCGAAAGTATTGGCAAGAATAAATTGCCGCGCTCTTCCAATATCCCGGGATTCTCCACGTGAGAGCAGAAGATACATGTTCACATCCAAAGTCTCTGCCACATTTGCAAGAGAGATTGTGTTTACTAGCGCAGATCGATACGCCGTTAATTCCCCTTCGTTTTTTTCTGGATACTTCTTAAAAAGGAAGACTGTGGTGATGAGTTCAAGTACTGCATCGCCCAAAAACTCGAGACGTTCATTGTGTGAGCCTGAAGTGAGTGCTCCTCGAGTTTCGTTTAGATATGAACGATGGGTAAATGCTTGTTTGAGAAGATCTTGATCACGAAAAGTAACATCGATTTTTTTTTCAAATTCACGCAAGTCCATAATTATTGATTTGATTTAATGCTGATCTTTTCAACCGCTTTAGTAACAATCGGGAGAATGTCATCATAAAAATTGAGATCTTCGAGCTCTGCCATTGAAAACCACGAAGCGGCATCAAGACCTCCTGATTCTTTGAGAGAGAGTTTCTGATGCTTTGCCTGAGCTAGAAAATAGATGACCTGTTTTCTTAATTTTCCTTTTTCTGGATGGGATGCAACATATTCATTCTTTCCTATTTCTTCTTCAACGGTGATAGGGAGTTTTATTTCTTCCATAACCACTCGAGATACACCCTCTTTTGCATCTTCTTTTTCTTCTAAATGACCCTTGGAGAGGGTCCAGTGGCCAAAGACATCATGCACGAGCGCGAAGAAAATTTTTTTTTCATCATGCGCGTAAATGACCGCCCCTACCAAACGCTCAATGGGCATCTTCTCGAAAGGAACTTCAGGAGGGGCGCCTTTTTTCCCTGCTTGAGCTTTTGATTGTTCGTGTTTTCCAGGTTCTCCTATTTCCTTATAAATAGCTCCTAATACTCCATTTACAAAACGCCCGCTCGTCTCTCCTCCAAAAGTTTTTGCGAGCTCTACAGCCTCATTGATGGCTACTTTTGCGGGAACTTGTGAGCGATCTCCAAAGAGGAGCTCGTAAAGACCGATACGAAGCACGTTTCGATCAACCACTGATATTTTCTTGAGTGGCCATTCAGGAGCGGCTTTCTCAATAATCTGATCAAGATCCTCTCTTTTCTCAACAATGTGTTTAAGCAACAGCAACGCAAAAGATCGATCCGTGATACCAGGAGCAAATTCTTCAATATTGGCGTCAAAAATTGCTTCGTGGGAAGACTTTTGTTCATTGAAGTCCCACTCGAAAAGTGTTTGAAGAACTATTGATCTGGACAGGTGTCGGTTTGCCATTTGATTGTAAAAAAACGAAAAGAAACGTTTAGAGAACCGCACCCTCCCTTTAAGAACCCGGTGGTTTATTTAGAGCTGGGAGGAGTATTTTCTTTTTGCGTACGCTTCTTTTTCCGTTCTAACTTTTTTGCAGATATTTGAGCAATATCAACCACTACTTTTCCCCGATAGCGGCCAGTAATTGGAGAGACACGATGACGGAGAGACGGAGTCGATCCCTCTCCCTCTTTATCTTTTGAGAGACGCGGCAAAGTTAAGCCGTGATGTGATCTACGGTTTCGAGTATGCGCTCGCGTATGTCTCATTCGTACAGTCATAGTGCCAGTATACTGTTCATTTCTATTTTGGCAAGTACACCTTCTTTAGAAAGGAAACGCGGTGCTCGGGGGTAATTCCGTGTTTTTTAATTTCTTCAATATGCCCGCTGGTGCCATAGCCTTTATGGCGTGAGAAAGAAAATTCTGGATAACGTATTTCATACCTCGATATTCGCCGATCACGAAGCACCTTCGCGGCAATTGACGCGAGAGCGATAATGGGTTCTTTCGCGTCACCACTAATGATTGTTTGTTGGTTTAAGTATACGAGCGGAGCTCGTAATGACCCATCGAGAAGCACGCGCGCAAGAGGTGCAACGCGGTTTCTTTTAAGGAGACGCGCGATAAGCGTACGCAGTGAGTTTCCTATTCCATACCGATCAATACTCCGAGCTTCTACATATGCCACATCAAAAATAAGTTCTGATTTCGGCATTTCCTGTATCTTTTGAAACCAGTAGGAGCGCCCTACTTTTGTAAGCGCTTTTGAATCTTTTACGCCAGAGAAAATTTTAAGTATCTGAGGATCTCGTACCGCGCACATGCCTACGGCTACGGGACCAGCGATAGAACCACGGCCTACTTCATCAAGGCCAATTATCCGGTATGTCATGTAAAGAAAGGGTGACTTTCAGGTACCAATTATCGACGCGGGCCAAGTAAACAATAGTCCCATGCACCCTGGTCTGAAGACGGTAAATTAAAGGTGCTTACTTCTGAGAAAAATTGTAGAACGTACTCATAGTCGTTAATGGAGATCTGGCCTCCGTCACACGTCCACCCTGATCCAACTTGTCGAGAATATTCAAAACAACGGTTTGAGAGAGGGTCCTGCGGAAGTGTATCCATATAGCCTCCGCTCACTAATGGAGCAAAAACTTCGTCAAATCCTTGGCCGGGGTATTGTGTATAACCACACGGATTAGGATCATCATTAGGTCTACTTGAGTAATGCCCATTAGTAGCTCCTGGGGGATATTGACCCGTGCTTGCATGGTATACATGTAATGCCGATTGGAGTTGTTTTAATTCACTAATTCTTTTCGTATCACGAGCCTTGGCACGAGCCGTATCTAAACCAGTAAGCACGATTGAGGAAAGCAGACCAATAATTGCAACAACTACTAAAAGTTCGATGAGTGTAAAACCTGATTTTTTTTTCTGAACAAAAATCGTCATAGGTATGTATTTATAATTATAATACGGGAAGCCCAGGATCAGAAATCTGTTGAGGTTTTGAGCTAGCAGGATCTTCCCCCCCAAACCCCACAAAAAAAGTAGTTACAATCATGACCATTGCTAACCCAATGAGTATGATATTCGCCTGTGAATTTGTTTTCGCAAGCTTTGCTTTAATGAGCCATTGCACCATTCTAGGTGCTTTAGCGGATGGTTCAATTCGGCTATAGAGAATCTTCCGCTCACTACTTTCTCCTTCAAATTGTACGTCTACCATAAAAAATATTTACTAGACTAATAAATTAAATATATATTTTTTGAAATCCAATACAGTATCATCCCTCCCATCGCCACAAGCATTAACATAGAAAATCTGAAAAGAATTTGCTTTGCTTTTTTTTCATTTTGAGCAAGGCGCAACTTCAACAGGTACTTTACCAAGACGGGCGTACGATCTAGGACATCCGCGACATCACGTAAAAACTCACCCTCTTGTTCAAATTTTCTATTCTTTCCTTCAAATTGTACGTTTACCATAAAAATGATCTGATGCGCGTCCCCTCATAGCCTGTTATAATGCCATAACGCTTACCATTAATTCTACTATGCCGTCTCATTTTGTACATCTACATGTCCACACCCACTATAGCCTCCTGGGCGCGCTTCCCAAAATCCCCGAATTAGTTAAAAAGGCAAAAGAATACGGCATGTCCTCCCTTGCGATCACTGATAACGGAAACTTATACGGAGCAATTGAATTCTATAAAGAGTGTAGGAAGGCCGATATTAAACCTATTATCGGTGTTGACGCGTATGTGGCAGCACGTACGCGCCATGACAAACAAACCGGTATTGATAATCGAAGAACCAGAGTGGTGCTTCTTGCAAAAGATCTTGAAGGATACCGTAATCTAATCTCTCTTATTACCAAAGCGAATCTTGAAGGTTTTTACTATAAACCACGAATTGATCTTGAATTGCTCGCATCACATCGAAGTGGCTTAATTGCAATTATTCCTGCTTCAAACAGCACTCTTTCCATAGCAGTTGAACAGAATGATCGCCAGGAGATCGAGCGGATTACCACGTGGTATCAAAAGTATTTTCGAGAAAAGGTATATGTAGAGATCACCCATCACCCACATATTGAAGGACATACTGAGAAGATGGAGCGTCTCTATAAAATTGCACAGGAGGCTAGCATTCCTGTCGTTGCATCGCAAAACGTCTTTTATCTTAACAAAGACGATCAAAAAGCCTGGGAAACGCTTCTTTCTGTACAAACCAATCAAGCAAGCCAGGATCGGCAATTCGAAGCACAGGATGACTTCTCTTTTATTTCCGGAGAAACCATTGAATCTTTCTTCAAAGAAAATCCGAAGGCGGTTGAAAATAGTGCAATAATTGCAGAGCAGTGCAATCTCGACCTCTCTCTCGGTTCATGGGTATTCCCTCAATATGTCACCGAAAAAGGCCAATCGTACGAATCAGCATTAAGGAGTCTGGTTGAGAAGGGGTTGGTTGAACGATCTATTACAAACACCAAGGAAGTGAGTGATCGAATTGATTATGAACTTGATATTATTAATCGAAAAGGATACGCCCCCTATTTCTTGGTTGTTTCAGATCTCTTGCAATACGCTCGAAAGAATAAGATTTTTAGCACTACCCGTGGATCAGCTGCTGGCTCACTTGTCTCATATTTAACTTTTATTACCACCGTAAATCCGCTCGAGTACAAACTCCCCTTTGAACGATTTCTCAATCCACATCGCCCATCACCTCCAGATATTGATATGGACATCGCGGATAATCGCCGTGACGAAATGATTGAGTATGTACGTAACCGATATGGCGACGATAAAGTTGCCCAGATTGGAACATTTGGAACTATGATGGCCCGGGGATCAGTGCGCGATGTTGCTCGGGCACTAGGATTCCCTTATGAGGTAGGAGACCGTATTGCCAAATTAATCCCTATGGGATCGCAAGGGTTTCCTATGACGCTTGATATTGCCCTTGAGAAGATCCCTGAATTGGCATCGATGTACAAAAAAGACGCACCAACAAAGCAAATTATTGATATGGCAAAGAAGATTGAAGGATGTGCGCGCCATATCTCAGTGCACGCAGCGGGTGTCGTCATTGCCCCAAAGCCACTTACTGATTTTGTACCCCTCCAACTCGACCCTAAAGGAGAAAATAAAGTTATTACTCAATACGACATGCATGCTGTTGAGGATGCGGGTTTGCTTAAATTCGACTTTCTTGGAATCCGAAATCTCTCTATTCTCGCGGATGCCGTTGAAAAAGTAGCATTACTCGAAGGAAAAGAGATCGATATTGAGAATATTCCGCTTGATGATAAAGCTACGTTTAACCTTCTTGCGCAAGGAGAGACGACGGGGATTTTTCAGCTTAATGGGTCGGGTATGACGCGCCATCTTAAAGAGCTCCAACCAAGCACGATTCATGACATCAATGCAATGGTTGCGCTCTATCGCCCAGGACCTATGGAGGTAATCCCTGAATATATTCGCCGGAAAAACAATAAAGCGCTCGTCTCATACCTTGACCCACGAATGAAGCGCTACCTCGAAGAATCCTATGGTCTGATTGTCTATCAGGATGACCTTCTCTTTTCCGCCGTTGAACTTGCAGGGTATAGTTGGGCTGAAGCAGATAAATTTCGAAAAGCAGTTGGGAAAAAAATTCCCGCGGAAATGGCAGCTCAAAAAGAAAAATTCAGCAAAGGAATTGTTGAAAATGGACAAACAAAAGAATTTGCTGAAAAACTCTGGAAACTGTTTGAGCCTTTTCAAGCCTATGGTTTCAACAAAGCCCATGCCGCAAGCTATGGCCGTGTTGCCTACCAAACCGCATACATGAAAGCAAATTATCCGGCAATCTACATGGCTTCAATACTCACCGCGGAATCTGGAGACGTTGAAAAAATCGGTGAAGTCGTTGCAGAGTGTAGTCGAATGAATATCCCCGTACTTCCACCAAGCATCAATGAAAGTTTTGAAGGGTTCACCGTGGTTAAAGGAGACATCGATAGTATTCGATTCGGGCTCACGACAATTAAAAATTTTGGCGAGGGTATCGCGCACGTTATCATACAAGAAAGAGAACAACACGGACGTTTCAAATCACTCATGGATTTCCTCGAACGTATTACAGACCGAAATCTCAATAAGAAATCACTTGAATCTTTAATTAAAGCTGGGGCTCTCGATGATTTTGAAGATCGTGGCCGCCTTCTCGGAAATCTCGATCTCTTGCTTGCATTTAACCGTGAGAAAATTAAACAAGACCAAAACCAAAACTCCCTATTTTCGACCTCATCCGAGAGTGGGCTCACTCTAAGTGCTACTAATCCCATACCTGCTATTGAACGGCTCCAATGGGAAAAAGAGCTTCTCGGCCTTTATATTTCTGGACACCCGCTTGAATCCTACCAAAAATCACTTCATGGTATTCCAAGCATTGATCAGGTAAAGAGTAATCTTCGTGAAGGCGTTACAGGTGTTGTTGCAGGTATTGTGGAAGAAGTGCGAATGGTCTACACCAAAAAAAATGAGGCGATGGGTTTTGTTCGCATTTCTGACACTTCCTCAGGGATTGAGATGGTATTTTTCCCTAAAGTTTATCAAGAATATCAAGAGCACCTCTCTCCAGGAAATGCAATTAAGATACAAGGGCGACTCTCTAACCGAAATGGAACCCAAAGCATTATTGTTGAGAAACTAAAACCGCTTGAAAGAGACACCGAGCGCACGAGCGTGTAATTGACCAGCATAAAAAAACGCCCAGAGAGGGCGATTTTTTATGCGTAACGCTTTAGTTGCATTTTTCTAAATCGAATCATTCGAGCTGATTGGAGAACTTTCTTTCCTTTCTTTATAACAAGCGCGCTTAAAAGCAAAATGATGCTTCCGAGCACCGCATGAGAGGTGGTCAGCGTATATCCGGTATACGGAATTTGGGTAAGCGGAACTCCTGTTATTAAAGCACTCGTAACTATTTGGCTTGTGTGAATATTACTCGTAACAATACCACTCGTTACGATTCCGCTTGTTACGATATTTCCGGCAGTAATTCCGCTACTCGTAATGGATCCATGAGGAGAAACCCTACTCGTTTTAATATGGCTTGTTTTGATATTTCCCGGAATAGAGCTTCCCGTTCCAGGAGAAGAAGTAATAATACCGGAACCTAACACACCGCTCGTATAGACACGTTCCTGAGGATCAATTTCTCCTACACGAATAGCACTCGTATAGATACAAGAAATACGGCAAGCCTCTGAAGAAGCCCCGCTTATTCCCGGGAAGAGTAGGATAAGCACGATGAGTGTCGAGAGAATAATTTTTTTCATAGATTAATTTTTTGGATATACCTTAATGAGCACCCCTTCAACAATATACCGGTCATTTTTATCCCCTAACGAATTACACGTTACGAGAGTAAGATCGATATCTTTCTCTGAAAAATCAATGTAACTGTCTTCTACCTTAGAGAGCGACACTCGCTTCACGGAGTATTCATAAACATGAGTTTGAGAAGAGATGATGATTTGCGCTCCTGTTTTCAAGTGATTAATACCATTGAATGCTTTATAGTTTTGGTTATAGACCACAGGAAGATGGCTAGTGTGCCCAAAGATAAGCATATTGCCATCCTCTCCCAAAAGCGGAGAGTGGGGGTAGCGTACCGCTCCTCGGGTAAGCGCTTGGTCAAGTACCGCGATATTCTGCTCAACTGGATTCTCTATTGAAACTGAGATTCCTTGTGAAGGAATAGAGAGACGCAACGGAAGCGCTGAGAGAGAATCAAAATCCTGAGTAGAGATATTTTTGGAGGTTGCGGGCGCTACGAAAAAGAAAAGAAAGGAGAAAAGCGCCACGAAAAACATCCAGAGCAAAAGAAGCCCTGTTTTTCGGCACAGATTTTTAATAACATTATTCATATATATATTATACACTATATATATGGATATGTCAATTATTAGGTAGTGGTTTACCACCCTAATAAACACACGGCTTGCTTAGTAACTAAATCCCCTCCCCACCAGTCAACCTGCCAGGTTGACTGGTGGGGAGGGCTTATTTGCTGGTTTTTAAAGTATGCCCGAGGTCAAATCTCAGGCAGGATGCTAATTGACACTATTATAATAATCTTGTAGTATTTTTTTAGTTACGCACCTTGTAAGAAGCAAAGTATCTGCCATAGCAGAAAGTGTCTGATTCCTCGGGCCTTTTCTGCTATGGCAAACCTGCAATAAGCAGTCAGGCCCACTGGCAAAAATCGCGACTTTCTGTCGCAGAAGAGGAGACTACCATGAGTGAGGTTACTCTCGATGTCGGCCTGGCTTACAAGATTAAGCAAGCTCTTTCCCGCAACGGAATCCCCGACGTTGCCGACCTTGATTGGCTGGTAACTGGCGACAACATCGCCAAGATGCGTCGGGTGCGACTCGGCCACGCCGAAATCGTCATCACCGAGCATGTGATCGACTGCGACGCCGAGCCGCTCATCCCGGACCGCTGGTATGTCGAGGAGCACCAGAAAGGCGGTGCATTCAAGTGGAGCGCCGAAGGCGTGACGCTCTATCTCGACAAGAGGCAGAAAAACGGAAAGTGGATCGATGGAAACGAACTCCGCCAAGCGCTGGCAATGAAGCCAGTACTGAACGCCAATGTTCTCGATTACCTGCTCGCCCATCCGCACCTCATTCCCGAGGAGTGGAAGGACAAGGCCGTTTTCTTTTGGGGAACGATCTACCGCGAGTGGAACGGCGACCCCTACGTCCGTTACCTCGACTGGTACGGCGATAGGTGGGGCTGGAGCGCCCGCTTGCTCGACGGCGACTGGAGCGATGTCTACAACACCGCCGCGGTTCCTGCAAGCTGAACTCGACTTTGGATTTTTGAGTTGTTGCACTTGAATCCTTTGTCCTTGGCTCCGCGCTTCGCGCGGGGCCTTTTTTGAAGCTAGATATCTAAATTCGCGAGCTTCGCGTTGGTTTGGATAAAAGATTTCCGAGCGGAAACGTCAGTCCCCATTAAAATATCAAACACGCGATCTGCTTCATGCCCATCTTCTACGGTTACCTGCTTTAATACCCGGCGCTCAGGGTCCATTGCGGTCTCCCAGAGTTCTTCAGGATTCATCTCTCCTAATCCTTTGTATCGCTGAATAAATATCTTATCAGCGCGCTTTTTCCCTTTCTCCTTTGTGGAAGATTCTTCATCCTCTTCTCCGTCTTGAGCGTCTCCCTCAAGCGTATTTTGTACTTCAATTTTTTCTTTAGAGAGAAAACGTTCTTTCTCTTCATCATTGTAGAAATAGAATGTTTCTTTACCCTTCTTTATTTTATAGAGTGGTGGCTGGGCAATGTAAATATATCCATGCTCGAGCAAATCCTTGAAATAACGATAGAAGAGCGTGAGTAAGAGTGTCCTGATGTGGGCGCCATCAACGTCAGCATCGGTCGCGATAATAATTTTATGGTATCGAAGCTTAGAGATATCAAACGTGTCACCAATTGCGGTTCCAATTGCAATAATGAGTTCTTTGATACCACGGAAAGTTACCACCTTATCAAGACGTGCCCGCTCTACATTTAATATTTTTCCCCAGAGAGGAAGAATTGCTTGGATACGCCGATCACGCCCCTGCTTTGCGGAGCCACCTGCTGAATCTCCCTCTACAATAAAAAGCTCTGACTCGCGCGGATCCTTGCTCTGACAATCAGCAAGCTTACCAGGAAGCGTCATGCCTTCAAGTGCTCCTTTGCGCAACACTGAATCCTTTGCTGCTTTTGCCGCCTTACGAGCACGGAGTGCAAGAATAACTTTCTGAATAATGAGCCGAGCGTCATCTGGATGCTCTTCAAGAAAAGAAGCAAACGCATCACCAAACACGGTCTCAACTGCCCCGCGAGCTTCAACGCTCCCAAGCTTTCCTTTTGTCTGACCTTCAAATTGAATTTCTGGTAGTTTGACAGAGATAACCGCGGTGATACCTTCGAGCACATCATCTCCTACAAAGTTTTCTTCTGCTTCTTTAAGTAATCCTGATTTTCGTGCATAGGTATTAAGGGTTCTCGTAAGCGCAGTTTTAAAACCGGTGAGATGTGTCCCGCCTTCGGCATTGTAGGTGTTATTCGCAAAAGCAAGAATTCGAGAAGAAATATCATCCGCATACTGAAGCGCCACCTCAACGGCGACTCCGTCAGTATCTTTTTCCACATAAAAAATTTGCTTATGTACCGAGCGAAGTGGCTCATTCTCGAAACGCACCAATGATCGAAGCCCGCCTTCAAAATAGAAGCTGAACGAGGGACACTGCTTTAGCGTCTCTCGTAAATAGAATCCTTCAGGGATCTCTCCTTTTTCTTCTCGAGCATCAATAAGCGTAATGCGCATCCCCTTCACCAAGTAGGCTTGTTGACGCAAATGCCCCACAATTTTTTCCCAGTGAAATGTGGTATCTTTGAAAATTTCCTTGTCTGGTTCAAAGGTAATAATTGTCCCTGTATAGCTTGTCTTCCCTACTTTTTTAACGGGTGATTTTCTTTTTCCTCGAGTGTATTCCTGTACATATATTCCTCCGTCGCGATACACTTGTGCAAGGGCATAAGAAGAAAGCGCGTTAACTACTGAAACACCTACTCCATGGAGTCCTCCAGAAACTTTATATCCTTCTCCTCCAAATTTTCCACCCGCGTGGAGCGTGGTCATGATCGTCTCTAACGCGGATACTTTGGTTTGCTTATGGGTATCAACGGGAATACCTCTACCATTATCCGCCACTCGAATTCGATTTTGAGGCAGGAGGATAATTTCAATATCATTAGCAAAACCTCCCATTGCTTCATCACGAGAGTTGTCGAAGACTTCCCAGATAAGATGATGAAGTCCTTCTGATCCCGTGGTGCCAATATACATACCCGGCCGCTTTCGTACCGGCTCAAGACCCTCAAGCACGGTAATATCAGCCGCGCTATACCCTCCTTTCTTTGGAATATGTGCCATTTTTAATTCTCACTGAAAATATCAGTATTGGTCTCCCCAGTATACCAAAAATAGGTCTTTAATTCAACCAATTATCGCACCTGCCAACCGCTTATTTCTTCTACTTTCTGGCTTATTTTCCCCATACAATCATTGACTTCAGCATCAGAAAGTGTCTTCGCGTAATCTTGGAATATAAGGCGAAAAGCATAAGAGACGCGGTCATCCTTTTTGAACGTGTCAAAAATATAGAGCTTCTGAAGCCGCACCCCGGCATGCTCCATGATGAGTTTGGAAACATGAGAGGAGGTTACTTCTTCTGGTACAAAGATAGCGATATCGCGAACCACAAACGGATATACTGAAGGCTTGCGATAGACTACCCCCTCTTTTCCTGCCGGGAGCATACTGAGTAATTGATCGGGCGACTCTTCCAACTGTAGAGGAGCCTCTTTCGGTGCCTCCGTAAGCGAAAACTTATAGATGAGAATGCCATCCTTCACGGTGCTCTCTTTTTCAATTGGAGGTAATACCATTGAAAATGTATTTTCGATCGCGCCCCGAACTTGGTGAAGAATACTATCCGTATTGAGTTTATTATTTTTTATTCCCGATATCGCAAGCGCAACCGATGTATGTTCTCCTTCTTTTGGGAATACCGTTCCAATCTCGAAAGCGTGTATCGCTTCCACGCCAAGAAGATCCTGATTGTGCACGTTCCGAACCATCGCCTCAAAGAGGGTGTCTTTAAGCGAAGCGCGTAGAAAGGCTCGGTCCTTTGCGATTGGGTTTAATAATTTCTGCACCCCTTCTGGAGCAAATGAGCTTGTGTAAAGCTCAGAAAATCCTTGTTGGATAAGAAAAACTTTTAAACGATTCTCATAGGAAAAATGAAAATCGAGTGGCATATCTCCTTTTTCTTTTTTAGGAAGCACTCCTTTCACATGCTCGTATCCATAGATACGCCCAACTTCATCTATAATATCTTCGGCGATCACAACATCAGCCCGTTCTGGAGGAGGGTTACTCACCACAAAACCATTATCAATGCGCGGTTCCATCTCTAATTGAGTTAGAATTCCGAGAATTTCTTCTTCACGAAGCGAAATACCGAGCACCTCTTCAAAGAGAGTAAGTGAAGTTTTTACGCTGACCTGGGAAGGTTTTGAAGGAAACCAGTCATATCGAGATCCAAAACGCGCGTCAGGAAAAAAGTGGTGTATATATGAGATGAACTGATCAATACCTTTCTCCGCGCGAAACGGATTAACCTTGTTTTCAAAACGTTTTGCCGCGTCACTTAAAAGATTCAATCGGCGCGCTGTCTTTCTAATAGCCACTGAATCAAAATTTGCAGATTCAATAATCACCGCATTTGTCGATGACGTAACTGCCGCACGTGCTCCTCCTTTAATCCCCGCAATGGCGAGTACTCCTTTTTTATCAGCAATCACTACATCACTCTCTCCGAGCTCTCTTGGGCTTTCTTCACCAATTAGTAGAACTTCTTCCCCGTGAGAGGCAAAACGAATTACCAACTCACCATCCACCTTATCCGCGTCAAAGACATGGAGCGGTTGCCCCATATCAAACATGATGTAATTCGCCATATCAACTAAGGGATGAATTGATCGCTCATTGATACTCTGAAGCCTCTGCAGTATTTCAGTAAGGTCTGCTTTTAAAGGGAGCGCTATTCCTTCGACACGCTGAGCAATATAGCGCGTGGCCGGCACCCCATCCCGAACTGAAACCCGGACTTCAGAAACCTCGTGGCTAATTGTTGGGGTTTTTAAAACACGCTCATGATAGGGAGTATTAAAGATTGCGTGAAGTTCATACGCGACGCCTTTATGGCACAGCGCGTAGGAAGCACGGTCCGGAAGAATAGAGATATCAAAAATAGTATCTGTTTCTCCTTTTCTCACTTTTTCAATTTCAAAAGATCGGCGATTGAGAAAATCCGCAACCTCTTCTGCCTTGGGTAAAGGTTCTTTAAAAAATGAAGAAAGCCATTGATATGAATACGATGCCAGCATATTAAAATTGAGTTACGAGGCGGAGGTCTCCATTGTAGAATGCCCGAATATCATCGACGCCATACTTAAGCATGGTAAGCCGGTCGATACCGACTCCAAAGGCAAAACCTCTCCACGTACCTGGATCAATACCCGCATTTTTTAATACTTGAGGGTGCACCATGCCCGCGCCAAGCACTTCAATCCATGGGCCACCATCACGCGAGACATCGATTTCTACCCCCGGCTCAACGAAAGAAAAATAGCTTGGACGAAGGCGTAACGTAATATCAGTATCAAAAAACACACGCATAAAATACTCCAGAGTTCCGATAAGTTGAGGGAGTGAGGCGTCCTTACTAACTACCAACCCTTCAACTTGATGGAACTGCGCTTCGTGCGTACGGTCACTTGCCTCTTGTCGAAAAACTTTTCCAGGTGCAATAATTCGAAATGGCGGTTTATGTTTTTCCATAAAATGCATCTGCACCGAGGAAGTATGCGTGCGAAGTAGTTTTTCAGGCCCAAGCCAAAAAGTATCTTGAAGATCACGAGCCGGATGGTCCTTCGGAATATTGAGCGCGTCAAAGTTGTAGTACGGGGTTTCAAGCTCCGGACCGCGGGCAACACCAAATCCATGTTCATGGAAAATACGATACACATCAAAAATAACCTGGGTAATTGGATGAAGGTGCCCTTGTTCTTTACTCGCCATGTAGGGGATTATATCAAAAAGTCTTGTCTCACCGAAATCTCTAGAGCCACCTGTCAGGCTTGAACTGACGACCTACGGTTTACAAAACCGTTGCTCTACCAACTGAGCTAAGGTGGCACGTAATCTGAAATCTTGCTCCAAATACACCCTACTCTTTTCTGTCTCCTAAATCACGCAAGGTCTGTTTGTATTCAGACACATTTTGAAGGAAAAAAGAAGCAGAACCTTTTTTCTTAAGACTTCCTTTCCCTCGAATAAGATCGAGAACACGTACCAATTTCTTCTCAAGAAAGATACGTACCTGTTGAATAATGTGCCAAAAGAGGTTAACTGACTGCGTTAATATCATTGAGAGGGAACGCTCAAAAAAATAGTATCCACTCCGTATAAGACGCATGCTACCTCGCTTAATAAAGCGGTCGAGTTGTTCCCTTTTCTCTCCAAGAAACTTTACCCCCTTTCGGTTTTCCCACCAACGGAAAAAAGACAAAGAGATGATTCCCAAAAATGAAATCACAAAAAAAGAAAAAGCAATTCCCATATATTTTTAATTATGACAGAACTACTGTCCAATTGAAAGGCGCACGAAACGGCTTACTTTAATGCGTTCTCCGAATTTTTGGATTGCGCGCTCAATAAGGTCCGCGACGCGTAAATCTGGATGCTTGATGGTCGATTGTTCGAGCAGAATATGCTGTTTTAAGATCGATTCAACTTTCTCTTCAAGAGCTTCTCCTTTCTCTGATAGTGATTCCCGAATCTTTAAAACTTCTTCCTCAGGAACCTCAGATCGATCGATAAATTTAGGGTTCATCGCCGCAACCTGCATTGCAATCTCATGCGCGAGTTCTTTAAAATCCTCATTACGCGCCACGAAATCAGTTTCTGAAGAGAGTTCTACGAGCGCACCAAGCGCTCCATTCTGATGCACATAAGATTCGATAATTCCTGCTCCCAAATCTCGATCTGCTTTCTTCGCGGCAAGCTCGCTCCCACGACTTAAAAGCACCGCGAGTGCCTTCTCTATATCTCCACCAGTCTCCTCGAGTGCCTTTTTGCACTGCATCACCGATACTCCAGTCTGATCACGCAATTTTTTTATATCTTCAATACGCGGTTCCATAACCCTACACACGCTTATGCTGGCGTCTTTTCACCATGCTGATAAGCATTAACCAAATAACCAAGTACCAATGCGATACTCTGTCGAGATGCATCATTACCAATAACCGGATACGTAATGGTGGAGAGATTGCAGTCAGAGTTTGCAAGGGCGACAATAGGAATTTTCTTTTGTAGCGCTTCACGAACGGCTATAGACTCGTAATCTGGATCAACCACAACGAGTGCCGCTGGCATATCCTTCATTAAAAGCAAGCCGGAAAAATGCTCTCCCAGCTCTTCAATTTCCCGATCAAGTAAAAGCTGTTCTCGTTTCGTATATTTTCGAGCAAGTTCTCCATTAGCTTTTTGTTCGCGCAACATGGTGAGTCGTTCCACCCGTTTTTTAATTTCAGAAAAATTAGTAAGCGTTCCTCCAAGCCATCGCGTTGCTACAAAAGGCATACCGAGCTTCTCTGCGCTCGCGCTAATTGCGTGCCGTGCTTCGTGTTTTCCCCCAACAAAAAGAACCTGCTTTTTCTTCTGTCCTAAAGAAAAAAGAAATTCGGATGCTTTTTGAAGATGCTTTTGGGTTGCCTCTAGATTTATGATTTCAGTTCTATTTTTGACTCCAAAAATGAAAGGCGTCGTACTTGGGTGCCGTCGTGATTTCAAATTGCCAAAATGAACCCCCGCCTCAAAAAGGGATTTCAACTCATTTTCTACTGTCTCTTGTTTTTCCATGTGATAGAGAGTTTAACACACTATTACGGTGTACGCAATTCATCGCCAGCGTCTTTATAGCTAAGGATCGCTTCAATGACAGGGTCTAATTTACCCCCCAAAATAGCCTCGATATTATGCCATGTCTTTTTTATTCGATGGTCAGTTACGCGGTCTTGAAGCACATTATAGGTTCTGATCTTCTCTGATCGGCTTCCAGTTCCAATCTGATCTCGACGCTCTTTCGCAAGAGAGGCTTGTTCTTTCTCTTGTATTTCCCGTGTAAGTTTTGCGGAGAGAATTTGCAGTGCTTTCTCCCGATTTTTCTGCTGACTGCGCTCAGACGTACAACGAACATCAATACCTGAAGGCTTATGAATAATGCGAACCGCGGTTTCTACCTTATTCACATTTTGACCTCCCGCACCTCCAGATCGAGAAAACTCAATCTCTAAATCTTGTGGGTTAATGGTTATTTCGCTCTTTTCATGCAAAGGCAAAATAGCGACTGATGCGGTAGAGGTATGCACACGACCTGATTTTTCAGTAGCGGGAACACGCTGAATTCGATGCACTCCGGTTTCGTATTGGAGACGAGCATAGACCTCCGCACCTGTAATTTCAAGCACAACTTCTTTGGCTCCTCCTAACGCGCTTAACGATTCGTTCACAAGACTTACTCCCCAACCCATTGATTCAGCATACCGCTCATACATTTCCCGAAGTGTGTGCGCAAAGAAAGCGGCCTCCTCACCTCCTGCTCCGGCACGTATCTCCATGATAATCTTCTTTACTCCCGTACCGGTAACATCTGCTTCTCCTTTTAGAATCTTGTCCATCTGCTCAATAAGCAAGTTCTTATCCCGCTCAACAATCTGGATCTCCTCTTGAGCAAGCTCATTAAAGCCTGATTCTTTTGACAAGAGTTTCAGTTCTTCTTCTTTTTTCATTAACGCTTCAAGTTGTGTCGCGAGAAAACTTGTTCGTTTATCTTTCTTATATGCACTAATGTCCATAAAAACTCTCCCAGATCACTGGAAGTCATAAGGAGTTTATTCAGAAACTTTGGATGATTTTTTCTTTGGAGTACGTACCGCTTGCTTCGCGCGCATTTTGAATTTTTCAACACGACCCGCACGATCAAGCACTTTATCGGTCCCTGTGTAAAAAGGGTGGGAAGCAGCAGAAACCTCAACCCGATACAATGGATATTCTTCTCCATCAGTCCAGGTGCCTTTTTCCTCGGTCTCAATAGTTGAATGCAGTAAAAAACGCTCATCACTTGCATTATCAACAAATATCACGGGGCGATAATTTTTTGGATGGATCTCCTTTTTCATAAAAAAATAGTATACCAGCGTAACCCCCTGTTTGCAACCTTACGCGCTAAAAGAGTTCAAGCGGATCAATCATCTCCTCTTGTATACGTTGGGCAATTTTCATCACCCCTTCCCCATAGAAAGAATTACGCGGTGTCCGGTTATCACAGCTTCTCCCTGAATAATACCTACACGCGGCATCTTTCTCCGCACTGTATGTTTTCGCATCTGCGCCAAGATCACTTAAATAAATGGCTGATGCGGTAATCGCATCAATTGGCTCCCAAGGGCTTGGTGGGTGGTGAGATGTTGCATTTGCAATTCTGTCTTGAAAAATCTCCCACGTAGAAGGAATGAACTGTGCGGGCCCCATAGCACCTCCCCACCCATTTCCCCATGGACACGAGAGCGGCATGGTATTCGGATCAAGCCCCAACCCTTTCGTAATACGTAAATAAGGTTCATGGTCTCGTGTTGGCTTCATGATTTCTTTCCAGCTTTTAGACGGAGGGTCTCCCGGGCGATTACAGGTGCCAACATTCTCACCCAAATTTGATTCTTGTGTTAAAATCGCTAAGACAAAAGCTGGTCGCACTCCTGTTCTCTCTGAGGCTAATCGAGCAAATTCAAGCGCTTCTCCAAAAGGAATAGCTGCGGAATCGCGGAGCGCGAAAAGCGCGCTTCTAATTTCTGCGGCGCGAGCCTCGCGAGCCTCAAGTACTGATTTATACGTAGCCTCCTCTTTCTTATTCAACGAAAGAAGAGACTGTTTTTGTTTCTCGCTTGTCTCGATTTGTCGTTTCTTTGATTCAATTTCAACACGAGCATCAATTTCAGCACGTTGAGTAACCGCCAGTGATTCACGCTCTTGTTCGGTAAGTGATCGGGTTGAAACAAGTTCTTCAAATAAATTTGAAAGAGAAGATTTAAGCGTTGCGAATGAATCAACGTCAACCAAAAAAGCAGAGAGGTTCTTGTTACTTAGGATGATTTCTGGAAGGGTAAATGATCCTAATTCATTCGTCTCTCTAATCAGGTGGGAGAGCGTTTCCTGGCCACGAAGCATTTTATCTTCAAGCTGAGTGATGGTCTCATTTTTAACCCCAATATCCTCTCCTAATTGATTGATTCTGATGTTTTTTGCTCGGATACTCAAACGAGCCTCACTAATTTGAGCATTTAAAATAGCGATGTCTCGTTCAATGGAAGCGGTTTCCCTCTGTTTGTTGTGCAGAATACCTAACTGCACTTCAATTTCTCTCTCAAGTGCTGCTAATTCATTCCTCAACTCTTGCTCTCGTTGAGATACTGCGTCGGACGCAGACTGTCCAAATACTTTAGTGTTAGAAAAAAAGGGGAAAAAGAGTAACCCTAAGAAACACACAACAAAAAAAAGATTCGTTATTTTTCTTCCCATATGGTAACGATTTTTTAGAACACCTTGTTCAAACCAAACTATTTTGAATCCCCTTCGCTTTGAGCTTCTGGCGCAGATTCTTCCTTACCACGTTTCTCTACTTCAATTGAGGAAATATCTACCGGCTCAGCCTCTTCTTTCTCTTCTCGATATTCAGTTACTAATGCAACCACTTCTTCAGGGTCTTGAAGCGCGACAACGCCCGAAGGAAGCTTAATGTCTTTGATCAAGATACGACTTTCAAAGTTAATCAGTGTATCCACCGGAACGCTGATTTCATGAGGAAGTGCCATAGGATCAGCTTCTACTTCAAGTTCATGAATTACTTTTACTAACGTCCCCCCTAAATCTTTAACTGCTGGTGCGGTACCAGTAAACACCAACGGGGTCTCGATCCTTACTTTCTTTCCCTTCTCAATAACGTAAAAATCGACATGGCGCATTTCTTCAGTAACAGGGTCTCGATCAATATCATGGATCAAAACTGGAATTTTCCGTTCTCCCGTATCAAGCGTAATCACCAAAGATTCACCCGCCTCTTTCCAAATTTTTAAAAAATCAGCAGAAGAAACCCCGATCGCTGTTGATGGTTCCACTCTGCCATAAAAAACCGCGGGCAACTGCCCTGATCCACGGAATGCCTTTAATTTACCCCTTACTTCTCGAGGCTGAACGGCTAACGTATACATGCCCTGAGTATACTAAAGATAGGTAAAAAATCAAGATTAGGAAGATTGATTGAAAAGAGAAAGTCTCTCCTTTACTGCTTTTTGAACCGCTAATAAGGGGTTTTTTAAAATTCTATATGGAGCAATCTCGTCTGGATCATCTTGAAGAGATTTTTTGAGCGCGTCTCGATACGCAACCCTGATTTCAGTATTAATGTGAACGATACTAATACCTGATTTAATTGCTTTCACAAAGTCATCGTCGGAAATCCCTGAACCGCCATGCAAAACGAGAGGAACGCCGGCACTCTGGCGAATTTCTTGAATACGGGTTGTGTGTATCGCGGGGTTTTTTCCATGGGTAAGCATGCCATGTAGATTTCCTACTGCGGGAGCCAGAAGGTCAATTCCTGTCTTTTTTACAAAATCTTGGGCAACTTCTGGTTTCGTAAGTACCGAGTCCTCAAACTCGACTCCTTCGGGAATCTCTGAAAGCAATTTTGAAGAATGACCGATATTCCCCAATTCAGCTTCAATCAAGATATCGGGGTTTACCTCTCGCGCGTAGGCGACCACTTTTTTTGTGATCTCTATATTTTCTTCAACCGAGATTTTGGTTCCATCAAAGATTACCGCGTCATATCCAGCATCAATTGCTTCTTTTGCCCGATCAAATGAATACGTATGGTCCGCATTAAGGAAAATCGGAAAATCAAACTCTTCTCGTAAGCTTTTTACAAGTGCTACTGCTTGACGCACTCCCACAAAATCTCGTTCTCCTTCTGAAGTACCAATAATGACCGGAACTTTAAGTTCTTGTGCCGCGCGAAAGATCCCCCATAATGCCTCGAGGTTTGAGATATTAAAATGACCAACCGCTACCTTATTTGATTCCGCGTCTTTAATAATTTCTCGAAGTGTTTTCATACTGACATTGTAGCATAAAAACTAATTCGTGGAGCGAATATGTTATACTGGGTGCATTATCCTATTAACTAACGACTCAAAAAAAATGGAGCAAAAAGAAATTGACTTCCTTGCATTAGGAGACATTGTTACTGACGCGTTCATTCGTATTAAAGATGCAAAAGTCCATTGTGATGTAAATCGATCTAACTGCGAGCTTTGCGTACGCTTTGGAGACAAAATCCCTTATGAAGCCGTATACGAAGTGCGCGCGGTAGGTAATAGTCCGAACGCAGCAGTATCCGCACACCGCCTTGGACTCAATGCGTCCCTTATCACTGATATTGGGAATGACCGCCATGGTGAAGAAATCATGGAACAACTCACCACCGAGGGAATTGATCTTACCTATGTCCGAAAACACGAGGACATGGAATCAAATTACCATTATGTACTCTGGTATGAAGAAGAGCGCACGATCTTGGTAAAACACCAAACATACCCTTACCAATTTCCTTCCTTGGATAGAGAGGTTAAATGGCTCTATCTCAGCTCGCTTGCTGAAAACTCCCTGCCTTATCATGAAAAAATTGCTGATTTCCTTGAGGCTTCCCCTCATACCAAACTCGCATTTCAGCCGGGCACTTTCCAAATGAAGCTCGGCAAAGATAAACTGAAACGCTTATACCAGGCGTCCGAGATTTTCTTCTGTAACCGAGAGGAAGCAAAACGTATTCTTAAAACTGAAACTAACGAGATTAAAGATCTTTTAACTCAGATGCGTGACTTGGGCCCAAAAATAGTAGTGATTACTGATGGCCCTAAAGGTGCATATGTATTTGATGGAGAGACCATGCTCCATGGACCAATGTATCCTGACCCAAAACCACCGGTAGATCGAACTGGTGCGGGAGATTCATTTTCCTCCACCTTTACCGCAGCGCTCGCACTTGGAGAGACGCTTGAAACCGCGCTTCTATGGGGGCCGATTAATTCAATGTCAGTCGTTCAAGAGGTTGGGGCACAAAAAGGACTCCTCTCACGAGAGAAACTTGAAAATTACCTTAAAGAAGCACCAAAAGACTACACTCCTAAAAATATTGGGTAATATTAACTTTCCTTCTGCTTCCTCCTCACTTTACGAGTGTAATGGAGCCAGGAAGGACCTAGAGATATGCTGTCCTCAATATCTTTCCATTCTGAACGAGAGAAGGTGGCTTTAGTGTCTTTTTCTATTCGAGCTCCAATTTTTGCAACTGCTTTTTGAAGTTCAAAAAGAGATACAATCATGTGCGCGAGGACTTCATCACGTTGTTGATCTGACAATTCTTCATGGAGGATCTTCTGAAATCGAGCCACTTCCTTTTTTGAAATCGAGATCTTCATACTTACCTACGAAAGCACTCGCCGAACCGCATCGGTAATTCCTCTCTCATCCATACCATAGTGTGAGATTAATTCATCCGGAGTCCCTGATTGACCAAACACATCACGAACTCCAACAAACTGGATTGGGGTGGGCAGATTTTCTACTAAACACTCCGCCACCGCACTTCCAAGCCCACCAGCAACCTGATGCTCCTCCACGGTAACTAACCTTCGCGCATCACGCGCGAAGGAAATAATTCCTTTCTTATCAAGAGGTTTTATCGTAGAAACATTCAACACCGAGATTCTCACTCCTTCTTTCTCTAATGCTTGCGCTACCATGAGTGCTTGATATACCAGAGCGCCAGTAACAATAATACCTACTTCTGCTTTCCCTTCTCGAGGTTTAAAAAGGAGAGATGCCTTTCCGATCTCAAAAGGGGTTGCTTCAGTGGTAATGATTGGAGTTTTTTCACGCGCCAGTCGAATGTATGTTGGGTGAGGAGTTTTTGCGGCTTCCATAGTTGCCTTTTTTGCCTCAATAGCATCACAAGGAGAAATCACTGTCATTCGAGGGATGACTCTCATAATAGCCATATCCTCGATCGCCTGGTGCGTACCGCCATCAGGCCCTACTGAAACTCCCGCGTGTGATCCCGCGATCTTCACCGGTTGATCGTTATAACATGCGGTTGTTCGGATCTGCTCCCAATTCCGACCAGGAGAAAACATGGCATAGGAGGTAATGAAAGGTATTTTCCCCATAGCCGCCATACCTGACGCCACTGCGGCTAAATTTTGCTCCGCGACACCAATCTGAACGAAACGATTGGGAAATTCCTTTGCAAAAAGATCTGTTTTAGTTGAACCAGTAAGATCCGCGCACAATGCAACGATACGCTCATCCACTCTCCCCGCCTCAAGGAGTCCTTTCCCATACCCTTCTCGAATTGGCGCTTGCTCAACATCAGTATCAAAAATTTTCGGATTTAATTTTAATTCTTGAGGAATCATAACAACAAAGCTAGCTATTTTCACTAATAATTCTACCTTCGAGGCTACGGAGCGCATCGAGTGCTATTTTTGCTTCTTCGGTATTAGGTGGTTTTCCATGCCACTCATATTTACGTTCAAAAGCAGGAACGCCTTTCCCGGGAATAGTATTCGCGAGAATCATTGTTGGACGGTTAAAGACAGCTTGCGCTTGTTCAACCGCGTCAACAATTTCTTCAAAATTGTGACCATCAATTTCAAGTACGTGCCAATTCCACGCTTCCCATTTTGCCTTGAGTGGCTCAAGCGGCATTACATCCTCAGTGTACCCGTCGATCTGAATATTGTTGCGATCCATAATTGCAATTAAGTTATGGACTCCTTCTTTCCCCGCAAGCATTCCTGCCTCCCAAATATTTCCCGCATCCATCTCTCCGTCACTAACTAAGCAATAGAAGAATTTTGATGAAGACGTTCCGTGGTCAATACGATCCGCGAGTGCCATACCGAGAGCTTGCGAAAGCCCTGATCCAAGAGGACCCGAACTGGTCTCAATTCCGGGAAGCCATTCTCGATGCGGATGCCCTTGGAGTCGGGAAGAAAACTTACGCAACGTCATAAGCTCTTTAACAGGAAAATAACCCGCATGTGCCATCGTTGCGTAAAGAACGGGGCAAATATGTCCATTTGAGAGAATTACGCGATCTCGATCCTCCCATTCAGGGTTTTTAGGATTGTGTTTTAAGATATGGAAATAGAGCGCCGTAAACACGTCCGCCATCCCAAGTGGACCTGCAGTGTGCCCAGACCCCGCCTCAAGAAGCATTTCTATAATTGATTTCCTTATCTCGTTTGAAACATGGACTAACTTTTTCTTCTTTTCTTCATCAAGCATAAGTCTCTCCAATAGTTTTAAATTGAGCTAATGTTTTTTCAAAATTACCACTATGAAGCAGTGCGGATCCCGAAACTAAGCGCCGTGCCCCAGCGTTAAGGAGTTTCTCTGCCGTACCCAAACTCACTCCTCCATCAACACTTATTATAAGTTCTGATCTGTGTTTTCGCAAAAGGTTGATCTGCTCCACTACTCGATCATCAAACGCTTCGCCTTGATATCCAATTCGAGCAATACCCATACACTGAACAAAATCGATATCCTCAAGATACGGGACCACCTCATTCACTGAGGTATCAAGGCCAAGCGCAATTCCAATTTCAGTATCTGAACCCGACTCTCGAATCATCTTCAAAATACTCCTCATCTCCTTGGTGCTTTCAATATGCACAATGATACGCTTCACCCCTAGCGCGAGCCAGAGGTCCATCACCTCTTCGGGTCTTTCAATCATGAGATCAATCTCGTAAGAGAGGCCTGCGTACAAAGGAAGTCTTTTTCCTTGATCAAGAAAATTTTTAAGGCCCTCTCCGGTATATGGCCAACTCACCGAAGGAGTAAAACGTCCATCTACCACATCAATCTGCATTACTGAGACTGACCCGCTAACCTGTTTTGCAATACGGGCAATCGTCTCAAAAGAGTTAGGGATCACGGCTGGAATAATTTCAATGCTACCCATACCGTTCTATCTTTTTTATACGACGAATATGGCGTTCTTCTTCTGAAAATGGTGTTTGGAGCCAGATCTGAAGCGCTTCTTTGGCATCCGCTTCATCCAAGAAACGAGCTCCCAAAGAAAGAATGTTTGCATTATTGTGCTCTCGAGATACCACTATCTCATGAGGCACACTACGCCCATCTTTAGGTTCATACTGTCCATTAAATACTACCGCTCGAATTCCCGAGATCCGATTTGCGGCAATGGCTTCTCCTTGACCAGAACCGCCGATCACCACACCTCGTGATGAAGCATCAGAGGAAACGGCGTTGGCGGTTGGAAAAATAAAATCGGGATAATCATCTTCTGGATCATACTCATGAGCGCCATGATCTTCTACTTCATGTCCCATCTCTTTAAGGAAAGGGATCAGTTTTTCTTTCAGCTCAAAGCCAGCATGGTCAGCACCAATATGTATCTTCATACCACTATTTTACTATGAAGTATGGTAAGCGTCTACCCTCCCAATTTTTCTCTTAACAAGGTTTGCAATTTTTGAGGATTTGCGCTTCCCTTGCTTGCTTTCATTCCCTGTCCAACAAGAAACTGAAGGGAGGCGTCTTTACCTGTCCGATAACTTTCGGCGACCTCTTTATGTGTTTCGAGTATTTCTTCAACCAACTCTTCAAGTTTATCTGAGTCATTCTCCTGTAGAAGAGATGATTCTCTCGCAATAAGTTCAGGATATCCTCCTTGCTCATACATAATTTTCAAAATATCTTTCGCTCCCCGAGAAGAAATCTCTCCATGAAGCGCCATGTGAATCAACTGAGCAAATGATTCGGAAGAAATTGTATTTGGTAAATCAAAATCATCTTCCCCCGCTCTTTCTCGGAGCATTCCGAAAAGATCACTCACCATATAATTGACTGCGGTGCGAACAAAATCTTTTTGATCCTCTTTTCCTTCCCAGACTTTCTCAAGAAAATCAGAAAAAATTTTATTACGTACCAAGATCTCACTCTGCTCAAGAGATATGCCGAGTTTCTGATACCGCGATCGCCGTTCCTCTGGAAGCTCCGGAATTGTCTTTTTTATGGAATTAATATCGAACTCTTTTATGTCCCCAAATACAATACGAGGGAGATCAGGATCCGGGAAATAGCGATAATCTTCAGAACTCTCTTTTTTTCGTTGCGCGATAGTCTTCTGCTTCGCTTCATCCCATCCACGCGTCTCTTGCACTACCAATTCTCCTCCCTCGAGTAATGATTCCTGGCGTTTCTGCTCAAACGCTATCGCGCGTTCAACCGCTCGGAATGAATTTAAGTTTTTCACCTCAACCTTAGTGCCTAATACATTCTTCTGAGAAGAAAGTGAGATATTTGCCTCAATACGCATCTCGCCCTTCTCCATGTTCGCATCACTAATTCCAAGATAACGCAACAATAACTGGAGCTCTTTCGCAAAATAGACTGCCTGTTGAGAGGAAGTGATGACTGGCTCAGTTACAAGCTCCATGAGAGGAACTCCAGCACGATTAAAATCGACGAGACTTGACCCATCGCCCACATGAAGAGAGCGCGCCGTATCTTCCTCAAGGTGAATACGAGTGATAGCAACACCCGCAAGCAATCCCTCTGATACAAGCGGGTATGCATACTGGCTAATTTGATATCCTTTAGGGATATCTGGATAAAAATAATTCTTCCTTTCGAAATAAGTTTCAGGCGCAATTTTACCTTTAACCGCACACCCTATGGCAAGAACACTCGCCACTGCTTTTTTATTGATGGTGGGAAGCGTCCCCGGATGCGCCATACATATGGGACAAATATGAATATTGGGTTCTTGTTCATGGGGGTTATTGCGAGATGCGCAAAACATTTTTGTGTTTGTTTTGAGTTCCGCGTGAATTTCAAGACCAATAGTGGTGTAATAGGTAGTCATGAATTAATGATGATTTAATGCAAGCGCTTTTTGAGCAAGCAATATCGCTCCCTCGCGAGATCGGGCAGCAGCACGAAACCGCTTATTGTGGCAAAATACCGCATCCGAAACCCCGCTAATATCCGCAAGTTCCGCATCTCGTTTTCCCGCCCATGTTACTGGAAAAGGGTGACGATGATCAAATGAACGGGGTTCCGTTCTTACTGCCGCAATCTTCCAATAACCTGTTTTGCCTAGATCGGGTTGAATAACATAAAGCGGTTCAAGTTTTGAGGAAAGCACTCGTTCCCATGGAAAATTTTTTTCAAGAATAATGATCCTTTTGTCAGGAGTACGCTCATATGCCTCAATCACGTACTGCTCTGCTTTATGACTTGCGTTGGTATGGAGAATTTCACGATCGAGCACTAGTTTTGCAAGCTCAAGAGCTTTCATAAATGCTCGATCATAATCCTCATCACTTTTCGCCTCTTCCCAGGTAGGGCGCAAGATATACATAATATCTTGAATAAGATACGGGTAAAGGTCCTCATTCATTGACTCAAAGATACTCACTCCATTATCGAGCGCGTCAATAGGCTGTATTAGTTCACGATCAAGTTCTTGAGCTACTTTTTGGGAACCGGTTCGAATGGCTCCATAATGTTTCCAAACCAATCCAAATGATGCATAAGGAATCCCATTCTCACGAGCTCCCGCACCTGCTTCTTGGTGGTGGTCAAAACGATTCTTCTCTGGGTCATATACCGCTCCTACATCGACCACCATGTCTCCTTTTTGAATATGGTGAGGATCTCTGGTTCGTATAATCTCTACTTGATTCTCTCCGAGGCGCTCAATATCAGGAAGAGAAAGCAGTACTGCTACCGCAAAGACGTCATCTGCATGAAAAACACCGCTATGAGTAATAATGGTTTTTTTCATACTAATAGTAATGAATTACGGAGGATCTATCTTGAGTACGTTGTATAAATTTGTCCCCTAGCCACTTCACTACTGACACGAACAATGCTCCGAGAAAAGCGGATCCAAAACCACTTACCAAGAATCCTTCTACGAACGAAGCCACAAACCAAAAAAGGAGTGCGTTAATCACGAGTGTAAAGAGGCCGAGGGTTAAAATGGAGAGAGGTAGTGTGAGTAGTATAAATAATGGCCGAAGCGTGAGGTTAACGATACCTAAAATTATCGCGACAATGAGCGCAATATAAAAATTCACTACCTCAATTCCTGGTAGTACTGTTTGCGCTAAGAGAAGCGCGAGTGCCACAATAAACCATCGAGCAATAAGTGTTGCCATATGTGTGATATATTAACAATCCTTTTTAGCGAATTCGCAAAGGGTAGCAGACATTACAGACACCGAAGACTTCGAGCTTTTCAAGAAATTTAATTACCGTTAACACGAACTCGGAATGGCTCCACGTAAGTGGCGAGACAGATACTTGCTCACCCGTAAATGGATTAATTTGTTCCGAGAGCATTCCGCTTGAAAGTGCGTGTCGGAGAACCCAATCAAGCGTCTCGCGAACCTCTTCAAGCTCTTGAGGAGTCTCCGCTGACTGAATTTGATACTGTGCAACCCAGAGAGTCGTAATAAACCAAGGATTTCCAGGAATCCCTGAACCCTGAGTAAAATAACGATCTCCTTGATATCGTGCAATCCCGCCCTCCTTAGTATGACAAGCGAGTTCTTTTTTGACAACCTTATATGCTTCTTTAAGTAATGGATCATGGTGGGTAAGCACTCCAAACCGAAATACCCCATAAAAACTAGACGTGTCAATTGTGGTGTCGTATCGCTTCTCTCCACGCGAATCCACATTGATTAGTTTATAAAAATAGCCGGCTTCTTTATGTACTAAGTGTTTTAAAATCGCTTCTTTTATGGTACTGCTCTCATGCCGATACCGATCGCGATCTTCTTCTTTTCCCAAGAGATCAGCAAAACGAGCAGCGGCCTCAAGTCCCCCGTAGACCGAACATGCGGTATAAGTGCTTATACCGTATTTTTCTTCCCACAAATCATAACTTGGAGCAGGCAACTTGGTATGAGGTTCTCGGTATACGACAAGAAAATCAGCAACCTTTTGAATCAAGCTATTATAGATGCTCTCAATAAACTCAAGATCCTTCGTGACTAAATAATGCTCCCAGAGTGTTACCAAAATTAACGCGGTCTCATCTTCTTGAATGGCAAGTTGCTTTCTTCCCTCTTTATCAACCCAAGGATGCCATGAACTGCCGAGAGAGAAATCCGCTCGATACTTATGAAGCAAATATCCTTCAGGAGTTAAAACGGTATTGATAAACTTATAGAATCGGGCCGCAAGGTCAAAATAACCCGCCTTATCTAATGCGAGCGCAATATAAGCTCCGTCACGAGGCCAGAGATATCCGTATGTATCAAGCCCATATTGAAAAATATCCGAATCCCCCGAAGCAATAAGCGCCCCGTGATTATCAGCATGGGCCCGAATAATAAAGAGGGATTTTTTAAATAACGCTTCGATTTCAGGGGAAAGATATTTGAAGACGAAATTCCTTTTATTTACCCACGCATGCCAGAAATCACTAGTGGTTTTAATAAGATGCGCGGGGGTTTTACTCAGAATATAATTATTGAGTTCGCATACATCTTGAATAAGTTCTGCGCTGAGAACCCAATAATAAAATTCCCATGTACCACCAGGAGAAAGAGACTCACTGAAACCGATGGTCGAATCAACGGACCCATGCTCAATTGGATTCCTTGAGAGTGCTCCTGTCTCTGCTTCCTTCCACGTACCTTCTTTCCCATGAGCATGCATAATGCCAACACTGAATTCATCGATGTGCTTCTCTCCATTCATGCCAGAAACCAAAAATACCCGCCTGCCTTTATAATGCACGACTGCGTGGCGATCAGGGTCATAGTATGCGGTTAATGCGGAACTTGTCTCACTAATACGAAATTGTTGATTGAAAAAGATTTTAATATCTCGCTTCTCTTTCGCTAAATTCTTTACACGGACATTTCGTATAAAAATATTGCTTTCATTATATACGGCATCAGTAAAAGAGAGTGCTAATTGCAACTTCTCATTGTGCGCATGAATATCGCCCACCATTGTCTCAGGGGCATAATTTACGACTACCTTCCAGCTCGCATGATGAAGCCACGTAAGTCCCCCATCAACCCATATACCAATTAAATGCACGAGTTCATGCCCAACCTGATTTTCAAGGCCAATATGAGGAAAATAAAAATCGCGCACTTGACCATAGCCATCAAAACAAACCAGCATATTCCCGTTTCCAAGGACAAGGGATTTGCTCATAGCACATTATGATGAGGTTAGGTACGCTTTAATGATACGCCGAGTACCATCTTTAGTTCGAGCACGTTGGGTACGACGAGCACATTCATGGTTGCCAATTACATCAAGGATCCATTGGGAAAAATCATTTCGGCCTTTCCCTGTGTGATACTCAAATTCCGCATCTGACATGCTATCAAGCTCGTGATATAAATCGCGCAAATTCTTAAGGGTTGCCCCATTGCAAACCCAAAAAAATTTATCAGATGGAACGTCTCTTTCTAGAGGCCGAGAAAGAGATGCTTTTCGAGAACGTCGTTTAGGGACAGACGTCTTTTTTCCTTGTTTCTTTATACTTTTAGTGACCATAGGCATATGTTAACTTATTAATAATTTTCTTTAACTGAGAGAAGATTCCTCTCTCTTTTTGATTACGTAAAATTCTATGCTCAAGATCGTTAAGCGCGTTCATGTATGAAATAAAAGCATCATAGGGTGATTCGTACGGATTAAAATATTTGTGCACATCTCCATCAGCAAACCATTTCGTACACATGTAATAGAAATGGTCAGAAGTTTGCATACGCCTCCAGTCTTCAAGAATACTTGGGTCATTGCTCTCATAGGCCGCCTGCTCCAACGCATAAACCGCTCGTAACGCATCATGTTGTAATTCATTTGAGCGCCACGCGGAAAGGTCCCGTTCAATATCAGCCCAGGAAACATAATACGGAACATCAAGCGCGGCACGCGCAGGGAATCTGTTTATCGCATCAGTCGGAGTAACAAAAGAATTATCAGGGTGTTTGAGTAATTCTTCTGGAAGTGCCCGTAGGAAGTGAAAAATTCCTGTGTCTTCCCACTGATGTTCACCGAAAGTCTCATAGTCCATAAACAAATTCACCACATCAGCAGATCCGTTTGTCGCGCCGATCCAGTGCGCGAATTTCTCCGCGGTCAAAGGGTACTCGCTCCAATCCCTGCTCCCAAAACGAAACGCAATGTCATCAGAAAACCGATAATTTTTCAACAGCAAACGCAGTGTGGGGGCATTAACGGGACGATAGAGATAGTTAGGGCTTCGCCACCCGAGCATGTGGTCTGCTCCTTCAGCAAGAATACCTCGGTAGCCCATACGGGAGACTAAATCCGCAATATCATTGTGATATATAAGTTCAGTATTTCGAAATACTCGTGGAGTATACCCAAACAGGTGTTTTATTTTCTCTTGATGTAGCGCGACTTGATGCCGAAACTCTTTTGGTGAGTAAATCGATGCGAGTGAATGATAATAGGTTTCAGAAAGAATCTCTACTTGGCCAGTAGCAACGAGCTTCTGAAACGACTCCAATATGTAAGGACTAAAGGTCTCCATCTGCTCTAGTACCACTCCAGAAAAAGAGAAGCTTATTCGAAAATCAGGATAACGTTTTAAAAGATCGAGCAGTAGAGCGTTTGTTGGTAAATAGCATTTTTCGCCAACTTTATTTAGGATTTTTTGATTATTGAGCTTTCCTTCCCCAGTGTCATTGAAATAAGGCCCTCCATTACCAATATCAAAAGCGCTGAATCGCTTAATGCGGTGGGGTTGATGAACTTGAAAATAACTGCAAACCGCGGTCATAGAGGTTTTAATGTTTTAATGAACCTTTTGTAAATTTCAATACACGCATCTGCGGCACGCTTCCAAGAAAATTGCGACACCGAATCCTGCCCATGACTTACAACGCTATACCCTAATGAGGGATGGTCTAACACCGCGACAATTTTGTTGGCCATCTCTTCTACATCCCAAAAATCAACTTTAAGCGCGCCAGGGATAATTTCTGCGACACCAGATTGTTTCGAGATAAGCACCGGCGTTCCATTGGCAAGCGCTTCAAGCGGAGTGATACCAAAAGGTTCTGAGACTGAAGGCATCACAAATAAATCAGCAACTTGGTATATTGTATCAAGTTCTTCTCCTACGAGCCAGCTCGTAAAAATAAAACGATTGCTAATATTCTGATACGCGGCACTTCGTATCATCTTCTCGCGCATATCCCCTGCTCCACACATCACAAAGAACGTATTGGGGCGAATAGACAGCACCCGAAGCGCAGATTGAATAAAATAATCAGGACCTTTTTGAAGCGTAATCCTTCCGACAAAGAGTACGATCTTATTTCCTGCTTCTTTAAGGCGTAACAATCCTGAGGTAAGCGCTGAGGGAGTTGAAGAGACTCCAAATTTCTTCATTCCTCCCTCTTCTGTATCAATACCATTATGTACAACCGTTATTTTTCCTTCTGGAATGTTATATCGTGTGATTAAAATATCTTTCGTGAATTGAGATACGGCGATTACCTGATCAGCCACTTCCATGCCCCGCCGCTCAATATCGTACACTGATTGATTCACTCCATTGCCTCCCGTACGATCGAATTCAGTGGCATGAACATGCACTATCAATGGTTTTTCCGTCGCTTCTTTAGCCGCAATGCCCGCCAAAAAGGAGAGCCAGTCATGCGCATGAATCACATCAAACGATTCCTGTCGCGCAAGCTCTCGAGCTCGGAGCGCGTAACGATACACTTCACTAATTAAATTATCTTCATATAAAGAAGGAGTGTTTACTCCATGGATCTGTCGATATGATTCGGCGGTAATATATGGCTTTAAACTACTTGATACCACACGGAATGACAATGAGGGAAAATAGATATCCGCAAATCGAAAATGCGCTTCAATCGCCTTGGTGGGAATCTGTTTCGGAAGCACAAAAATTAACTCTGTGCCACGTTGAACTAAAGATTTTGATAGACCAAAACAAGCAACACCGAGTCCCCCGCTATTGTGAGGTGGAAACTCCCACCCAAACATAAGTATGCGCATGAAAGTAAACGCCACACCGACATTCACGCAAAGAAAACGGCGTAGGCATCATATGTAGTATAACCTAAAGCAAAAGAGGCAACTAACGTAGATGGGGATACATCTATGAGAGAGTCTTAATGAGCGTCCAACCTTCTTTGGCAATAAGATCTTGAGCTTTTTTATATTTCAATACTTGTCGGATTCCGTCCTTTTCAATTTCAACTTTCTCATTTCTCCCTATTGATTGCGTGGCTCTGGATCTGGAAAAAGTGGGTTCTATTACCCCTGTTTTCTTCAGAATCTCGTCTGCTTTTGGGCGAAAACCTCGTAGAAGCAGCGAATCTTCATCCTGCTTGAAACCAGACGACTGAATATTGGGGAGCAATCGACGCAACTGTTCTCGGATTGCATGCTCCATTTCCCTGAAAAGACGTATTCCTTCTTTTTTATACTCAACCAAGGGGTCACGTTGTCCATATGCCCGCAAATTTACACTGGAGCGCATATAATCCATGATCTCTAAATGTTCCATCCAATAGAGATCGATCGTTTGTAATACTACCTGTCGAACTGCTCCGAGAAACTCCACCGTCTCAAAGGCTTCTCGTTTTTTCTCTATTACTTCTTTATATGCCACATCATCACCCGAGAGTTCATCAATAAAAGCATCGATGGTCTCACTATCAGCATGAAGCATCGTGCGTCTCCATTCATAAATGGTCTTTCGCTGTTTATTAAGCACGTCGTCATATTCGAGCACGTGCTTTCGTGAATCAAAATGAAATCCTTCGATTTTCTTCTGCGCTGACTCAAGTGAGCGAGTAATCATTCGATTTTGAATCGCTTGATCATCTTGTAAACCGAGGCGCCCCATCATTTTCTTTATTGTATCTGAAGCAAAGACGCGCATGAGATCATCTTCGAGAGAGACAAAGAATTGCGTCTCTCCTGGGTCACCTTGACGCCCTGCTCGTCCTCGAAGTTGATTGTCAATTCGGCGCGCTTCATGGCGTTCAGTTCCCAAGACAAAGAGTCCACCAAGCCGCTTTACCTCTTCATAAGATTCTTTACTTGGAGGACTACCTCCTAGTTTAATATCAACACCTCTCCCTGCCATGTTAGTGGAAATGGTTACTTTTCCTTTTGCGCCGGCTTGCGCGATAATTTCTCCTTCACGTTCTGCTTGTTCCGGTTTCGCGTTTAAAACTTGGTGCGGAATACCTTGTTGTGTTAGATATGCGGCAAGAAGCTCGTTCTTTTCAATTGATACCGTACCAATCAAAACTGGCTGACCTTTTTGATGAAGCTCTCGAACCTTCTCCGCTACTGCTTTGAATTTTCCTTGCTCACTTTGAAAAATAAGATCGTTATGGTCAATACGAAGCGGAGGTTTATGTGTGGGCACCGCAACCACCTCCAGCTTGTATACTTTATAAAATTCTTCTGAAGAGGTTACCGCGGTTCCGGTCATGCCGGAGAGCTTTTCATACATTCGAAAATAATTTTGAAAAGTAATGGACGCAAATGTTTTTGACTCTTTTTGAACCGGCACCCCTTCTTTTGCCTCAATTGCTTGATGTAATCCTTCAGACCATCTTCTGCCCGGCTGAAGCCTTCCGGTGAACTCATCAACAATAATCACTTCTCCATTCTTTACCACGTAATGTCGATCTCGATGAAAGAGCGCTTCCGCGCGAACCGCGCTTTCAAGATGGTGCACGTACTTAATTCCTTTCTCGGTATAGATATTTTCAACTCCAAGCGCTTTCTCCGCGCGAGAAATCCCTTCATCAGTGAGGGCAATACTTTTAAACTTCTCATCGACAGTATAGTCTTGGTTAACTTTGAAATTTTTTACTATACGAGCAAAAGTCTGATAGAGCGACTCACTCTCTTTCGTCGGAGCTGAAATAATGAGTGGGGTACGAGCTTCATCAATTAAAATAGAGTCGATTTCATCAACAATCGCAAAATGGGGTTCTCGCTGAACTACACGAGATTCTTCGTAAGCTAAGTTATCCCGTAGATAATCAAACCCAAACTGATTATTAGTACCATACGTAATATCTGCTCGGTACGCGTCTTGGCGCCCACACGGACGAAGAAATTCGTGGAAAACATGAAAAGATCCCCGTTGATCGCGTTCTTCATCACTGCTCTGATGTGATGGATCATATAGAAATGATTCTTCGTGGTTAATTACTCCAACAGAAAGACCTAAAAGCGCATACACTTGCCCCATCCATACCGCATCACGGCGAGACAAATAATCATTCACCGTCACTACATGTACTCCCTTTCCGGTAAGCGCGTTTAAATACGCGGGAAGTGTTGCAACCAAAGTCTTTCCTTCACCCGTGCGCATTTCAGCAATTCCTCCACGGTGCATTACAATCCCTCCTAAAAGTTGTACATCAAAATGCCGTTCATTGAGAGTGCGCTCTGCCGCAACACGAACTGAAGCAAACGCTTCTGGTAAAAGCAGGTCGAGTGTCTCTCCATTTTTAATACGTGCTCTAAATTCAGATGTTTTCTTCTTTAGCTCTTCATCAGAAAGAGCCCTGAATACTTCTTCATAACTATTAATTTTCTGAACGACAGGATAGAGTTCGGAGAGATGTTTCTGGTTATTATCCCCAAAAAAAGCCTTTATTTGAGAAAGAATTTTCATGCACCTCCTATAGTAGCACAGCCAGAAAGACAAGAAAACAAAAACCCCTCAGAGAGGAGTTTTTGTTTTTCAAATACTAGCGTCGTCGTTTCGTGGTCTTTCGTCGCTTTGTGGTCTTCTTAGTAGTTCGGCGCTTCGTAGTTGTTCGCTTTTTCGTTCCAGCTTTCTTTCTCTTTTTTGCTGCCATATTTTTATATAAAAATTTTTATTGGTAATTCGACACAATACCCGACCAAGAAAATAAAATAATGTATCGTATCGTGTTAATTACATTATCGTATAGTAAAAATTATATGTAAATAAATTTTTATAAAAAAATGTGGATAACTTTTTTTAAAAAATTTTTGAAATTAAAAATTATTTCCCAACAAATTCTACTTCGCGTTCAATTTTAATTCCCGTGAGTCGTTCTACTTCAGAAAAAATTTTTTTTGCAAATTGGTCTACGTCACCTGCTGAAGCGCCTCCGAAGTTTACAAGGACGAGTGGCTGCCTTATGAAGGTGCCAACCGTACCTTCGCGAAACCCTTTCATCTTGAGTACATGCTCAATAATCCACGCCAGTGGAACCTTCACCTCTCCATGAGAAAGCGCGAACCCCGGCAAATCCTTAAAACGGGCTTTAAGTGAAGCAAATTCTTCCTGTGTAATTATAGGATTCTTAAAGAAGGAACCTGCGGTATAGCCCTCATCCACGGAAGGAAACTTCTGTTTCCTAATTTTAATAACCGCTGCTCGAACCGTATTAAGCGAAGGGAATATTCCTTGATCTCGAAAATATTCTTCTAAATCCCGATATGAGATATTGCACGATCCTTCATGGCAAAGCTTATACACCACCTCCCAGACGAGAAAGCGTTTTCCTAATTTACTTTTAAAAAAACTGTCTCGATAGTTAAACGCGCACTCTTCTCGCGTAAACACACGCCAACCCTCCTCTTCAGTATCAAAAGTTAAGACATGATCAATCACATTAGACACCTCTTGCCCATAAGCACCAATATTCTGAACAGGTGTCGCGCCGACAGTCCCTGGTATGAGTGAGAGATTTTCAATCCCAAACAGCTCTCTTTTAACTGACTCTTCCACCACACTATCCCAATTTTCTCCAGCGCCAACACGGACCAAGGTGTAGTTCTTTTTTGTCTCAAAGGAGAAACCCTTATGCTCTACTTTAATTACCAAACCACTCACCCCATGATCGCCAATTAAAAGATTAGAGCCTCCACCAAGAAAAAAGATGGGGAGCGCTCTTTCTTTTGCGAATCGGACCGCGTATGAGAGTTCTGATATTTCTTTTACCCGTATAAAAAATTGGGCCCTTCCTCCAACATGGAGCGTGGTGAAAGGGCTCAATACTTTTTCTTTTTCGAGAAGCGGAGTCATATACATAAAAATATGCCGATATGTGGTCGGCGGGGCAAACTCCAAAACAAATGTCTTATGTGAGCGCAACCGCCAACCGCATATCGGCACATTACCACCTAAAAAGAACTAATTGCAAATTCCGCTACATGCATCGGTTGCATTATGGCTTCTTCCGATACAGAACTCAGCACCAGTACGCTCTAACTGGTTTGCTCTAAGGCAATACCGCTGGCCACTATCCTGTGGCTCATACGTATAATAATAAGGAGGAAAATTGGTTGGATCTATAGGGAGAACAGGAGTAACACCACTGGTAATTAAATCTCTGAGATCACTTTGAGGGTCCCAATCTGGATTTCCGTCACCGTTAACACATTCAGATCCAGACCCAGCAGAAGCACCAATGGGGGATCCATTATCATCTAAATACTGGCTTCCCAACCCCCCACAGCTGGTATCACTCGTCATATTTTCTGGTTGCGTATAGGAGCCGTGTTCGGTGTAATACAATTCAAGCGCGAGAGCAAGCTGTGTCAACTCCTGTTGGCGTCTCGCATCCCGAGAGCTTGTCCTGAGATCTTCATAGCCGTTAATTGCAACCGTTGCAAGCAAACTAATAATTGCAACCACCACCAGAAGCTCGACCAGCGTAATTCCCAAAACATATCGTGTGGTTATTTTTTTTCGTATTTCCATGTTTCTTTAATTTTAATCGATCCTTTTAAAAAATAAAATCATTATTTTAGTTACCTTTTTATTTCTTCAATCTTAGCCCTCGTCGATGGTCCGAAGTAGCCCGTGCCTTGAGTGAGATCAACAGGGGTAAGAATGTCCGAGCGATAGAAGTTCTGGAACCTGATCAATGCCTCCTTGGTAAGGTTGCCGAAGAATGTCGTCTCATTTCCTTCTGATCCTGGGCCAGTTTGCGCAATCGTAAATCCTTGATGGTTAAGGAAGACTTGGAGCGCTTTGACGTCTTGGCCTTCAGAGCCAATGGTAAGGTCGCGGGTGAACGTGCCTGATGAAGATGAAGGTGGTATCGCTGGAGTGGTTGGAATCTCTATTCCGCTGTCGCCAGAAATCTCATTTGCTTTCGCCCTCGTCGATGGTCCGAAGTAGCCCGTGCCTTGAGTGAGATCAACAGGGGTAAGAATGTCCGAGCGATAGAAGTTCTGGAACCTGATCAATGCCTCCTTGGTAAGGTTGCCGAAGAATGTCGTCTCATTTCCTTCTGATCCTGGGCCAGTTTGCGCAATCGTAAATCCTTGATGGTTAAGGAAGACTTGGAGCGCTTTGACGTCTTGGCCTTCAGAGCCAATGGTAAGGTCGCGGGTGAA
>CALFYW010000056.1 GCA_937952265.1 uncultured bacterium
CAAGCCCCCAGAGCGCCTCGAAATATTTGAAGAAGTGGAAGATGATTACACAGACGACGATGACTCTGATTTCGATGAAGATGATTACGATTCAGAGTCCGAATCTGAATCGGAGTCGGATGATGACGAGGATGCGGATGAAAATGGTAATTTAGCTGGATTTATCGTCGATGATGATGAGGATGATGAAGATGAGGAATAATGTACTTAAAAAAATAAAACACGAATTTATAAATGGAGAGTGATATAGGAAATCCACTCGAGTATACCCCGGATGTACTCGAAAAAGAAGAACCAATGGAGGATGACCAACATGAACAAGAACCCAGGTATTACTATCCTCCGCCACCTCCACCACCTCCACAAATGCAATATCAAGAAAAGATTGATATCTTTTCAAATCTCGACAAAACCGCGTACATAGTCATATTCGTGGCTTTCATTTTAGGATTTTTTATGGGTAAGACCATGCAACCGGTCATTCTTCGACCAGGATAAAATGTGTTCCGTTTAAGTGTTTTGTGTCCACACACTTAACCAGAATATATACAATAATGGTGATCGGGGCTACCGATCAGCATTATATCTTTTTTATTTATTTATTTACGCGGAGTTCACTTCTTCACCTTCTTCGACCTCACCACCTTCGGTCGCCTTCGCCTCAACGCTCTCGGCCTCGGCTTCAGCCTCGCGCTTCTTACGTCGCTCTTCGATTTCATCAGCGACAATCTTATCGGCTTCCTTCACGAGTTCTTCCATCTCAGCGTCCGGCTTTTCCTTCTTAAGACGCTCCAAAACCTCAGCTGGGTGACTGATAGGTGGTTCATCTGGTTTCGTGTAAAATTTGGAATTCTCGTCACCCGGCTTAATGTACGTGTTACTTGGACTCTCCATCATATCTTTCTTACGTTCAGCGAACATCTTGGCCGCCATTTGTTGATTTTCTCTGTACCCCGACATGAGCTCCTCTAATTTTTCGTTCGTGTAATGGACGTCTTCTATAGCGGTTGCGTCCGGTGGAATCAACAACCATTTGTACATGTCCACGACATAAATATCAAAGGTGGCGTCTTCCTTTTGGAGACGCTTCGCGTGACTCGCGGCTTCATCTCTGGAATTGAAAGCTCCCCGGATTTTAATACCGAATTTATCATTCTTCTGGGGACATTCCGGGCCAACGACGGACAGGCAAGCAAAGAGCTGACCGGGAACGGTGGTGTAATCTTGTTCAAGCGACATTTCTGAATTAAAGTGTACTCAAAACTTTAAGCCAACTTAAAAGGTACATACGCCAGTATACAAATGGTTCATGAATTTTGGAATACCCAACCCATGCCGCGCGATCACCGTGAAGGCGTGGGTGAGATTGATTCCTCTAGGACACATAGCGAAACACCCGTTACATTACCTAAACACTATGAATGGTCGACGTGTTCTATAAATGAAATATCCGAATTTTTGTCTTCACATTACATACGCGACGAGCACTTTTCGTTCAAATATTCAAAGGATTTCGTGGAATGGGCCACGGAACCCGATTGGAATTTGGGTCTTCGAACAAAGTCTGGTGGAAAACTAGTCGGTTTCATATCTGGTGTGCCGACCAAGTATAGAATACACGACACAGTCCTCGATGTTTTACAAATTAACTTTCTCTGTGTTCACGACTCCATTCGAAATATAGGACTCGCACCACTCCTCATATCCGAAATACGTCGACGAGCTAACGCGGTTGGTATATGGCAAGCGGTATACACGGCCGTGGCGGAACTTCCCACCCCCGTCGCAAAGACATCGTATTGGCATAGACTCATAAACGTCCGTAAACTCAACGCGGCAAAATTTTCGGATGAACGGGAAAGACCTCACATTGTTAACGGATCGTGTACACACTGGCTGATGACCAATAGTGATGTACCGAGGGTTACCGAAATCTTACGTAAACATATGTCCCAATATTCTATCGCACCCGTGATAGATGAGTCGTACGTGCGTCGGTGGCTTCTACCCAAATGTGAGATAGTGTATTCATACCTAAACGAAGAGGGTCATTTCACGAGTTATTACTCAGTACCATATAGGTCGGTCAAAACACAGATGTATATAAATCAAGCCTACATGTTTTACGACACGGGTCGTGGTGACCTCAAGTCGGCGGTCATGCTCGCGCGTAACGCTGGGTTCGACGTGTACAATACTTTGGATATTGGTTTGAATCCTAGTACACTTCGTGATTCCAAGTTCTTAAAGGGTAATGGTCATAATCACTGTTACGTTTACAATTGGTCTTGTGGAGATATACCACCCGATAAAATATCCATGAGATTTTTCTAGTTGTGTTGACATCCTCTATGGTCCTACATAATCACGCGAAGCAACACCATGTTTTTTGGAACTTTTTATAGAGGGACTATGTCTAATTTAAATCTAATGACGAGATTTTTATGAAATTTTGAAAATAAAAATAAAAAAAATTATTTTTTTTAAAACTTTTTTCTTTAAA
>CALFYW010000057.1 GCA_937952265.1 uncultured bacterium
TACGCGGACTATGATTGGGTGGTATTTTGTCGCATTTTCGGTCGCATGACAGATTTACCCAAGGGATTCCCGATGTTCTGTATTGACTTAAAGCAGATGATGTGGGAGCGGTGCTTGGATGAGGATTGGAAGCGGGAAAACCATCCTGATCCATCCAACGAGCATAACGCCCTTGCGGATGCGGAGTGGAACAAGGAATTGTACGAGAAGATCGCAAAATATGATCCGATTCCTGTACGGTAGCTTGTTATCATAGAATATAACTATTACATTTGGGGGCTAACCTAAAATCAGCCCCATTTCATTACTAACTGTAACTATCATCAAATGAGCAAGGTAGTACGTAACAATTTGAAATCCCTTTTGGAAGAGAAGGGGATCACACAGGCTGAAGTTCATCGTCGCACGGGCATTACTCGCTCGATGATCAGCAATTTAGCCAACAACAAGTTCAACAATATTAACATGGACACTGCGGGAAAGATTTGCACGGCGTTGGATGTGAGTTTGGAGGACTTGTTTGTGTTTGAGGAAGTCGAATCTGAGGAGAGCACCGAGGGTTGAAAACGGTTTCCGACCTATATCGCCAACTGAGCGTTATAGAGGATTACCTGAGTCAGTTTCAAGTCAACGATCAGCCGAACGTGTTGTTCGTGGCTCCGCAAATGAAGATGAAGGACTTCTATAACTACATTCTCCCCTACGTGGTTATGAATGAGAAGAACATTGCCAATTGCGCGATGACTTCACTGACCAAGTGGGACGATCAGCAGTACATTACTGACATTGACATGCTGCTTTTCAGCAAGCAATTGTTGTGGGCGGATATCGTGGTATTTCCTTTCACCACGCAGCCGATTGGTTGGGATTGGACGGAGGACACCCCGAGTGTGTATGATCAGATCAGGACATTGAATCCTGATGTTCGGATATTTTACACGGTGGACTTCAACTTTTACGAGATCAATGATCGGCACCCGCTGTACTCCTATATGCACTCACCTGAGGCTGTGGAAGCCATTGAGTTGAACATGGTACATGCAGATGCGATCATGGTGAACAACCCTGAGCTTTTGGCTTATTTGCAGGAGAAGGTCAAAAAGCTGAAGGTCGATCACGATGTGGAAAGGCGATTGAACCTGATCTGTATGCCTGTGGCGACTCATGAGGAGTTGATCTATGAGAACATACGTGTTGGTGAGACCTTGGAGGTGGAGCAAGCCCATGATGCGCATCCTGAGCGAGTGGAGCAGTTGAAGAAAAAAGACGGTGTGATCAGGTTGGGGATGGTCTTAACGCGGTATTATGAGGATGACTTGAGGGCGTTTCAAAAGGAGTTGAAGGCGGCGAAGAAAGCCATGGGGAGCAAGTTGGAGATATTCATTTGGGGGCTTGACCCGTCGGAGTGTGACAACTTACTCACAGGTGTGGAGTATGTGCATTTGCGTCCTAAGTCGATCATTCACTATCACAGGGGCTTGCACAATTTGAATTTCGACCTTTTGTTCATTCCATTGAAAAAGACGGTCTACAATGCTACGAGTGAGAACTTGGGCAAATGGATTGAGGCAAGCATTATGGGCACTCCTGTAATGACGATCGATCAGTTTCCTTACAACAGTGTGATCAGGGATGGAAAGAACGGTTTTATTTTGAAAAAGAAGGCGGATTTGACCTCTCGGCTGAAGAAGCTTGCAAAGAAAAAGCAGGATTTGGTTAAGGCGGGGCAGATAAGCCGTAGGTTGGTTCGGGAGATGTTCACCTATGATCACAATGAGGAAACTGCGGAGGTCTTGAGAGAGGTGTTTTCGGTTAAGAAGTATGCAAAGGGGGAATGACAATCAGGGAGATGTTGAAATATTACGTGCGGAAGGGCAAAAAGGACAACGTGTTCGTTTGGGCGTACTTACTCTCTCATAGCGACTCGAAGGGCAATATTTCGATTGAAAAGAAGATTTTTAGGAAAGATTTGAAGATGGATCGTCGGGTGGTGCATCGAATTTTGGCGGATGGATATCAGTTGTTGGGAGGTAGGACGAAGATTGTTGTGGACGGTTCACCCGATTACATCACTCTCAACGTCAAGGGGGGTACCAAGAAATCAAAAGCAGAAAAATTAGAGGAGAAAGATGGTTTTACTTTTAGTCGGTTTGTGGAGCAATTCAACCAAATCACAGACAGAGAATTCAAGGGCGATCAAAAAGCCCGAAGACAATTCAGAGCAAGGCGCAACGAAGGCTACACCGAAGCGGAATTCGAAAAAGCGATCATAAATTGCTTCAACTCGCAATATCATAAGGAAAACCCCAATCACTTGACCCCTGAGTTTATTACTCGCAGTTCGAAGCTTGAAAAGTACCTTCATGCTAACAGGCAGGGAACCTCGCCAAAGCAGGGCAAAACTTCAAAGCTGAACAACGCCAAGGAGGTACTTCAAAATAAGGAGCAACAGGTGGATTGGGACAAAACGATGGAAAATGGCTGAAAAAAAAGACGAGGAACAACTCTTGACCAAATCTGCTGAGAGGTTTATGAGAGAGTTGGATGGGAAGTACGCCCGCGCAGGTGAGTTGGCAAAAGGTATATTCGCAGATGGCATGGAAACGATTATGAACGAGATCAATGATCGAGTCGAGGTGGAGTATCAAATGGCAAAGGCGGAGGGGAGTTCTAAAGAAGAGGGGTTAAAGCGCGTGTTGGAAATCATCGCAGAATACGGATCATAGTTATGTACAGCAAAGACGAAATAGAATTATTGCAAAAAATATTGCCTGAGGTGAGCAATCGAATCCGCCCTGTTTTGGACAGGGTATTTGGTCATTCGGTAATGATTGAAAAGGCGATGTACACCCTCGAGGGGCGTTTGGATCAAAAAGACGCAATTCATGCAGGGTGGCGTATCTCTCAGAGGTGCGGACATTGTTTGTGGATTCATATTCATCATCGTTTGGATGTTCACATCGTAGAATATGACCTGCCGACCTATGACTATATGCACGAGGGGATGTATCAGGGGCGACAATGCTTAACAATTTGGAGTGGAGACCTTCCACCTGAGGAGGGGAGTACGGACAAAATCGACCTCTTCTTTTTAGAAAAAGTATTGCGTTATCGCGGAAGCTTAATGCATTCGGGGCG
>CALFYW010000058.1 GCA_937952265.1 uncultured bacterium
TAACTGCTCAAGAATGTCCATATTGTACATGGTTAAATTACCATGTGCCTTCGCTCGTGTCATCATTTCACGGATCATTTCCTGTGCTTCTGAAAACGCCCGGACATAGAGTGTCTTTTCTTCCGGATACATCTCAAGCTCAACATTTTCAAAGTGACACTCTGGGATAGAATCCTTATTCTTGGTGCGGCGAATGATAAATTTTTCGCGGACAGCCTCGAGGTTACATTGTACATCGACCCTATCGATGCCTATGAAAGCACAAAGTGAGACGAAATCATCCACTTCATTGAATACAGGGGTTCCAGTCACGACCCATCTGTACGTAGACTCAATTTTCATCGCTGACTTGAAACGCTTGGAACGCCGGTTTCGGATCTCATGCGCTTCGTCGAGGATGACACGTCCCCACTCTATCATGTGGACCAGTGGGGCTTCTTCAGTCAAAAGACTGTATGGACAAACAGTCACGTCATGACGTTCGAATTCAGATGCATCTCTTGTTCGTTTGATTCCATCATACACAAACACACTGAGTTCTGGAGCGAATTTGTGTATCTCATTTTTCCATTGAGTCACGATTGATTTGGGAACCACCACGAGGGTAGGTCTAGTTTTGTTTCGTTTGATCACGGTGACGAGTTGTGCCGTCTTTCCGAGTCCCATCTCGTCACAGAGGAATCCACCCTTTGGTCCCACCGATGAATGCTCTCTCTCGAGCATCCAGTTGACTCCCTCTATCTGGTGTGGATACAGTTCCATGCTTACTTCGTTCTTTGGTTTGATTTAGACATAGGTGGTGAATTACTTAGGTGAAACAACACCATGTTTTTTTGAAAATGAAATTCGAAAAAAAAATATTTTTTTTTTCACTTTCTTTTTAAAGAAAAAAGTTTTAAAAAAAATAATTTTTTTTATTTTTATTTTCAAAATTCTAGAAAAATCTCGTCATTAGATTTAAATTAGATATAGTCTCTCTATAAAAAGTTCCAAAAAACACGGTGTTGCTTCGCGGGATTATGTAGGGGTATGTAGACTTTCAAACCTATTAGGCGGATTTAGATATGTTCCACCATTTAAATTTGAGTGCCGAATCTTCTACGTTTTTCTGATTTTCCTCACACCCAAGTTTCAGTTTGAATACATTAGGCATTCCGTTGGGTTTATCACCCATGATCAACTCAGGCATATCCATCTTGTGTTCCCATGGTTCACCGTCGTCATCTTTACCCTTGGCCATGTGTTTATAATCATCCATGTATACACTCCCCTCCGCTTTTACACATCTTGGGTGAACTTCCTCACCAATTGAAGCGATGTTTACTTCACCACTGGCTGCATCTTTTGCTTGGATTCGTTGTCTGAGTTGCGTACAATCACAGTCATCATAGATATCTATTTTAAGGGGGTTATTGAATTGCATATCAGGATTAAGCTCCTTGGCTTTTTTCATTTTAGCAAGAAGCTCGGCAGAGATGGCATGTTCCCCATCTATTCGTGTGGTGTCTCTGGTAGTGACTGTCATGTCTCGTATGATGGGACCGGGACTGGGTGGTTTCTCCTCCTCGATACGTTCAATTTCCTCTAATCCCTTTCCCTCATCGCGGGATCTCATAAAAGTTAAATATAAAGAAAACAGGCAGCACACCAAAACGGTCACACCAATTATTATCGCGATATTATTCGATTTCTTGGGTACGTTGACCACTTGGTTTACGTTCATTTATATATTGTGATATATTAATTCACTCGTCTCTGTACTCATCGTCCGAATCAGACTTAATTTCACATGGCGGAGGTGGACCTTCTTCCTTCTTTTTACGTGTTCTCGTCTTCTTTACTGGTTCTTCTATCCCGTGCTCCCTGTGATACAAGACTTTTTGCCAAAACTCCTCCATCACCGGAAAGTACTTTTCAAACCACCCTCGGTCACGTTTCACGTTGACCACGACAAACTCCTCGGGCTTGGGCCAATTGAAATCGGCATTCTTATATTGGATAAAATCACACTCTTCTAGGTCAAGTACCTTCATACACAGTTGCAACGGTGGCATATAGTGGCGTTGAACTTCTGGTAAAATTTCGCGTGACATCGGACACTTGATTTCTATGAGTTTACCCGATTCACTGATACCATCGGGTGATCCACCGAGCCAGGGATGCTTCGGGTGTGGTTCGAGACCAATTTCGTGTACGACTTCATTGTATCGCTGTTCGTAGAGAATGCGAGCCTCGTCTTCGTATTTGTTACCGTGTTCAGTGGCTGCATTCCCGGTGAAAGGCTTCCCCTTACCACACTTTTTGAGCAGAAGGTCAAATGGTTTTTCGTATTTGTTTTCGTCTATGGCTGTAGCACAATCACTCGCGGTGAGCATGTTTTTTCGCAAATCGAGCCATTCTTGTGACCTCTGTTCAGCGTATGTTTTTTTCAAGAGCTTTTCTACATTGGGGTGCATCTTGGAAAGTATTAGATTGTACCTTTTAAGCGCTTAATTCTATGTCTCAATATACGGGACGTACCTTCTGATGGAGCACCCAATCGTTCACATTCTTCTATGAGCCACTGTTTTGAGTATTGTATGGGCATGTGCGGTTTTCTCAGAAAAAGAGACGCCATAATAAATAATATAGGCACCGGTATCATTACTAATGTGGATAGAAAAAATATTTGGCCGCGTTCTGTTCGGCTTGCTTCTTATTCTTCGCGAATCCTCTACCAAGGATCACGTTGTTCACGTACACGTCCACGTAAAAGATGCCATTATCATGTGATATCACTCGATAATCTGGGAGTGGATGTCCATGTGTTTGACAATATCGCATGAGATGATCCTTGTAGTTATCATCAATCATGATTGACCGCATGTCCACGAGTTCTGGATTTTCGTAAATATTCAAAATGAAACGTTTCGCATGTAACAAACCCAAATCCATGTAAATCGCACCGATGAATGCCTCAAACACGTCTTCAAGAATCTTTGGATTTTTGAACCACTCGTTTCGCATTCCCTTCTCATCCATTTGAATCCATTTGTACATTTCAAGTTTCATCGCAATCTTCGCGAGTGTTTCTCCTCTCACGAGCTTCGTTCTCGCTTTGGTAAGAAATCCCTCCTTTTGTTGTTCATACCTATCAAATAGAAATTTCGTAATCACGAATCCTAACACGGAATCACCTATGAATTCGAGTGTTTCGAACGATTCCAAGTTTTCATTTTCTTTCAGTGCAGATTTATGTGTAAAAGCTTTTTGGTACAAATCTATCTTAGATATCTTTGTACCAACAAGGGTTTCGACGGATTCCCTGTCGATTATCATTTTATATGATTAGTAGACAATTTTTTTAAGCCGTTTGTTCGACCTTGGTGTAGTGTGGGCTCAAGAACTTTTGAAGGTTCAAGAACGTGACTTGCGTGTCCGCAGGTGGGTTAAGAAGATCGCGGAGCTTGTCGTCAAGAACAAGAACACGGCCGTTGTCGGGGTGCTTAAGACCCTTTTCAGTGACGTAGCTGTTAATCGCACGAGTGACGAACGAACGGGAGACGAGCTTTCCTTCTTCGACACCGAGAAACTCACGGAGCTTAGGAGAGATCGCTTGTTCACGGTTGAATCCGTTGTTCTTCGCACGAGACGCAGCTTTGGTTCCGTCCGGGTCGTCTTGCTTCGCCTTGATCTTACGAACGATCTTGGTCAAAGACTTGACGTCGGAACGGAGAGCAGAGATTTCAGAGAGAACAGTTTCAAGAGACATCTTGTTATGTCTTACTTAGGTATCACATCTTTAACCTTGTTTCACCCCGATATTAATATGTGATGTAATAATAACATGGATCAGAATGAATACTCGGCAGGGGTCATAAACCGATTCAGGATGAAAAAACTGTTTCATAATGACCCCGTCTTGAAAAAGTTCTATGACTCCGATGATGTCTCTCGCTTCAGAGCGAGAATGCACAGAGTACACAAGGACAAGGATTTCAAGGACTTTGTGAGTGTTATATTGACGGACGTTTTGAGATACGAACTGTATGCCGTGATAGACGAACTTACCGAATTTCTCAACCCAGTGGGTGATTTGATTCTTTCGGGAGGTGACGCCGTGAATTCGTACTTGGAACCAACACAGAGAATTATGACGCTCGACATAGACACGAAATTCGTACCAAGAATAAAACCAGATACGAAATTTTTCGGTAAGCTTCAAGCCATAAAACTCCTCTTGTGGAACAAATTGGGTGAAATCGCCAAACGTGTAAATAGACGATTCACTAAGCTCGTACAAGATGGCCGGGGAAAGCCTGGTAAATTCATAGGTCTCGGTTTCGCAAACACCGGTCCATATGTCACGAGAAGATACACATTGATACCAAAGAAAAAGGATGCTAAAAAGGGTCCAGATACACTCGCAGACATAGAGCTTTTCACACTCGATATGAAAGCGCGTGTTTATTCACCCAAAACGGGGCGAATCGAACCAATCAATATGGGTGGCATTCTCGATATTGCATTTATGCGTCCAGGTGAATTTGGTTTCGAGGTGGGTGATGATCTGCATTTTCACCGGCATGGCGGCGATGACGGC
>CALFYW010000059.1 GCA_937952265.1 uncultured bacterium
GTCACAGAAACAAGGATTGGAGAAAATTCGGAACCAAATTTGTTCAAAAAGTTTACGATAAAGACGATGGGAAAAAGTAAAGATTTAGATATGTCTGAAGTGACAGAAGACAAACAAGTACACCTTCAAAAACTCGCAATTTTCAAAAACCGAGTTGAGCGAAAAAAGGCATTTGTACACGCTATTGATGATGCAATCAAAGAAGGTAAAAAGTATGCGGAGGCAGAAACCACATCTTCTTTTGACAGGGCACGAACGTGGGTTTGGATTTTTGAAATGCAAGAGAAGGCGAGTGCTCAACGTCAATTGTTGTCCCAACATATTGCATACTTGAACACTTTGACGGATGAGCAGAATTTGTAAACTTGGAGTTGCCGTAGGCAAAAAGGGCATCGGTAAGACGTATCAGACCACCGAAATGATGCGTCAATATGCCCGTGGTGGAAATGGCGTAAAGCCTCGTCGGGTATTGATTCTTGACGTAAATGATGAGTTCGAGGAATTTCGAGCCATGAGTTTGAAAGACGTTGAGATTTTCAGCATCCACCCAAAAGTCGAAATTCGACGTATTCGGCCTTTTAAGGATGATGGTCAGCGTATGACGCTTCGAGACATTGCGGATGCGTTGTATCTGATTTTGGAAAAATACAGAGGTGGTCTTTTGTTGATTGAGGATATCAACAAGTACATATCCGACCACTTGCCGAATGACCTTGTTGGAGCGATTTGTACCAACAGACACACCAACACGGATATTATCATGCACTTCCAATCAATTGGGAGAATCACATCCAAGATTTGGCAGAACCTTAATTGGTTAAGATTCCACAAGAATAGCGATAGTGTTGAGCGCCACAAAAACAAATTTCCAGACAAAATTGACTTGTTCAGCATTGTAGAAAGCATGGTGAATAAACGATACTACGATGGTGACACTCGCTTTTTTCTTTTTGTTGACGTGGATGAGGAAAAGATTTTTGGCAACTACGACGAGGAACTCTTCGACTATGCCGTA
>CALFYW010000060.1 GCA_937952265.1 uncultured bacterium
ATACAACGGAAAAACTAAACCATTTAAAAAATAGTAAATGCCTTAAATTACTTGCGATAACGGACCTACAATTGGCGGGTGCTATCCCATCACCGGGTGACCCACAATAAAAAAAGCCCCGCTCACCGCATATTATACAGTAATTATGGAAAAGCACTTAGAGAAAGCACGTATGACATATTGGCAACATTGGTACCATGCAACAACATGTGGTATAGCGTTGTTAATACATGCGTGGTTCCCTAATATATTACAGAATTATGCAAGCGATAAATTGTGTAAAAAACACGATAAACTACCGTAAATCCCTGAGTATTTACCATACTTCTCTTTAGGCGTGGGGCTCGTTGAAGAGTCGTAGTTAGTGGGGAAAACGTATATTTATGCGCGAAAACAACGCATAAATTCGTATATACGTAATGAAAATGGTAAATGTTATGAGGTTGCTGTTAGTCTCCCTCTTTTTACAAAGCTTTAGCGCAATAAATGCGCAACAGTGGTGTGGATTTGCTGGTGTCAATAAATTCCACACCCACTCGGAAGTTCCCGTACAACCTACTAAGAGGAATTCCTTAAATATACCTAAGGTAATTCCAACAATTGTTCACATTCTACACGAAGGTGAGCCCTATGGTGTTTTTCCGCACCTTTCTTCGGAAATAGCATATCAAGCTATCGATAGCGTTAATACTTGGTTTGACGAAACCGACGCTTCTTTAGAGTTATGCATAGCCTCTGTTGGACCTGATGGAGAAGCTACGAGTGGTATTATATATCACAATTTACTCACTGAGTTCCCTGGGTATGATTTTAGTAATAACGCGCAAGATTATTACACTTATATTCAAGCTAACACTCTTGTGGCACCCTCTGAGTATCTTAATATATACGTAGACAATTGGACAAGTGGTCCTCTCGGGTTTGCTACTTTACCTACTGGTCCTACTTGTTGGGTTCGCACTAATCAATTTAATGAGTCTGAGTCTAAAACTTTAATACATGAAGTGGGTCATTGGTGTGGTTTATATCATACATTTAATGACAATGGGTTTCCTTATGATGATTGTGACGATGCTTTAACTGAAACAAATTGTGAAGTACAAGGTGACAAAGTATGTGATACCCCACCTACAACATCAACTTTTAGTTGTACTCCTGCGTGTCCTGGCGATGTAATTGAATCTTACATGTCTTATGCTAGTGATGAATGCCAAACATTATTTACTCCTGGGCAAATTGATCGTATGCACGCTCAACTTGAGACATTAAGGTCAGGGGTTATTAACAATAATGTAGCATGTGGTAACGC
>CALFYW010000061.1 GCA_937952265.1 uncultured bacterium
ACCCAGATGAAAGGTTCACGTCACCATCGACATCTAACTTGTACGCAGGACTCGTCACCCCGACACCAACTTTCCCGTCCGCGCGAAGGGTCATCACGGTCGATTCCGCGTATGTTCCATCCGCGAGTGCGAGATCAAGTCTCGATCGGGAGTGTGTCGAGCTGTTCTCGTAGCGCGACAAATTGAAAGACGCTCGGGCGCCATAGGATTGACTCGTCGTTCCATCTCGTGTGAGGTGAAGTAGAGGTTTGGGGTCATTAATGGCGGTATCCGACGTCGCCGTGCCGTGTGTGAGTGTGAGTGGCGCGTCGGAGTGGTCGAATGCGTTTGTGAGGGTTGGCGGGCCATTCACGTATTGGTAGCCCATGACGTGAAGGTTCGCTGAAGGTGTTGCTGTGCTTATACCTACGTTCGAATCGGCGACAAACGCAGTGGTCGCATTTGTAAATTGAATCGTGTTTGAACACGTGTTTCCATTATCGGCCACTGATTGTAAATCTGTCACGAGATCGGTGAGTCTCGACCCGTTACCCACAAAATAGTTCGCTTCTACATTTCCAGTAACCTTGAGTCCCACGTCAGAATTCGTCAATTGTATGGTATTAGCGGTGGTATTCGCGTACCCCACAACCTGGTCGAGTGTCACCTGCGTGATTTCTGAACCATCACCCTTGAGATACGTCGCCTCCACATTCGCCGTCGTCGTCAAGTTGTTCGCAAACAAGTTGCCGTAGACCCGAACATCGAGACCACCATCCGCGATGGGCGTGACGTCCGTATCAGAAGCCCCGCTTTGTGTGTACCCGAGTGCGAGTTCTTCCTCATCACCTCGGTAGGCCACGGCCACGTTAGACGTGTTTCGAGTCACAATGAGACCCGCGTCGATGGTATCACTCGTGTTTCCTCGTGCGAGTTCGATGATTGGATCTTCGACGGCTAGATTTGTAATATCGATGAAGGTGGGCGTTCCCGAAACCGTAAGATTTCCATCGACAGTAAGATACTTGGGGTTGCGAAAATTTCCGTGCACATATA
>CALFYW010000062.1 GCA_937952265.1 uncultured bacterium
GTAAAAGTCTTATCGCCAGAAATGCTGATGTCCCCAGACTCAAGGGCTGTTATCCGAGACGAATTGTCACTCAAATTGCCAGAAACGGTCGATAAATCAGTTTCCAAAGTTCCAATCCTGGACACATTCGACACAAAGTCACTCACGTTTGAGGATTGGATAGCCGAGATCGCCGACCCATCACCTATGAGGTGTGTTCCACGCACGGTTCCACTCACATCCAATTTAGTTCCGGGGATGGTCGTCCCGATGCCTACATTCCCACCGACGTAGGCTATGTTACTCGAATCGATTTCTCGGACCCATTTGTCCCCGTTCGTAAACTTAAGGTTCTTGAGTTTACGTTCGTCTGTGCTCGAGTGTGTGAAGGTCACGTACCCCGAATTATTGTCGTAGACCCTGTCCCTGAGCTGTGAATCGGCAAAATGGAAGACGTGTTCGCCGTCCACGGACACATCGAGAACACTGCGTTCAAATATGACGGCCACTTTACGGTACGCGTCAGTATTGAGTGTCGACGAAAGCGTGGCTGAACCGAGTGTTGACCCACCGTCGTAGTTTATGGAAATCGTGGTATCATCCATCGAGAGGGTGTATCCATTCGTTCCAGAGGTTGAATCGTTGTAAAAGTTAAAAAGTATGGGTGCACCGGAACTCCCTGATGCCCAGTACCCATGGAACTCGGCGACCCACGCGTTGGGGAGTTTTAAAGCCCAACTGTTACTCGTGGTCTGTTCAGTTTCATCCATGAGAAGCATCGTATTTCTGGCGACATTATTGAGTACCGTGTCAAAGCCAGTCGATTGCCTGAACTCCATCTTGGAGACACGGAGCGTGGCACCCGTGATATCCAAAATGCCATTTGGTGTTCCTATGGACATTTAATATATCGGGAGAAGATTATTAAATGTGTGAGGCGAGGAAGACAACTCTTATGGAGTTGGGGCTTCTGGCCAAACTGGATTTTCTGGATCTGTGGTATTGGCGGGAAGGTCACGGAGGGCTTGCATGTACGTTTTCCATTCTTCGGGGAATGGTTCATTCCTGGAATAAGAATTAAGTGTTATTCAGTCACATTCTTTTAGTAGTTCATTTCGTTTAGATCTAAGAGATTCAAAATTTATTTGAGTTATCTCATTTATAAATTCCACATTTGATAAATGTCTCAATAAAATTTTGTTATTTTCACCTCGGTAAGCTTCTATACACTGATAATTCAAACCATCTGGTATTTTGATTAAAGTATCTGAAACTTGATTTTCTAGACACGAATTGTTATAAACATCTATAATCTCGAGAGTTTCTGGGTTCACCTCTGCAAATCTCATATATCGTATACCGATAAATTATCCGTAGCCAATTATCATGTAATCACCAACCGAACCTGTTGCGGTATTACCAGAACTATGTTGTTCAAAGTATAATTTAATTTTATTGATTGATGCGGAGCTACCACTGTGAAACCCACCAAACGCTCGAGTGTAGCCAACGTTCCCGTAGGTATAAGAACACTCAAATTGTAATTGTGCGCGGCCATTTAATACATTAGATATGTCCATAATCAATAACACGTCAGAATTATTACCACCTTGTGTATCATTGAAATAAGCAACAAGTGGCCCATCGCCACCATTGTAAATATTATCTATAGTAGTGGGAGTAGTTTTCCTTATTATACTCCCCCAAGACTCATAACCGCTTGTGTTAAATGCC
>CALFYW010000063.1 GCA_937952265.1 uncultured bacterium
ACACCACCCGGGATCACGAAAACGAATATAGAACGCCTTCTTCAGCCATTCAAGCAACCCGTGTCCGTCAGTTTCGCCCCAACTATATCTGTCAAGGGTGGCAAGGGTGGATCCGCGAAAGCTACCGGTGGTTCTTTGCAGCAAACACAAATCCAATACAAAACGAAGGCCAAAACACCTGCTAATAAAAAGAAGAAACCACTCAAATTCACTCGGGGTCCCGCGACTGCGCGAAAACAAGAGAGTGCTAAATTTAGAAACGAGATCATATCTAAGCTTCGATCACCCGTGGCTGCGAAGAGGAGAGAAGCCTTGTACAGTCTTCGCACACCCACGACTGGTCAGCGTAAGAAACACGTGATTGAACTCATCGATCGTGTTCTTAGACGAATGAAGGTTCGTAAAGACGTTGAAAAGAAGCTTATTAAGTTCTATGAAAGCCTAAGTGAGAGACACATCAAACAATTATTCGGTGGTAGAACAAAAGAAGAGGTTAAGACTATCCTCAAGAAACAAGTTGATTATTTCAGCAAAAAGAGATAAAGAATAGATTCGAGTTAATAAGTAATGAGCTATATAGCATGGGACACGGAGACCACTGGTCTCCCTATGACCTGGAATAAGGCAACCCCAGACAACATAGATAACTTCAATTTATGTCGTATGGTGTCATTGGCGCTTGTGAAATACACCTCTAGTGGGCGTGAGGTGTCTTCGTATCATGGTATCGCGTATCCTAAAGACTTTGAAGTGAAGGCTACCGAAATCCATGGAATCACACACGAACGCGCGAAGGCAGAAGGGCGTCCATTTAAAGAATTGTATGACAAATTCATCGAATTAACGCGAGGTGTTGACATTCTCGTCGCACACAATTCCAAGTTCGATGAAAACGTACTGTTTTCTGAATGTTACAGACATGGTTTGAGTGTCGAACCTTTCAAGCGTTTGCGGTTTGTGTGCACTTTAGATATGACTCGTAAAGTGTTTTTGAGACACATGAAGTTGGGTGTCTTGTACCAAAAGGTGACTGGTAAAGAGTTGGAAGGTGCTCACGACGCACTCAACGATTCAAGAGGGTGTGGGCGCGTGTATCCGTATCTTCGTGATAAAAACCCTGTACTCAAAGAGATAGGCGTTCCTAAAATTGTTCTCAAAGCCTCTGATGTAGCGGGTATCATAGGACGAAGTCAGTATCGTCCACCTCTCGAAGTGGCAGACGAGCTGTGGAGCAAGTATATGCCGAGTACATTCACGGGGAAAACAAAGGAACAAATCGCGATGAAGGCGATCAGTACGTGTAATGTGGCCCAAGATTTACTCAAAGATGTGGAGCAGTTTAAGTCTACGAACAGTTCAAGCGTTGAACAGAAATTTAGGGCGGTTTCGAATCAACTCGAGAAGAATTCGGGTCTCCAAAAAGATGAACTCGACGCAACGAGAGACCATATCCGCAAGACTTTGTATACCAATCACGGTACGAGACACGAGAAGACGACAGCGGATAATTATGAAAACATGCGTGAAGATTCAACGTTTTACAAGTATGACGTGTGTACGATTAAGGGTACATTGTATCAAGTCGTTGGGCGTATAGACCGAGTACGTGATAACGAGGACGGCACGAAGACACTGGTCGAAATCAAGAATCGGGCGAGAGGTCTCTTCAGGGCGGTCCGTGATTACGAGGAAATTCAGTGTCAAACGTACATGGAGATGCTTGGCATGGATGAGTGTGCTCTCATAGAACAACACAACGATAAGCGATTAACGCACAATATTAAGCGTGATAGACACATGTGGAATGAACAGATTCTTCCAGCACTCAGGAACTTTTGTGAACGTTTTCACGATATGCTTTCTACTCACTAAAAATGTACTTATTGTGAATCACCCACAATAAATACATTTGTATATAATAAATGGCTAACACACCCAAGCGTAAGAATACAAAAACACCCCCATCTTCCCCTTCCAAGAGTCCAAAGAGGACACCTTCTCCCCGTCCCAAGAGTGCGAAGAAATCACCACCTCCCCCACCCAGAAGCATGACTCCAAGAACAAAAGCTGTTGAAAGTGTGGTTGCTCGAATGTCACTTGTTATGAATTCCCCTGAACGTCGTAAAAAGGCCGTGCGCCGCGCTTTGAATTTTACCGAAAACACTCTCGACAACATGAAGGCTGCGAGTACCAAGGCTGTTCAAAACGCCATTAAACGAGCTAAACTCGCAAAGAGTATTAAAACGCCGTTTCAAATCCGTAATGAACTACAAAAGAAAACGAGTAAAAATAAAAATTCCCGTAAATAGTAAGGATGGCTCGCGGTGATTGTGTACATGGTCATCAACGACACACATGTGAGATTTGTAGAGATTTAGATAGGATACTTAGTCAACAAACTATCTCGGCTCGTACACTCGCTAGATTGGCTCTGGGAATAGAACACGAGCGTTTATTTGTCAGCATAAATCGCATTCGGAGAAATTATTTTCCAGCTAATTATAGGGTTAACATCAATAATGACATGAGACGAGCGACCAGAGATCTAATTGAATTCCCTCGCAATAGGGGTAGACAGGGTGCATTTCACGAGGCGATACAAAGAGCCTTCATTCGACGAGAGATTAACATAAATTATAATTCGTCAAACCTGAATAGCCCCTCATACTCCTCTGATTCTAACGCGAGTAGTTCGAGTAGATTTTCCTTGCCATCTACTAAAGTGTCTAAAAATAAAAATGCCCGTAAAAAGTAAGAATGACACGCGAGTGTATACACGGTAAACCCCTTCACACGTGTACTATTTGTAAACACGTGAAAAATCTATTAAATCACAACACTATAATCGCCACAAAGGCGCAAATGATGTACGTCGGTATGAGAAGCTCAAATTTTAACAGAAGCATGAACATGGTGAGAGTATCTAAATTGAGTGATGATCGCGCGGCGAAGCGTGTGACTATCACACCTGCCGTACGTAATGCAGCGAATGCCTATTTTAGGCAACCATCCAGGATGTCCTCTATGATACTCAGAGAAGGTTTATTGATTGCCATGACACCGTCAAACCGGCTACTCAGTATACCGGATACCCCCACTAACTTTACACCCGCGTCTACGATGAGTCCCAGATTTTCTCGTTCCGCCCTCAGCGTGTATAGCAGAATGGGTACACCCGATAGTCCAACGGTAAATAGACGCGCTCGTTCCGTTACACCCACGTCTGCACGTAGACCGACTCCACACTCCAACTCGAACCAAAACAATGTGCTCCGAATTTCTGCACCCAAGCGCCCCAGAAAATCTTAGTAGACAGTATGGCGAAACTCGAAGACTTCATCCGAAACACCGCTATTTTTGGTAATGGTTTGTGTTTGGTTGACAGTGCTTTGAGATTTTTAAAAAATGGAAAGTAAAAAAATAAAAAATTATTTTTTTGAAAACTTTTCTTTGAAAAAAGAAACTAAAAAATTATTTTTTTTTCAAAGGGATTTAAAAAATACATTTTAGATAATACCATAAGATGATCGAATTGGTCTCAGAAAGGCTCAATCTCGGTAAGGCTAAGTATGGTCACGGTGTGAGAACTAATATGGATACTACGACGTGGGGAACGCCTAAGAATTCGTGGATAGATATGGCGGAGGAGGAGTATTTAGACGCCATCGTGTATACCATCGCCGATTACATACGAAAATTTGAAGAACCATCCGAACCCGATGATAACGAACGAATCCTTGAATACACGAAGAGACCAGAACATATGTTGAGTCCGTGTCATCAACGACTCGTTGAATCACTCAAGGAACTCGTTGAATTATCCATAGCAATAAAATAGTGACTATTAGTAGATATGTCTAACGGTGCTGTCGCTCAGTTAGTCGCGAGAGGAAAGCAGGATGAACACATCACGGGAAAACCTCAGATAACATTTTTCAACTCAGCATTTAAGAGGCACAGTAATTTTTCCACTTTCACTCAGGAGCAAACGATAGAGGGCGTACCAAAGCCTGGTGCGACGTCTCGGGTCGTATTCAAGCGTTCGGGTGATTTGCTCGGCCACACGTACATGGACGTGAAGCTTAACGGTGAGTCCCAGCTCATTGAAGATTGGAGAACGGTCATCGAGAGTGTCGAGTTATACATTGGGGGTCAATTGGTGGATCGTCAAGATTCCGAATTTTCAGAAGATATCGCCATTGATTTGTTAGCTAATTCGTATGCGAAATCGTTTTCGGCGAGTCTTCACGGTGGTTTGGGTTCGAGTTCTTTCTTTTACCCCCTTCGGTTTTTCTTCTGTGAGTCGTGGCAATCGAGTCTACCAATCGTCGCTCTGCAATATCATGATATAGAATTGAAGATTAATTGGTCTCAGGATTTAAATGAAAACTACTCGTGTCACCTCAATGCATGTTATGCGTGTTTGGATGAACATGAAAGAGATAAAGTCGCTTTGTCTGAACACAATATGCTCATCTATCAGGTACAAAAGAATAAACCAATGAACCAAATGGTTCAGGAACTGACGTTTAATCACCCCGTCAAGTTTATCGCGAGTAGTAACGTGAGCCAATCAAACAATCTTGTATCGCGCACGAATAAAGTAAAGATACAGGTAAATGGCTCAGACATAGACGATTACAAAGTGAGCGTACCTTATTATACATCGGTCCCATGTTATTACAACACCGAATTTTCGGCGTCCAACGCAGAAGGTATGTTCGTGTATCCATTTTGCCTGTTAACATCAAAATATCAACCAACAGGGACACTTAATTTTAGTAGGATAGACTCGTGTACGATTCATTGTACAGAAAACATAAATAGGGCTATTTACGCCGTAAATTATAACATTTTGAAGATAAAAGAAGGTATGGGTCAGATTTTATATGTAGACTAAATTTCTATTATAGTATTAAACGCAATGGGAAGAGAGGATTTCTCCCAGAGTAGCCAATTAACTACTCTGGTAGGTAAACCAACCAATAGATATAAGAAATTACCCAAAAATGTGGGTACACTTAAAAGTTTAACACAGGCTAGAGCCAAACCAAACAAT
>CALFYW010000064.1 GCA_937952265.1 uncultured bacterium
TCGTGATGATTCACGAACTCATGACGATTTAAGTGTCTATTATTGGCAGCTTTATTCGTATTTTTTTTAACCGGTGTAGCCCCTCTGTATCGTGCTGTCTGCTCCATAAAATTGTGTATTGGAAGGTTTGGGTATTTGAGATAAAGTTTTCTCTCTAATCTGTACAATTTTTTACCCGTGGGTTGCATGGCCAAATAGTGAGATCTCGTTGCTGGCTTTGAGTTTACAATCGCTCGAAATCGCCTCAATTCACGGGAAAACTGTCCGGCAAGATAAGTGTGTAATGTTTTGTATCGACGATCTTTTTTATTATACTTATCTAATTTATTCAATGTATTTGAAATAGCATTTATTGTAGCATTAATCTCTCTGAGTTTTAGTTCTATCGACATCCTTAGATTATCTGGACATTTTATTCGTGAAAGACATAGGTACACCTTCCGGTGAATAGTGTCTGGTGACGTACGTCATGTGGTTTGGGTCCCACACGGTTCTTACGATCACCTTTGGTTTACTCTGTTTCAAGGTACGTTCGATCATGTCTTCTTTGCTTCCGATCACCCGCCCCTTGTGACCCGGGACAGCCGTTTTGAGCGCTTGTGCTAGAATTGGATTCATTTATACATGTTTCGTGACAAATCTTTAATTCGGATTAAAATCAAAAATAAAAAAATATTTTTTTTTCACTTTCTTTTAAAAGAAAAAAGTTTCGAAAAAAATAAAAATAATTTTTGTAAAATTTTCTGAGAATATAGTAAATGTGGCAAATATTCATAATCCTCTATATTTCCTACTTGATACTCGGTCCACATTGGGAATCCAAATTGATAGAGAAGAAACCATTATTATGGGTAGACAGTGTAAGGGAACTTCTCCGAAGATCCATATTCATATCATACGTCTCACTCCTGTATACCGCGTGGTTCTTTTATAGCCCCTCGTATGAGACGGCCATCAATGCCATCATACTTTCAGTAGGTGCCATGTATGGATATTATATTAAATATGGACCAGAAAAACCATTTCCAATGCACGTGATACTCAGCGTGTTTCTCCTATTCGCGACGATGCCTCATTTAGACTTTCAAACCGTGTTGACCGTGTGTCTCATGTTATTCTATCACCTCACACAAAACGTGTTGTATTTACCAGCCTAAAATTTTTAGTGTGTTATTATAAATGCGGGTACACATAGTGGGTGCCGGTCCGACCGGTATGTCCGTCGCATGGGAATTACTCAGGTCGACCGACCATGAGGTCATCGTATACGATCGCAAACCGTCGGTGGGTGGAGCGTGGTGGGAACCATCCATAACTCAAAGAGATATACACGCACACAAACTCGCGTTCGATAATGCGTTCGTAAACACAGACAGTTTATTCAAAGAAATGGGAATCAAATGGGATGATATATTTGAACAAAAAGACATCATGGACATGTATCGCGTGTTATTCAAAAATTTACACATTGAGGACTACATCACGCTCGCATCCCTCGCTTCGAGGGTGTTAGCTCGACAACACAAGTACAAATCCATATCCCTCAAAGACGCACTCGGTGGTCTTTCCGAATCTGGACAAAACCTCATCCAGACGCTCACATACGTGATGGACGGAGTGGGATGGGAAACCATGTCCGCATACGAATTCGTGAATAGCTTCGACCACGTCGGATTATCGAAACAGTACACACAAAAGGTTTCCGG
>CALFYW010000065.1 GCA_937952265.1 uncultured bacterium
GTTAACCTAAAAACTCAGAACAATGAACGAAGTACTTCAACTCGATTTTTGGATGACCCTTGTATGGGCAGACGAAAACGGTTTTCCTGAGCATCAAAAGCATGAAGGATTCCTTTTTGTAGAATCTGATTGGAAATTAACGGGAATCGATCCAAAAAACGTGGAGGAATGGCTGAGTGACACATACTCAGACTTAATCCCGTGTCTGCATGATCAATTTGATCAGGGAGGTCAAATTCTATTGGCGTGGGGAGTGAATGCTGTGGATATTTACTCGGGAAACATCCAAGTAGACAGCCTATTGGGATATACATGGGTGTCAAAACAGGATGCAGCATTTGAGGATTGGGACAACTACGAACTAAAAGGTGAGGTGAAAGCTCAACCAAATGGGAAACTTGTCTTTGAAGACAGGCTTTTTGTGGGAAGTCTTGATCTGAAGGCTTACAAAGAATTCTTTGAAACAGACCTTGGTGATGAGACTCACGCAACCTTTACCAACCATAAAGGACAAGTCATCGCCGAAATAGAAACATCGAAGAATGAAGCAGGATATCCACTATACAACCGAAGATTAGCCGATGGGCACTTCTTTTGGGATGGTGTTGATCCGAAGGCTAGTGTCTACGATGCAGGATTTGGAGACGTGTCTTACTTCGAATATGAAGACAAGGTTGTGCTTGTGGATGATCACAAAGTGTTGACTATCTACGTAAAGCCGTTTTTTAAGGAAGCAATTCGCTTGGAGCACACCAACAAAAAACTTGAGTCCTCGGATTTGATCCGTGGAATGTTGGGGAAACCCACCAATGTTGAACCAAATAAAACTGACGCATGATCACAGTATCGCTTCAAGTACAAGATGAACTGTACACCGATTGGGAGACCACCCCGCGCAAATTTGTCAAGTTCAAAAACAAGGCAGAAGCCGTCGATTTTGCGAAAAAGTACGCGGGGATATTTGGTAAAAAGGTTCGGCTTGAGCAAACCATGAACAACGAACTATGTGGCAACGGTCAATATTTTGATCCATGGGTGTGGGAGCCTGAGATGATTGATTTTGATGCACAAGAAAATTTTGAAAAGAAAATGTCTGATTAGGTTGACAGAGAAGGTCTGAGAGCGAGGAAATACTCCTTCCTTGCCTCTGACCTATCTCAAAGCCTAAAAACCGCTCAGAAACGATGGTATTGGTGAAAATAACAACGCGAGGATATAACCTCATCCATGAGAACCAAGAGGACGAATGTAGAGCACTGCTCAGAAGCCTCACCGAAATCGCTGAAAACAAAGGCGAATTCATGGTGGAGTCAAAAGAACAATTCGACGGAATGAATTACTCCGTTGTGAATACCTTCGCAAGTGGCGACAAAGGATGGCTGTACGATCTTGCTGTATTACCATCGGTCGCAGAAGGAAAAGGCATTATTAACCAACGCATACCGACATGAGCGTACAATACATGTTTCAAAAATACAAGGCTCATCCTCACGATGCTGATCGCAAAGTGATCATGAAATTCAAAGAGGGTGAAGACAATTATGCACTTATGGCACGATTCAAAAAATGCGCACTCGGTCAAGGATTTGAACCTGTGTGGGTAGATAAAGTAATCGATGCCTGTGTTGAAAACGACGAAAAAACAAGAGAGATCATAAGCCTAGTGCTTGATCCCGCAGTGAAAGATACCTAAGATTCATTTTTCTGAGCGGTTTCTCCCGTAGCTCAATTGGTAGAGCGTCCCTTGGAGTTGATAGGTCAAGGGAAGGTTGGTGGTTCGAATCCATTCGGGAGAACTACGAGGCTTGTTGAAACCTACGCTGACTAGCATACAAGCCCGATCATTGATGTCTGCGGTCAATGATCACTTTTTTTGTGAGAAGGTACTGACACTTACTCAAACATATTTGAATCAATGACTGACGAGAAAAAGCAAAAGCCCTTCCAAGGAATTGACCATGGAACCAAAAAAATTGATTTAGGACACCTCTTCAAAGGAAACAAATCCACCTATATTGGTCGTCCAACTGAAATACATCACAAAGCTGACGGTGCCATTGGCGACAAACCCTCCTTTTGCATAGTAATGGTTGGACACACGGCGGTTATGGCAGGTGAAATATCACTTAATATGCTCAATGACGGACTCAATGACATCGGGTACGAAATTGTTTGCAAGGACAAACCAAACACATCAGACAATCATGGGTAAAAAAACCACAATTGAACTTACTGAGGACGAACGAGTGTTCTTAAAGCGTGCTCTCTCCGCCCTCGCAAAAAGTATGCTCAAAGGAGCGCGTGAGGCAAAAACAGATCAGGACAAGTCTGCTGCCGAAAGTGTGGAGCAAAAGATTTACCCAATCCTGAGAAAGCTATGAGTGATTCATGCGAGAAGTGCGAGCGGATCGACTGTTGGCAGGATTCGGACGGAGACATTCATTGCAATAAAAGGGTGCAGGACAACTTTAAGGAGTTTGAACGCACAATGCAATGGGTGAATGATTGGATTCGCGAAAATGTGGCAGACACCCCCGCCTATTCGCATTTCCTTCAATTCAGAAAGGAACTTGCCCAACACCTCAAAACCAGAATAGAGATGAGCGAAATTATGATAGATATTGCCAAACTTAAAGTAGGAGATAAAGTTCACTATCAACCAGATCATTATGGAAAAGACAAATGGGAGAATGGCATGGTGAAGGAGATTCCTGAGCATACCAACGATGCCGTTCGTGTAGTCTATAACTGTGGTGGTAATTGGGATGAATTTGAAAACTATACTTCCGCTTTAACTAATCTTCGAGATTTGAAATTGGGATGGAAACATTAAACCAGAGGGGAGATGGAATCAGCCGCAACATTCAGGGATTGGATAAACAGCAACAAGAAGGCAGTAGTTTCTTACCTGTATGGGAAGGGCTATCGAAGCACTAACGAGATTCTGAAAAATTATAGAGGCGAAAAAGACATCTATCAAGTGAGAAAAGCCCTAAGAGAATTGAAAGACGAGGGCAAAGTAGATGAAAAAATCAGAGGCGTGAATACAAAGTATTGGAGGGTAGTTAATACCAAATAATCTGGAAATAATCATACCCCTCAAATATGGAATGTTGAGCATTGAGAGAATTAACTAAAACCGAAAGTCATGATTAAGAAATTTTGGTGCTTCCTGTGGGGACACAAGACAGTTGTGAAAGCCTATACAGGCGAGACCATGTTAACGAAAGGAAGGTGTGTGGGTTTATACCGATGGAAACGAATGAAATTTTGTGCTCGCTGTGGAAAGGATTGCCATGATTCTGAGTATGAAACCAAGTAGCTTGCCCTGCAAGCACCAATAAAATCCAAGAGAAATGAAAGGAACTAAGGAGTATAGGTTTAAGAACAACCCCAAAGAAAAAGAATTCCACGATAAATTCATCGAACTATTTAATGATAATCACGGATTTGGTCGAAAATCATTGAGTGCAATTGTGAATGGTTGGGCGAATGACAGACAAAATGAACCTGTCGAATATCTCTCGGAAAAAGAGGAAACCATTTGCCTTCACTTAATTCAATGGCTTGGGTCTTCTGTGGGTCAAGCATTCTTACGTTCGTGTGGGTTTGCCGAGGTAAAAGACGAAGACGACCTG
>CALFYW010000066.1 GCA_937952265.1 uncultured bacterium
TGCGTCTACCAATTCCGCCACCTGTCCATGACCCGAAATTGCCGCTTATATGGTCGATCGCTAATTACTTACAACATTCCCACGACCATTTTTTAAGAGGACTTACATTTCGGGAACCTTTCTATTTCTTATAGACCTCGCCTTCGATGTCCTTCAGCTTGCTTTGAAGCTTTTTGGACAAATCCACGCTGATCTCACCAATAAAGGGCACGTCCTTGAACTTCAAAGGGGCTGTAGAGACAATGTACTTCATATTGTGCTCTACGTACAGACCATCGGGGGTAAAGCCAAATACGCCATCACCATTGGTGCCATAAGACCCGTCCTCGGCAGGAGAGGGAAGTGGGATTATTCCGTTGCCCTCACGCCCACCAACAATTTCCTCGCCATCGACCACTTGCATAGGGTTGGTAAGTTGACTGTTGACACTACTGACTTTATTGACAAGGTAATATCCGATCGGACTTCCCACCCCCTCAATAAAAACGTACATGTACATTTGAACCGATCTGTCATTCATCAGCATAAAACGCTTGGTAAGATTGTCACGCTCTAACGACCAATTTACATACGGAGGAGGCTGTACCTCATTCAAATGACGCTGATTCTTTTCGGTATGCTGCTGTTCATCACCCAACGTCTCGTTGGAATCAGAAAACTCGCCACAAGCTGTCAGCATGAGCATCATGGCGCACATCGCATTTAAAAGTATTTTCATTGCTAGTTGTTTTTACAGTTAAAATCACTTCGTTTTAAGGTGTGCGGAAGGTCTTTGTCCTTCCACATATTACGCGTCCATGCCTTCGATTTGGCGTTGTAGTCGCGTATTACTTCGTTAAGCTTGTTTTCAAGCCCCATCACGCGCTCAGACTTGGAAAAACCGCCCGAGACGCTATCGGCACTTGTCTCAATCACCACAATGTCATTGCAAATCTGCTCGGCTTGCTCATACATGTTGTGAAAATCTTCGTAGGTAGACACCGCTCGGTCAGGATCAACCAACTTGTCAACCACCGAGCAACCTCGGTTCAAGACCGCTATTGCTAATCCTACGACTATGGAAAAACCAAACACCCACCACATGATGCGTTTTCCTGCGCGATAATCAGGGTGGTCTTTAATATCACTCATCTTCTTCTTGTTTTGATTTTGCCGCTGACAACAAGTCGTTGTTGCGCTGCTTTAAAAATTCATCAGCCACCTCAAACGCTTCTTCTACTACTCGGTCATACCGAGGAGCATTGACATTAACGAGAGCCTGAAGCACCCGCATAGCGACTGCATCACGAAGACGCAGCCGCTCATTTTGCGAATACCCATTGATTACAGGGTTGTAGTCATCATCTAATATACTCGGCATTGGTTTATGTGTTTCCCCCGAAACAATGGTTTAAAAGCCCGTGTTTTGAGGATTTTAGGTTAATCTGGTACTGCTTTGGTAAAAATAGGTTTTTTCAAAGACAACCCCGAAAGTCTTGCTTTGAAGGTTTTCCACATCAAGACACTTTGGGTGGAGTAAAATGCAACTTCAATCGACCTGAATTGATGTTAAAAGCGTTACTCTTTTCTCATTTTGCTAGTTTCTGATCCAACTCCTCATCTGTTAGCGGACGGTCGCGCTCTACGTAAATGGTTTTCGTTCCGCCCCACCACGTAGTTTTGACCACACGCTTAAAGTGTCGGGTTATACGGCGTTCTCTTTTATATTGGACTGATTTTTCAATCAATGACCGAAGAACAAGAACAGCAAGCCCACACACCACTGTGTACAACAGGCGTCGTTTCCATGGTATGTGACGCTTTTCGCTTTTGTCCATAGTCTCAGAATTGGTTTTATCTTTCTTCATCTCGATCGAATTCCAACTACAATTTCGTTACCACCAACATCCACTACGGGATACTCCCTGTTTTTCAACTCAGAAATCACAGCATCCTTTGCAAGCCTGAAGGTCTTTGGATAGATGATCTCCTCGCGAATCGACCCCAACTTAATTGCCACATTATGTGCACCGCTCTTAACGGCGTTGGTAATCGAGTCTTGTACCAACTTGGTCAGGTCTTTAAAGCAAGCATCATAATAGATCGGATCAGCGGACTTGCTCGCCTCCTGCGCCTTGGAATGGGCAGGAAACTTCTCCCACAAATCCGCCTTGGTTGATTCATCAGCCATAACTGCCTACTTTTTCAGTGGCTTGATGAGCCTGTACTGAGCATAACGATGTCCTGACTCGCTCACAAGCTTCATATCGATGTTCATCTTGTGCTTGTACCGCAAATCGTAAATACGGGCGGAGAGGCGAAAGCAACCGTACTGACTCAATGCCTGAACAGGTGTGATCGTTTTACCGCTTTCCAAGTGCTTCTTAATGCGCTTGGTTTGGCTCGCAATGCTCGACTTTTTCTTCTTTTTTGTCGTTGCCATAATCTGTTGAATTTTGGTTTACGTTGTTTGAATTTGAATCTGAATAAATTTCTTCCACATCGATGCCACTGACCATAAGGTGTATTTTGATCCGCTCCACCATCACCAAAGCACCCGCCAAGCCTTTGTTGTCAACAAAACTCACCCCAAAGACGCGCGTCCGATAACAAACAGGAATCAGCCACAATATCTTACGCCACGTCCACCTGTACCGAAGGACACCACGCAGGTCTGCCTCAGGACACAATTGCCGAAGGTCTATAAGAGCCTTTTCGATGGTGAACACATCCGATACTCTGACAGGAATTTGAATCTCTAATCTCGGGGTCATAGTGATGATAGTTCGATGCAAATCCAAGAAGATTTCTTAGGCATCGGTCTGTGATTTTTGGTTAACAATCGACAAGGTAATGTTATTTTTTTGAATAACAATTCTCTCCTCATCAGGACGGTTGCTCGATGCGTATTTCACTCAAGTCTGTAATGTCCACCTTGAACATTTGACGGAGCGTAGGATCAGTAGAAACAAGTGCGTAGCCCGTAGCTGCATTGAGCACGGAGATGAATACACTTGACTTTCTGTACATCGCCGTCACCTTCGGCTTTTTACTCTTCAATTGGCTCATTCTCTTGCTGTTTAAGGTTTTCAGGGTTTGTTGGGTTTTGTTTTGAAAACCCCCTAAACCCTGTTTTAGGGTTTTCTATAAATCTCCGCAAAACCTTATTCCACGCGGTTTTAAACCCTGTTTCAACTTTCTCTCACAATATAGGTTTTTGAGCAATTTCTATGCAAACCCTTACTCAAAACACAAGTTTTTTCTTATTCCTATTTCCAGTTTTTCCCGCTTCTATGGGGTTTGCGAAAAGGCGGCACTCTTGTGTGCCCAAGCTTTCTAAACCACCATTCGGGCGAGGATTCATTCAGTGGGCGATTTTCTAGGGCGATCGATCTGCTTTAGGCACCTGATTTGACCATCACCCTGAACCAACCCCATGAACTTCTCCGATGCTTTGTCCACCTGATCAAAATGATATTCGATCACCCGCAATATAGCCAACCTTCTTTTCAATTGCTTGAAGTCCGCAGACAAACTCTCAGGAGCCGTCAGTTCGATTCTACGGTCAGGATGGTTACGAAACCTCACAAGAGTCAGGTGAAGGTGTAAGGCGGCTTCCTCTCGGGTCATCATTGCTTTGAAGATTTTGCGCGAAGGCGGTCAATAATCACAAACATAGTGGTTACAAAGATTGCACCCACTAGCCCCTGCAACCAACTTGGTAGCGTCTCGGGGGATGGATCAGCAAAAAGATGAGCAACCCACGTGGTTACAATCCATACAACTATTGCCACCTCGAAATATTTGGCAACCTTCATTGGTTTTGTTCTTTTTTTCATGTGTCGGAGTTTGGCGATTTATGGACATACATTCGGTGAGCACGCTCAATGATGGTAGCCGCTTCCTTGGGGGAGCGATCAAAAAGCCTGTTTAGCCAATCTGTGCACATGCCGCCCTCTTCTTCAACCCAATCCTCGTTACGGGTGTAGAAATCATCTGAGAGGTGTTCTATGACCTGCTCATACCACCCCGTGAACCCGTCCTCAGGAGGAGTGGTTAAATACCTGTCCAATGATACTTGAAAATTATTCATAGTTCGTTTTTTTTCAATTCAGCGAGTCTTTCCTCCCGCTTGAAGGTCTCTGCCCTTCAAAGCGTCCTTCATTCCGATCGCTTTGGGTTCCTTATCGGAAGCGTTGATCAGGTGGTCATATCGCAACTTGTAGTACACGCTACTCCACCCTTCTGATCGGGTGTAGTGTTTTTTTTTGATTGCAAGAGCCTCAGAGCGAAGTTCTCGAGCCTTACTCATGTGCTTAATGTGCTTTGTCAAATGTCCCATAGTCGATCACATATTAGTAATAGTAGCCATAATTTCGCTCCGCAGCAGCCATTTTGTACACCTCTTCCTTGCGCCATGAAGTCATGAACGCATTCGGGTTGTCACGATTGAGCCGACGAGCAAACTTGCGGTGAAGCTTTTTCATCTCAGGATGGTTGTCGGGCGAGGTCGCATTCCAGATATCGAACCAAATGGTGTCGTACTTGCCCTCAGGAACATATTCGAAAATATCGCCATGGATCACCCTCACAAGGTCTTTATCAATCGGGAGCATTGGCACCACCCAATCTATGATCTCCTTGCTTTTTTCCACCACAATGATCTCTTCTACCTTGGTGTTGTGCTCTTGCAAGTACATCAAAGTCACACCCAAGCCAAAGCCACCAATCAATACGCGCCCATTTGCATTCCGCATGAACTGTGAGTTGGTGGATATCTCCATGTTTGTGTCTGACATCACAATATCACCGCG
>CALFYW010000067.1 GCA_937952265.1 uncultured bacterium
CGTTTGTGGTGTGTTCAACGAGCGTCTATCTCATATCAAATTTCAAACTCATAATATTACCTAAACGCACACCCGAACAAATCGCTTCATTGAGGCCGGGTGTGTCCGGTGCTATGAAAGCCGCGGAAGCGTGTAAGGGGAATATACATAACTTTTTTCATTATATAGAATTTTCCGATGAAAAGGACGAATTCATAGAACCAAAGGAAGTCGCCGTATCACTCTTATGCGACAGGGAAATCGTAAAGTCATCGGACGCCATGTGCGAACATGGTCACATATGGGGTATTGTACACGAAAATTACCCGGAATCGTCAAATGTAAACATACACAAAATTTCACAAGCTCTTTCGGACGCAGACTTACATGACTCGAGTATATACAGTGGGTTTTGGGATTCGATGTTGTACTTTACGAACTCTATAATATCTACACCAGCCTATTATTTAGGAGAAAAGATAGATAAAACCATAATAAGACCCGGTAGTTTTTGGACAAAATACGGTAATTATAAAATGAGAAGTCAGAAACTGGGAAATATTTCAAGAAAAACACGTGGTATGTCTCATCAAGAGCTCTCACTCATGCGACAATACGCAAAGCAGGGGAACATGGAAGTATACACACACTATGAACTCACACCACAGGATTTTGACGTCATTAATCATTTATGTATAGGGAATAAGCTCAAACCACGTGAGGTATCACAGATTAAGAAGAAGATCAAAGACTACCAGTCAAAACTTACTTAAAACCTGTAGACGTATACCCAATATAAGATGCCAGCTCCTACCATTTTGCCAATTACTACCGGTGCTGAGGATGACTTTAAAACAACTCGCATCATCGGAAATGAAATGTTCTTTTACAGCGATGTAACGACAGATGATATTTTGGAGTTTACCGAAGAGTTCAAGAAGCTCGAAAACAAACTACTGAAGCAATCCATTGACTTCCCGGGATTCAAGCCTGAAATCCGTATTAACATCTGTAGTGACGGAGGTGAAATGTTCGCTGGACTCAGCGCCATGAATGTTATTGAAAAGTCCAAGGTTAAGATTGTGACCATCGCTCAAGGGGCGTGTTGCAGCGCTGCGACGTTCATGTTGCTCGGAGGTCACGAACGTCGCATGGGTAAGAACGCCCACATCCTCATTCACCAGTTGTCCACTAACGGTTTCTGGGGTAAATTCGAGGATCTCAAGAATGAAATGGATTCATGCTCAAAGTTCATGGACATGATTACGAAGGTCTACGGCGAGAAGACTGAAATCCCAGAAAAGGAATTCAAGAAGCTCATGAAGAAGGACATCTACTTGAACGTCGAAGAGTGTCTCAAGTATAATGTCGTGTCCTCGATTGACTAACGTCAACACTCCGTTTATACAGACCAAGAACAGCTAATATTATAATAACTATACACGCGGTATTCGCATTTAGTGGAATATTCGTGGGTGGGGGTGGCCTAAGTCGCTCCATTCGCTCGTAATTTACGACCGGAATCATATCTACCCTTACTATAATGGAAACAATTTTTAAAACCGACTCTAAAGGCAGAAAACGCTATGTGAACATAAGCGTTCAAAAAATGCCTGATGGAACCGCTAACATCACCAAAAAGAGTGGTTTGGTTGGTGGTAAAGAACTTGTTTCTACAATTCATGTGAAGCTTGGATATGATAGCGCTCTCAAACGTGCGAAGACTATGTGGGAAAACGAAAAGGTAGCCCCCGGGAAACCAATGCTAGCTCATAAGTGGGAAGACGACCACAAGCATAGCTCGGAACTGTGTTACGAACAGCAAAAAAT
>CALFYW010000068.1 GCA_937952265.1 uncultured bacterium
TGGCATCACGGGCTATACTTCTTTTTGGCTGTTGTATGACTACGAGTATCGGGTTTTCTACTCTATTCATGTGCCAAGCGCGGTTGCGTCTTCAATTCCAAAGGGAGGATTGAAGAGTAATTCTTTGGTTTATTTCAATAACACGGCGTACAGGGTTGTTGGGCTTAAAACCAAGGACAACCCCATTAACTTAAAGGGTGCACCAATCGCTGATGTGGTTGTAAATCACTTGCCCGAGATCATTAAAGTACATCAACTTCCACTTCCACGCCCCGTCTCGACAACAGCCGTTTCTAATCTTCCTGTATTCGATGACGAAGAATTATCGCTTGTGGAATATAACGGCAAAGCGGCATTGGAGTATGACGAACTCTTATTCGGGTTTGTAGGCATGATGCCTTTGGATGTATCGTTTGCCGCTATTGCCCCGATTGCGGAGCGAATCAATGATTTACGCACGAGAATCATCAGGTTATACCCAACCCTCGATTCGAATAAAAAAGGCTTTCGACAATTAGCGGCGCAGGAGCGTGAGTTGATCATGAGGTTTGGAAAGTTGGCGGATACTGATGGCACAAAATATTTTACTCCGTTACAAGACGCGGTGCAAATAGCCCCAATTCAATATACTGCTGAAATGAGTCGTTCAGAGACGGCAAAAGGCGTTAAAGAATTAATCGACAAATATTTAAAAGACTAAAATTCCACGAAAAATGGCAAAGAGCAACCTACAAACTAGGCTAGAGGACGCCATCGACTATTTCAAGTCGGAGCAAGACCCCAAGACAGCTTCAGCATATAAGCAGTCGGCGATTGAGTTATTGAATGATTTGGCAGAAGCCGAGTCGCGACCTATTGAAGAGGTCTACAAGGAGATCGAGGGGATGTCCGATGTAGCAACCATCGAAGAGGTTACTGCGGGGGAGGTTACTACCGAGGAGGCTGATGATGAAAAGGGGGTGACCATTGAGATTCCTGAAACAGAGAGTGTCAACGAATTGACTCAGGCATTGTTAAATATGCTGAGTGAAACCACTTCAGGGGTTGATAAAGAGCAGGTCAAGCAGATCATGTTTGAGAGCATTCCTGAGATCACAATAACCCGAGAAAACTTATCTCAGGAGTTGGTGCAGTGGATCAACTCAAAAGTGAGCACCAAATACAAGGGAACGCTTCCTTCGGGGCAAAAAGCGAGGGGTAAGGCGGTTAAGTTCACTCCCATTATGTATTGGCTGCTGTCAGATCATTTTGCCCACAACAATCCGTACTTGTGGGGTAAGGCAGGAACAGGAAAGACTTTCACCTTTCAACAAATTGCCAAGGTTCTCAATTACGAGTACATCGAAATTTCCTGTAATCAATATACCTCAGAACTTGAGATCAAGGGTGGTCAGACCTTGGAGGGGTACCAACAGGGAAAGCTTCCACGTGCGTGGGAGGGAGGCTCTTCAGAATATGATGGGGCGGTACTTGTCTTGGATGAGTTGCCGAAACTTGATCCGAACACCGCAGGGATGCTAAATAGTGCCCTTGCTCGAATGAAGACCGAGCCAATGAGTGAGGCAAGTGAGATCGAGGACGGTCGTGGTCGTAAGATCAAGCGTCACGCCAACGTGCTTATCGGTGCCACAGGTAACATCATTATGACTCGTGAGAACCCTGACTATGTGGCAAACTTCCAACAGGATGCTTCGCTTCAGGATCGATTTGTAGGTAGCATCTACCAAATCTTTGATGATTTGAATGCGCAACGTGGTGTGATGGAAGGGGGTGCCCTTTTCATCTTCAACTTCATGCAGCGGGTAAGCAACGTGATTCGGGAAAATGCGTGGGACAACTTTGCCTTTGTTTCCTTCAGGATTTTGGAATCCCTTCGCGACACCTATTACTTGTGGCTTGACAACAAGTTGGAAGGCAACACCGACAAGGAGAAGTACGGGTATAAAACCGTCATTGATGGGGTGGACAGCTTCATAAAAATCTTCGAGCCTGAACAGCGCAAGGTAATTGTCAAGGAAGCGGATTACGATGGCTTTGTGGAGCGTTACAACAAGTTTCACCTCGATCAGAAAATCGATACACCTGAAGAGGTCAAAGAAGCAGATCAGATTGTTGCTCAGTACAACAAAATGATGGAGGAGAAGGAAAAGTTGGTGTAAGTGGCAAAGCGCAAACTCGATATTGATTTTCCTGACAACTCGCAATTGCTTGGCGATCCGAGCACCTATTATTTTAATTCGTGGAAAGATTACCTCGTATTTGGTGATTACATCAACGCTGACTTACAAGTTGCTCAAAACAAGGAAACGCTCTCAGAGGTCAGGTCGAAAATGACTAATCCATCTTGGGTTCGTGAGCGAGCCGAATGGTATGGCACTGATAGCGTGGAAGACCTTCTAGTAACCCCAACACAGTTCATAGAGCCTGAGGTGATACAATTGGCTGCTGATATTTCAAAGGACATTGCCACCTCGATTCAGTTTGGCGACAATTTCAAAAAGCCTGTGCTTGTGGCGGACAGTTTGCCAATAGGGGTATTTTCTTTCTCCCTTGCGAGTAAAGGCATGGAATACGTGATAGAGTATTACTGTCCCAAGTTTAACCAACTCGCTGACCCAAGTGCAATCCGAGATAAACTTGTCAATCCTGATGGTTTTATCAAGTTCGAGGATGGCGAGTTGTATCAGGACAAACGCGAGTACTTTATTCTAAGAGAGGGTGGTAAAGTGGAGTGCGCTCCACGGGTGAGTTATCAAAAGGAGTACTTCGTTCCTAAGTTGGATGGTATGGTGGTGGATGGAAAGTTTATCACTCAACGCGTAAACAAGGGGCTGATTGAGTTTGTTTACACCGATGAAGATGGAAAGGAGTTCGTTGCTGATTTTCGTCGTGCTGTACAGGAGGGAAAATCGATACCGAATGTAAAAACCCGCACCAAGAAAATATACTTGCGCCGAGAAGCCAAGGTGAAAAAGGAGCGAGTCAAATTGCTTGTCGGAATTGGGGGTGTAGCAAGTTGGTCTTCCTATGACCTTGCTTACAGACCTCTTCCTGCAATTATTTTGGCAAGCTTTTTAGAGATGTCAAACATTGATGTAGGCATTGACTATGCGATGCTTCAAAAGGAAAGTGACCGCATGGATCGTGCAATGTGCGTAGGGGTAAAAGCCAAGGAATATGGCGATAAGATTGACTATAATCAGATTTTGATACACACCTCTGACAGCCGTGAATTTCGAGCGCAGGGGTTCATGAGCATAATTGCCAACTATGATTCTATAGGGGTGGGAATTGGTATGGGTTTGGGGCAAACTATGAGTCTTGGAGATATTACAGAGGGTCGTGGTTTAGCTTACGAAAAATTCGAACAATTCAAGCGTAATTACATGGAGAACTACGCTCGAGATGGGGAGATCAGGTCGGAGTTGATTTTGGCTTCACAGATGCCCGGGACACCTGCACGTGGTGACGAACAAGAAAGAAAAACCGAGTACATCTCTCGTGCTGTCGGGGAGGTTTATCGCACTCTTGCGGTGACCGATATGCTTTTGAATGAAAATCCACGTTCCACTCTTGAGACCTTTGTTCGTGTGGTACGGGAAAACCGCAACGGGTACCTCAAAGACGACTTAAAGCGCAATATGCTTTCAAAGCAGTGGATTGAAAACGGGGTGCTTAATGCTATTAAGGTGATGAACAACGTGCCCTCAAAGACTTCTGAGGAGCGTAGAGCGGCGGAGCGCAGATCACGAATTCTCCTTAAAGCAACTGATGTGTTGAACGAAATTGAAATTGCATAGACCATGAAAATACATTTGAATTTCAATAGCAAGCAACTCGCACGGGCTTACAACATCATTGAAAGCTTGAACGCGGCAAACCGTGAGGGCAATTCCTTTCGAAACATCCGTTATATGTACAACAAGACCATGGATTGTTGTTTGATTGTGGCTTATGAAGAGTTCGGTCATGATGCTGATGGGGTTTATCAGAGCAGTGTGTACAAGTGCATTGATAAGGATGCCAATGTGCAGGATTGTGGTGTGGGGCTTGATCGTTCGCAGTTTTTGACCTTGTTGGGTCAGATGGTGGAGATTGAGTTACGAGGAGGCAAGTTTCAGATCAAATTTGATGAGGAATGAAATTAACGCAGGGTGAATTTTTCGAGTTAGCCGAAAATCGGATCGAGGAACTTGGTTATGATGCCGAGACTGAGGGTCTGATCACAGAGGCGATCAACACTGCTACGCAATTACGCATCAAGGGCAAGCCTGAGCAAGCCAAGGC